>CAXTWN010000079.1:11199-15891 GCA_964248055.1 uncultured Acidobacteriaceae bacterium | reverse complement strand
CCAGGCGCACGCCGCCCCGGCGCCGCAACCCCATGCCGCACCCGCGCCGCATGGCGGCGAAGGCGGCGGTGGTGGCGAGCACCGCGACCGCCACTAATCCACCTTTCGCCAACTCCCAAGGGCTCGCTTCCGCGAGCCCTTCCTCTTTTGCGGTAAATGTTCACTGTGCCGCAACGATGGCAGCTCGATCTTGATCACGCCGGCTTCAGCGCCTGGTTCCGGACCGGAAGGTTCACGAGCCAGACCCCAAACAGCGCTCGGGTCTTCATCCGGAAGATCGGCCGTGTTTCCCGGTTCAATGCGTCCAGCAGGTACGAGACAGACGCCTGCGTGATTAGAGTCGCGACCGCCGATCCGATGCCGCCATACAGGGGAACAAGCAGAAAGTTCAGAACCACATTCAAAACTGCGCCGGCGAGGCTGCGCTGGAGTGAGATCTTGGTCAGACCCTCATGGACCAGCTGCATGCCGGCAGCGACCCCGAGGAACACGAACGGCCCCGTCCAGATGTGGACGCGCAGGATGCTGGCCGCGGGCAGATATGCCGGTCCAAACAGCAGCAGCACCACGTACTTCCCCAGAAAGGTCACAGCCAGGGCCAGCACGAGGCTAAGCACGGCGAGCAGATCATAAAGCCGCTGCAGCCGGCTGTAGTAGAGCTCCGGTGTGTCCTGCTTTCGCTTCAGCAGGCGTGGCATCACGCTGGTGCAGATCAGCGACGGAATGGCATACCAGATCTCCGAAAGCCGGCTGGCGCTGGCGTACTGGCCGACCACGGCCTTGGTGGAAAGAGTTCCCAGCATGATCTGGTCGGTGCGCATATAGACGATCACCAGCAGACTGGCGAGCAGCAAGGGCCAGCTGGCCTTCAGCATGGCGAGACTCTTGTCCTTGTGGAAGGTCCATCGCCGCAGATTGCGCTGGTGGAAGCTATACACAAACGCGAGCGCCAGCTCGGTGCCCAGGATCTCCAGCGCGGCGATCACCCCAAAGGTCAGGAGCCTAGCCTTGCAGAAGACGGCGGCTACGCGCGCGAGATTGCTGAGCAGGAAGATGATGAGCTGGGGCACCACGAGCAGGCGCGATCGCGTCTTCGCCTGGAAGAAGAAGTCGACGACATCCAGGCCTTGGGAGATCGACGCTGCCGAAAGCAGGGCGACGATGAGGATGACGGTCGTGTCGTTGGGGTGAGCAATCCAGGCGTAGGCGATGGCCGCGAGCGTGGTGAGCACGCTGGCGCCGACCTTCAGCCAGAACGCCGTCCCCAGCACCTGCTCTTCGGCGGCGACGTCCCGTGTCAGGGCGATCTCACTGACCACCAGCACGTCAAGGCCAAGGTTCGAGACGATGTTGAAGAGCCCGTAGATGGCAAAGGCGTAGCTAAAGGCGCCGTACTGGGTTGGGCCAAGGTAGCGCACCACCAGCGTGCCTACCAGCAGCGATCCGCCCATACGGAGGAACCTGCCGGAGCTCACCCAGCCGATGTTCCGAACGGTCTCCCAGAAGCCCTGACCGAGCCGGGATCCCTGGCCCTCTGCCAACGCAGTCTCCTCCTCGACCGGCGCGAGTGGGTCAGCTCCGTTTGCGTGGAGCGCTTCCTGTCCGTTAGCCGGTGTCTCTGGATGATGGCATCAACTCCGGCGGGCTTTCCTGCAACCTCTGTGTCAGGGCTTGCACCATGGAGGGATGAGGCGCTCTGGACTGTACCGATCAGACACATCTATCTCCCGCACGGAGTGAAACAACGCTGCAGCAAGCGTCTAGTGCTGTCCGGCGACTGTCACGGGCGTCAGTTGCAGCTCGGCGGTGTTGCGCTGGCCGGTGGGGCAGAGCTTCAGCAGCGGGCACTCGGGGCAGCGCGGGTCGCTGAAGGTGCAGAGGGTTTGCCCGTGGAGCTTGATCAGGGCATGATGCTCATCGAGCATCGCGGCGTCCCAGGTCTCGGGGACAAGGCGCATCAGGCGCTCCTCCGTGGTCGCCGCGTCGGCACGCGGAACCACGCACAGGCGCTGAATGACCCGGAGATGGTTGGCGTCCACCGACAGCGCCCGCCGGCGCAGGGTGGAAAAGTTCACCACGGCCGCAGAGACCTGCGCGCCCACGCCTTCAAACTGCTCCAGCCAGGCGCGGATCTTGTCTGTGCGGTAGCGCGCCAGGAAGTCCAGCGAAAGCGCGCCGGTGCGCTCGGTGATCGCGACCAGGGCCGCCTTGAGCCGCGGCGCTTTGAGCTCGGGAAAGGTGACCGCGGCGATAGCGCGTTCGATTTCGGTCACTGGCGCGTCGCGTACCAGCTCCCAGGCGCCCGGACCGGCGCCGGGGAAGGCGCGTTCCAGGTCGCGCATGACCTGGTGTGCCTGGGGGGTCCCCGTGCGGGCGCTCAGCAGCGAGTAGATGAACTGGGTCAGCGGGTCCCAGGGGATGCGCGGCTGTGGTGTGCCGTAGTACCCCAGCAGCAGCCGATGGATGTGCGGAAGCTTGTCGGCCTGTTCCGGGGTTAGCGGACGCCGGAGGGCTTCGAGGTCGGCCGGATCGTTGAACAGGGCGGCGGCGGTCATGCGATCACGCCCATTGGATGCGCCCGTACTCCCTCGTTGTCCCTGAGAAAGGTTACGAAGGTAAGGTTTTCTGCCGTCCATCGCAGACGTTAGCGACCCTGCGCGGCATGTACCATGACCCCTGGGCCGCTCCGTTGAGCACAGCCATAGACGGGGCTGCACGGCAACCGTCCGTCTGCAGGAGAGCAGTGGAAGCAGAGATGAGGCTTGGGCCCTGGCAGATTCTTGACGTGGGCAGCATCTGGATGCGGGAGTTCGCCTCCGCGATGGCCAGGACGCACCCTGTCGTCGCATGGTGGCCGGAGATGCGACGTTTGGGCGCCTTGGAACGCTGGCAGCGGCCCGAAAGCGTTCCCGAACCGCCGCTGGAGGTGCATCGCTTTCCGCTGCAGCGCGGCTATGCCCGGACGCCGGTGCGGCAGCTCATTCCCTATGAGCATGGCGTGCTGCGGCGCCTGCGCGCTGCGTGTGCGGACGAGCCGGCGTCCCCCCTCATTTGCTCCACGCCGTTCTACGCTCCGGTCGCGGAGACCTGGGCGGGGCCGACGGTCTACTACGTCACGGATCTGACCGCCGGCTATGAGGGTCTGGACCGGGATCAGGTCATCGCCCTCGACAAGCGTATGTGCGCCGTGGCGCGTGCGGTCTGTCCCAACTCGCGACGCCTGGCCGGGTACCTGGAGCAGGAGGCGGGCTGCGCGCCGGAGAAGATCACCGTCGTCCCCAACGCGACGCGCGAAAGCAACATTGCTCCCGAGCCGCTGCTGGAGCCGGGCCCTTTGCCGGCCGAGATCGCGCGTCTGCCGCGGCCCATCGCCGGCGTGATCGGCAATCTTTCCGCCAACATGGATTGGGAGCTACTCGAAGCCTCCCTTGCCGCCACACCCTGGCTTACCTGGGTGTTTGTGGGGCCGACCACCATGGGCATTCGCGAGCCTGCGCAGAGGGCGGCGCGCACCCGCGTGATGAACAGCCGTGGCGCTCACTTCACCGGCGCCAAACCCTACGGCGAGCTGCAGGCCTATGCACGCTGCTTCGATGTGGCCGTGCTTCCGTATCGCAAAAAGGAGCCCACCTACTCCGGCAGCTCGACTCGCTTTTATGAGCACCTCGCTGCCTGCCGTCCCATGGTGGCCACGCGCGGCTTCGCAGAGCTGCTGGAAAAGCCGCCGCTGCTGGAGCTGGTCGACACGCCGGAGCAGATGCAAACGGCGCTCGAAGCGCTGCGCGGTCTTCGCTTTCAGGATGGGCAGGAGGTGGCGCGCTGGGAAGCCAGCAAACAGGGCACCTGGGAGGAGCGAGTTCGCACCCTCACCGCCACGCTAAGGTAATCGGCGCGATGTGACCATGCGGGATCGCATGGCACACAAGAGGGATGGCCTCGCAGCATCCCCCGGAGGAACATCAGGAGTCAGCAAGACAACGTCGTCCTTGAAGGGTACGTCCCGAAAACATGGAACAGCAGGCCATCCTTGCGCTCGGGGCTCTCACTCTGCTGGGTTGCGGCGCCGGTCTGGTCTTCATCCATAGCAGCAATCCGCTGCTGAAGGGCCTGCACTGGATGGGCGGCACGTTGCTGATCGGCGGGCTCGCTGCGACTCTCATCATGTTGGGCGTCTCCGTGCCCGCCTGGAGGCCGTTAGCCAATCTCTTCGTCCTGCTGGCGTTCATGTGCTGCTACCGGGCAGATCAATATCTGCTGGGGCACGAGGCCCGATTGCCGAACTTCGGCAAGATCTCGCTTGCTATCGAGAGCGTGATGCTCCCGCTCCAATGGCTTCACCTGGTCGGCATCCGGCTGCCGCTAGTGGTATTGAGCCTTCTTCTCAGCCTGCAGATTGCGGTCACCGCCCGCATGCTTCGGCGCGACCCGGCCTCGGGCGCCAGTCTGCCCACCCGCTTCACCGCCGGGCTGATGTTCGTGCTGGTCGGGGCAAACCTGGCGCGGGGGACCCTCGCCGCTTCAGGCCTGCTGAATCACTCCCGCTTCGCCTACCGCGCGGACATTCTCACCGACGCCCTGTTTGTCGCGTCCGCGATCGGCCTCAGCTTCTGCTTCTTCTGGCGGGCCACCACCAAGCTGACCACCGAGCTGGAGCACATGGCCAGCACCGATCCCCTGACCCGGGTCTATAAC
>CAXTWN010000079.1:0-11189 GCA_964248055.1 uncultured Acidobacteriaceae bacterium | reverse complement strand
GTCTATAACCGTCGCGTCTTCCTGCGCTGGTGTGAGAAGGAGCTGCTACGGAGCCGCGAAAGCGGAGTACCTTTTTCGCTGCTCCTGATGGACTTCGATCACTTCAAGCGGGTGAACGACAGCTTCGGCCACCATGTTGGCGACGAGGTCCTGTGCGCGGCGGTGGAGCGCATTCAGGACTCAGTGCGCGGCATCGATGTGCTGTGTCGCTGGGGCGGCGAGGAGTTCGCCGTGCTGCTGCCAGCCGCCCTGCCCGAAGCGACGCGCATCGTCGCCGAACGGGTTCGCCAGAACATCCGGCTCATCAACGGCTCGTTTCCGAGACTCTCCAAGCAGGTCACACGAGACTTCCAGCTCACGGTGAGTATTGGCGCCGCAACCTTCTCCAGCGAGTCCGACGAGGTGGAAGCGATGCTGCAGCGCGCGGATACGGCGCTGTACCAGGCCAAGGAGGCGGGACGCGACCGCGTGGTCTTCGCCTCGCCCTTTACCGAGCTCCGCAAGGAGCAGGATGAGACGGTCGTCGAGGCCTTGCAGCACGATCTGGTGATGGGCTCCACGCACTAGACGCTGGGCTCCGGCACGCCAGCGCGTCAGTCTGCCCCGGATTACCGCTCGGGGTCAAAACCGTCGCATCAGGAGTGCCCCGCGGCCGTGAAGTAAGCCATGCTGCGCTTTTTGCGAGAGTAAGGCCCGAAGGCGAGTACGCTTCTGTTGGGAGCAATAGGGAGCTATGACGCGTTCGTGCTTTGTGAGGGTTGGGGTGAGTCTGGCAGGGATGGTGGTGGCTGCGGGCGCGGCGCTCGCGCAGATGCCTCCGAGTACGGGCGCGCCCGCAGGCCCGGCGGCCGAGGTGCAGCGCAGCTATAACGGCCTGAAAGCCAACATCCTGAAGGCCGCTAACGGGATGCCGGCCGAGGCGTACCGCTACAGGCCCGTGCCCGAGGTGCGCACCTTCGCGCGGGTGGTAAACCACATCACGGAATCGCAGCTGCACGCCTGCGGCGCGGTGAACGGGACAGCCCAGAACGCGCTGCCGGCGGTGCCTCCCGAGACCGCGGACAAGGCTGCCATCGTGCAGGCCCTCCAGGCGTCGTTCACGGAGTGCGATAAGGCCTTTGCGAGCGCCACGGACACCAACGCAACGGAGATGTTGAGCTTGGGGCCGATGCATCGGTCGCGCATCGGCCTGCTGTGGGGCGACGTCTCGCACGACAACGAACAGTACGCCACCCTGGCCTTGTACATGCGGCTCAAAGGCCTGGTGCCGCCCAGCGCCGAAAAATAGCGGCGGACCGGCGGGCCGGCAACGCTGCGGATCGATGCAGGGACAAGATCAAGCACCTACAGCAGCACAGCACCAACGAGGGCAAACAGCATGCATACCGACAGCAATCCGCGACGAACACACAAGCGCATGACGAGCGCGGGCCTCTTGCTCTTGGCGCTGTTGAGCTCGGGAGCGCCCACCGGCTGTGTTGTGGTCGGCGGCAGCAGCCGCGGTGGCTTCTTCATCTGGCCCGGCAGCCTGGGCCTGCTGCTCATCCTTCTGCTGATCGGCTTTCTCATCCGCCGCCGTTGAGCACGTAGCGCGTCCACTGGACCAACCGCGGCGCAACGCGCGATAGTGAGGGATGCCGAAGTTTGCACCCACAGGCAAGGTGCCTGCGCCCGTGCGACGGGACCAAATGGAGGCCGGAGGCGGGCTGCGATTCCCCGTTCCGCCGATACCGGCGATCCAACCTATCCGGGCAGAGCTGGAGCGCCTGGAGCGCATCACGGTCTGCACGCGCCCGTTCCGCGCGCAGGGTCCCCGCATCGAGGCAGAGCGTCTCGGCGACAAGCTCGTGGTGCACAACTACGGGCACGGTGGGGCGGGCTGGTCGCTTAGCTGGGGCTCCGCGGCGATGGCGGCTTCGCTGGCGCTCACGGACGGCGCGCGGGAGTTCGCCGTCATCGGCTGCGGCGCGCTGGGGCTCACCTCCGCGCTGCTCCTTCTGCGTGCCGGCGCAAAGGTCACCATCTACGCCCGCGATCTGCCGTCTGACACGCGCTCCGCACGGGCCACCGGTCTCTGGTCGCCCGATTCGCGGATCGCGCTTGCCGCAGCCACCGACTACGCCGTGGCAGCGCGCTGGGAGACCCTCGCCCGTCGCTCCTGGGCGGAGTACCAGACGCTGCTCCAGCTGCCCGGCCGTCCCATCGACTTCCACGATCGGTATGTCCTCTCCGACGTGCCCCCGCAGAAGGCTCTGGAGGCGCGCTATGAGGCGGAGCCGGTCGGCTTTGCGCATCTGGAACAGCGGCTCAGCGATCTGTACCCCGCGCCCATCGACCTTGGCCCCACGCCCACAGATTTCGGTCCCGAACCCGGCAGCCATCCGTTTCCGACGGCCTTTTGCCGCTACACGCGCACCCTCCGCTTCAACATTGCGGCGTACACCCGGCAGCTGCTGCGGGAGTTCCATGAGCGTGGCGGCGTTCTTCGCCGCGCGGAGTTCCATGCGCCAACGCAACTGTGCGAGCTCGCGGAACCAGTCCTCGTGCACTGCACAGGATGGGCGGCGCGGGCGCTCTTCGGCGACGAGTCGCTGACGCCGGTGCGCGGCCAAATCGGCTGGCTGCCCACGCAGCCGGAGGTGAACTACAGCCTGCAGTCTGGGAAGAACAACGTGGTCGGCCGGGGCGACGGCATCGCCTTGCAGTTCGGCGCCTCCAGCGACGAGACGGGCTGGAACGATCCGAACGAGGTGCCTGACCGCGCCGAGGCTGAGTCGGTGCTGCGCTGGCTCGCCGACCTCCAGAGGCAAATGCCGTAGGGAGAGCCGATACCAGGCGTCCCTCAGCTGACTAGGCTGAGGCAGTTCCCCCGCGCCATAGTTCCCTATATGTCGGACCTTCAGCCCTCAAGCCGTCTCTGGAAGCTACCTGGGCCTCCGCCATCCCCAGCCAGCGAGCTGGCCGGGACCCCGCTTCGGCCCAGGCTGGTATGGGACGGACCTTCGGTCCTGAAAGCCCCTACCAGCTTCAGCCCGGACTCCCCCTGAGCCAGACCCGGTCGCCGTCGCGGTGCGCATCGCTCTAGGCGCCAAAGATCTCGTCGAGGTAGTCGTTGCGGAAGGTCCTGTGCGGGTCGAACCTGCCCTTGAGCGCCGCAAAGTCGTCGAAGCGGGGATACCGCTGCCGGAGCTCTGCTGAGGGCATGGTGAAGAGCTTGGCCCAGTGCGGGCGCGCGCGGAAGGGCGCAAGCCTCGCCTCCAGCAGCGGCAGCAACGCGAGCACCGCCGCAAGCTCCGGCTTCCAGGTGAAGTGGATCGCGAGCGACCGCCGCCCATGGGCCATGCTCATCCACAGCTCATCCGCGGCCAGGGCGCGCAGCTCGCTCACCCACAACAGCGGTGTGATGCGGTCGCGCAGCTCTTCTACCGCGAGCACGGCCCGGTACGCATCCTCGAGTGCCACGAAGTATTCGCTTTGCAGCTCCGCTCCGCTGGAGGGAGTGTAGTCGTTGCGAAAGTGCGGCAACCGCTCATACCAGGGCCCCGCAATGCCCTGCTGCTCGGTGCAGTTTTCGGCGGAGAGCCCGGGCAGCGGATGCAGCTTCGCGGTCTGCCGCTGGGCACCGTAGAAGGAGCCCGGAAAGGCGGTAAAGAAGGAGACCGGCAAAGCGGTAGAAGAGGCCGGCGTGAGTTTCCGCTTAAGCCACACCTGCGTGGCGCGATGACCCTGCCAGTCGGTGAACAGACTTACGCTGTAGCCTGCCCCGAAGATCGTTTCGAGGTTGTGCTCCAGCTGTTCGAAGGAGAGACCCTCGTACACTATCTGCGCTACATCGAACGCCGGGACCACCGCCAAGGTCAGGCTCGACACAACGCCGAGAGCTCCCAGGCCAACCACCGCGCCCGCGAAGGTGTCCGGATCCTGCTCGCGCGAGAGATGCCGCAGATTGCCGTCCCCATCCACTAGCTCGAGACCCACGACCGCGGTGGAAAGACAGCCGTTCTCTACTCCTGAGCCATGCGTTCCGGTAGCGCATGCGCCCGCGATCGAGATGTGCGGTAACGAGGCGAGGTTATGCACCGCAAAGCCCTGCGCGTGGAGCCACGGCGCGAGTTGGCCGTAGGTGACGCCAGCGCCAACCGTAACGGTGCGCCGCTCGCGGTCGAGCGACATGGACCGCCGACCGGCCAGCGAGAGCTGCGTGCCGTCTGTGTCCGCCATGTGATTGAAGGAGTGACGGGCGCCTAATGCCTTCGCGCGGGGCAGCCGACGCACCAGCGCCTGCAACGCTTCTACGGTATCGGGCTGCAGTAGAGATTGGGCGCGATAGGTATAGTTCCCGGACCAGTTTGCCCGAACGGGCTCGGCGGTGGCAGAAACCTCAGTATCCGGGGGCATAGGCGGGAGCAGCGTCAGCGAACGCGGCGGTCCGTGGTGTCTACCACATGCCCCACGCGCGGCTGATGTAGTCGCTCAGCGTCATCACGATCAGCACCAGAAAGACGAAGAAGCCCGAGCCGATGGTCATCTTGATCAGCCGCGACTGATACTTCGCGTGCATGAAGAACAGGATCACGATCACGGCTTTGAAGCAGGCGATCCCCAGCGCCACGACCGGGTTGAACCACTTCATGTCCACGTACGCCGCGCCTACGGTCACCAGCGTGAAGAACAGCAGCGTCCCGAAGACCATGCAGTACTGCACGGGTGTGACGATGTGGTGCTCGGTATGCTCCGGATTGGTGACGTTTGCCGGATCGTGTTCTTCGGTATGGTGCGCTGCCTGAGCCATCGACGTTTTGATCCTTGCGTGTGTTCGCGTTGCGGGTGACCGGGCGAGACCGCCAGCGGCCCTTACTTCAGAGGATGCCGGTTGATCAGATACAGCAATGGAAACAGAAACAGCCAGACGATGTCGACGAAATGCCAGTAGAGCCCAAAGTTTTCTATGGGCGCGACATAGCCGGCGGAGAACTCGCCCCGCCGCGCGCGCCAGATCAGCCAGGCCAGCAGCCCGATGCCGATGATCATGTGCACGGCGTGCATGCCGGTCATGGCGAAGTACAGGAAGAAGAAGACCTGGGTGCGCTCGGCCATATCGGGGGCCAGCGGCTCATCGGTCATCTTGCCGTGCTTGTCGAGCGGCGGGTGCACGAACTCCGAGATGCTGAAGGTGTCCCCGGGAACATGATGCAGCTTGAACTTTTCGCTGTACTCGTCGTACTTGATGCCCAGAAAGACGAGGCCGAAGACCAGCGTGAGGATCAGGGTAAGCACGAGCGTTCCCTGCTTGCGCACCTCGGCCGCCCAGACGCCCAGCGCCATGAAGAAGCCGGAGGTGATGAGCACCGCCGTGTTGATCGCGCCTTCCGTGATGTTCAGCGTGTTGGAGGCCGCGGCGAAGGCCGGGTAGTACCAGTTGCGGTACAGCAGATAGGCGAAGAACATGCCGCCGAAGAACATGATCTCCGTCAGCAGGAAGAGCCACATGCCGAAGGAGCCCGCCTCGCGCTGCTGCTCCTCCGTCTCGAAGTGATGACGGTGCTGCGGGAGCGCGGTGTGCTCATGCTCCGCGTGGGAGGCGGTGGAGGTAGCGGTGTGCGGACGAACCCCGGCTGCGATCGCGTTATCCAACGGTGGTCACCTCGTGCTGCTTGCGGTCCAGCCACTCGTAGTCGTAGGCCTCGTGATCCATGATCGGCGTCTCGATGAAGTTTTCCTTGATGGGCGGCGACTGAATCTGCCACTCCAGCCCGGTCGCCTGCCAGGGGTTGTTGCCCGCGATCGCACCATACTTCAACGACCATGCCAGATACAGCAGCGGCATCATGTAGCCGACGCCGAGCACCGTGGCGCCTGCGGTCGAAAGCACGTTCAGGATCTGGAACTCCGGCGGATAGGCGTGGTAGCGGCGGGGCATGCCCAGGTAGCCCACCACGAACTGCGGCATAAAGGTGAGGAAGAAGCCGATGAAGGTGGTGACCGCGGCCAGCTTCGAGAGCGGCTCCGAGTACATGCGGCCGGTCATCTTGGGCCACCAGAAGTGGACGCCGGCGAGGAACGCCATCAGCATGCCGCCGACCATGACGAAGTGGAAGTGCGCCACGACGAAGTAGGTTTCGGTGAGCTGGATGTCCATGCCGAGCGAGCCGAGGAAGACGCCGGTGAGCCCGCCGATGGTAAACAGGCCGATGAAGCCCAGCGAGTACAGCATCGGGGTCTCAAAGGTGACCGAGCCCTTCTGCATGGTGAAGGACCAGTTGAAGACCTTGATCGCTGAAGGCACCGCCACGAGCATGGTCAACAGCGAGAAGACGAGGGCAGAGTAGTTGGAGACACCCATGATGAACATGTGGTGCTCCCAGACGAAGAAGCCGAAGAGCGCGATGGCGACCGACGAGAACGCCACGGCGGTGTAGCCGAAGACGCGCTTGCGGCTGAAGGTGGACATCGTCTCCGAGATCACGCCCATGCCGGGCAGGATCATGATGTACACGGCCGGGTGCGAGTAGAACCAGAACAGATGCTGGAAGAGCAGCGGATCGCCGCCCTTGGCTGGATCGAAGACGCCGATGCCGAAGACGCGCTCCAGGGCCACCAGCACCAGGGTAATCGCCAGCACCGGCGTGCCCAGCACCATCAGCAGCGAGGCCGCGTAGTTCGACCAGCAGAACAGCGGCATGCGGAACCACGTCATGCCCGGGCAGCGCATGCGGTGCATGGTGACGATGAAGTTCAGGCCGGTAAAGATGGACGAGAACCCCGCGATGAAGATGGCCGTCGCGGCGGTCAGCACATGCGTGTTCAGGTAGTGGGTGGAGAGCGGCGTCGTGAAGGTCCAGCCGGTGTCCACGCCGCCCAGCACGAGCGCCGCGAGCAGCAGCGTGCCGCCGATCAGGTACAGGTACCAGCTCAGCAGGTTGATCTTCGGAAACGCCAGATCCTTGGCGCCGATCATGATCGGGATCAGGAAGTTCCCCAAGGTCGCCGGCACCGAGGGCACCAGGAACAGGAACACCATGATGACGCCGTGCATGGTGAAGAACTTGTTGTAGGTGTCCGAGGCGACCAGGTCGGGCTGCGGCGTGAGCAGCTCCAGGCGGATCAGGCCCGCGAACGCGCCGCCGATAAAGAAGAAGAACGTGATCGAGATCAGGTACAGGATCGCGATGCGTTTATGGTCCTGCGTCAGCAGCCAGCTCAGCAGGCCCTGCTCGCTGTTCAGGTAGCTCTTCTTGGGCAGCCTGGCCGTGCTCTGGTCAGGAAGGGAGACGATCGTCGATGTGCTGCTCATGGCTTCACCGTATCCGTGATTGCAGGCTCGGCAGGCGTGGTGGGCGCGGCCTGGTTGCTGTCCGAGGTCACCAGCGTCTGCTGGACCCGGTAGTTCGACTGCATGTTTTTGATGTACTCCACCAGCGAGATCAGGCCATCTTCGCTGATCTGCCCCTGGTAGGTGGGCATGATCGGCGCAAAGCCGGCGGTCACATGCTGCGAAGGATTCAGAATCGAGTCGCGCAGGTACGCGTCGTTGACCAGCACCTGGCTGCCGTCGGCCTGCGTCAGCCGCGAGCCATAGACGCCGGCAAGATTGGGTCCGCGTGCCGCCGCATTGCCGCTATGGCAGGAGTTGCAGCCCATGCTGGCGAACAGTCGCTCGCCGTTCTGCGCCAGGCTCATGCCGGAGGTGGACATCTTGAGCCACTTCTCGTAGTCCTCCGGGGTCATCGCCGTGATCTTGCCGATCATGCCGGAGTGGAGGGTGCCGCAGTACTGCGAGCAGAACAGGTGGTACTCGCCGGGGTTAGTGGCCTGGAACCACACGGTGGTGTAGCGCCCCGGAATCACCTCGCGCTTCACACGGAAGTCCGGCAGCGAGAAGCTGTGGAACACATCCTGCGAGATCATGGTCAGCTGCACAGGGCGGCCCGTGGGCACATGGAGCGCGTTGATCTCGTGCTGCCCGCCGGGGTGCTCGGCCTTCCACATCCACTGCTTGCCGATGATGTACACGTTCATCGCATTCACAGGCGGGTTATAGATGCGGAAGTAGAGCAGGGCACCCCAGACGAAGACGACAAGAAACACACCGAGCGGGATGATGGTCCAGGTAGCTGCCAGCAGCGTTGAGCCTTCTACCGGCGTGGGCACCGGGTTCTTGACCCGGCGGTAGCGGACGCCGAAGACCAGGATGAGCCCGCCCACTAGGAAGATCCCCACCACGGTCATGGCGAGCAAAAAGAAGTACAGGGCGTCCATGTAGGGCGCAATGGTCGAGGCCTCGGCCGGAAACAGGGCCGAGTTATGCAGCCACTTGACTAGGAACTCCCAAAGGACTGGACTGATACCCATCTTTACCCTTTTATCCGATCCGCCGACTGGTGCTGTAGTGAGGAACAAGTTGCTCGCGGCCGAGGCGAAGATCACGCCGGAACATCACAAAGAGAAACGTACCCAGGCAGGCGACGGTGAGCATGCCCCCCAGCTGGACCACCCGCGCCACGATCAGCGAATGGCGATTCGTCTGCGGGTCATAGTGGTAGCAATACGTCAGAATGTTGGCCACCGGCGACCCGATGCGGTTGCCCGAGGCGTCGATCAGCCCCAGCAGCAGATCCTTGGGCGAGTACTCCACACCCAGGTAGTACTGTGCCAGCCGGCCGAGCGGGGTGGCCAGCTCGATCGCGCTGGCGTGGGCGTACTGCGTCAGCCGGCCGTCCGGCCCGGGCACCTTCACATACCCGAAGCCGACTGCCCTGGTCACCGCGTCGATGGAGGGCTGAGGGCCGGTGAGGAAGTGCCAGCCGTCGGCTGTTGCCGGCTTGCCGTAGCGGCGCAGGTAAAACGCCTTGGTCTTGGCCGCCAGCTGCGCGGTTTCGCTGGGATCGATCGAGACCATGACGATCTGGAAGTCCTTGCCCGGCACCAGGCGCACCATCTCGAGCGCCCCGGTCAGGCCGTCCATCTCCTCCGAGCACAGCATCGGGCAGTTGTAGTACACGGTCGAGAGCACCACCGGGTGCCTGCCGTCGAAGTACTTACCGAGCGTGACCGGCGCGCCGGTGTCGTCGGTAAAGGTGGCGTTCAGGGGGAGCTGGGTGTCCAGGTGCTGCGAGACCTCCACACGCTGCAGCACGGTCGGCAGCTGATCGCCGCGGTTCTCGCCCATGGTCTTGTCGCCCACGCCGGTAACCTGCGCGGAGCCGGGCAGGGCGGCGCAGAGATACAGCGCGCACAGAAGGGCGAGCAGCGCTTGCGGCCGCCTGCTCCCGCTGTCTCCGGTTCTCTGGTCGAGTGCCCTGCGCATCTGCCTTCCCGTCAACGTCACGTCTTCAGTGTAGCGAGCCATCCGGGGCCGGAGACCGGGGCGAAAGCGATATCCGGCCACGGTACCGCTCCGCTCCACACATCTACCGCTTGGCTTCCGCCTGGTTAAACTCCATCCGTTGCTGGCGGGACGCAATCTGGTCCAACTCGTAGCCGGTGCGGGCGAAGCCGTCGGTCAGCGGCTGCGTCACCCCAGGGTGTTCGTCGCCGGCCATCTCCGTTTCGGAGGCCACCACCCCACCCGCCGGCTGCGGCAGCCCCTGCTTCACGATCAGGCCCATCGCCACATCGATCGGGATGCGGACCTTGCCCGCAGGCAGGCCGGAGCCGGTGGAATAGTAGTGCAGCAGCAGATCCTCACGGGCGTGCATGTCAGCGGTGTCCTGATTGCCGTCGTCAGTCTGCAGCCGCGGGGTGGGAAAGCGCTGGGTCATGGCGGCGAACTCGCGCTGTTCGAGCGCCGGGTTCGAGGCGAGGTCTTCGCGCTTCCGGTCGACCGTGTTTTCGTGCATCGGCTGGCCGCCGTGCCACTTGTCGGCGGGACCGTCGGACTTCAGAATGCCGGTGTTGATGACCTTGCCCATGACGAAGCAAAAGACGAAGAAGATGAGCAGAAACCCGCACAGCCCGACGACAAACGTGGCGATACCGCCGATGTTGACGTCCTGCACCTCGTAGCCGGGGTTCTCTTCGTTCCGCGCCGCGCTCGGCTGCGTACGGGCGCTCTCCGGGTGTAGGTTTTCACTTCCTTTATCAGTGCGCATGTTCAGGCTCCAGGACCTCGGCGACGTGCGGGTCGTTCACGGTGATCAGCGGGCGTCGGCCCAGCTCGGTGAGGTAAAACACGGCCCAGAACGCGATCACCGCCAGAGGCACGGTGACATAGGCCAGGATGCTCGCGTTGCCGGCCAGGTGGAGGTTCTCGGCCGCGTCCTTGAAGTTCGGCTCGATCAGCCAGAACATGTCCACCAGCCGGGCAAAGATCATGAAGAGGCACAGCCAGAACATTCGGGAGCGAGAGCGCTTGAACTCGCGGCTCAGCAGCAGGCAGAACGGAATCACCCAATGGAAGAGCACATCCAGGGTGGTGATCGTCCACCAGCCGCCGCGGATGCGATGGAGGTACCAAGGGATCTCGTCGGGCAGGTTGCCGGAGTAGATGATCAGGAACTCGGCAAAGGTGAAGTAGATGTTCAGCATGACAAAGGCAAACGCCAGCTTGCCCAGGTCGTGCTGCTCGGTGATGCGAAACATCGTCCGCATCGGCTCATAGCGGCTCAACAGCAGCAGGGTGAGCATCCCAAGCGCGAGCACCCCATAGCCCTGCGCCACCAGGAACTGCAGACCGTAGATGGAGGAATACCAGGTCGCATCCAGCGACTTCACAAAGACGATCACGAAGTCGGTCATCGCGATGACATACAGCAGGATCGCCGGGCCGGAGATGTTCTCAAAGAGGATGCGCCAGCGATCGTAGCTGCGCAGGGTGCCGGCTTGGGGATCGGCCTCGCGATTCAGCGAAAGCCGGTTCAGCAGCGTGATCACCAGGCCGATAAACCCGATCACCAGAACGAACTGGACCCATGCGCTGCCGGGGCTCAACATGGTGTGCTTGGCGTTGATGCAGAGCTGCTGCTCCTGGGTGAGGATGCCCTGCTGGTATGCGGAGGCGGTCTGCTCCGGGGTGTGGTACGCCGCCCACTGGTACAGGTTCTTCATCAGCAACAGGATGGGCAGCATCATGATCGCGACCACCCACCAGGTGCGCGTGATCGCCTCCAGGGGCCGCCGCAGGATCAGACCCCACTTGCTGCCGGAAAGGTACTGCACCAGCAGCCAGGCGAGCGCGCCGCCCACAAAGT
>CAXTWN010000078.1:0-16059 GCA_964248055.1 uncultured Acidobacteriaceae bacterium | reverse complement strand
CTCGGCACCCCACACTGGCGCGTGGACGGCGTCGCGAAGGTCACCGGGCGCGCGCTGTACGGGGCGGACCAGAAGCCCGCGCTCGGACTCGACGATCGGGGCAGGCAGAGCGCAGACGAGGCGCTTGCCGCGACCGCGCCCGGCCCAAAGATGCTGCATGCGGCCCTCGCCACCGCCCCCCTCGCGCGCGGCCGCATCGTCGCGATCAATGAAACCCGCGCCCGAGCCATCCCCGGCGTTTGCGAGATCTTCACCTACAAAAACGTGGGCAAGCGCGTGAAAGCCGGCAAGCCGATGCTGGATCACGGGTATATGGCCCAGGCAGTGCAGCCGCTCGAGTCCGAGCGCATTCACTTTGCCGACCAGGTGGTCGCGGTCGCCGTGGCCGACACCGCGGAGATCGCACAGCAGGCCGCCGAGGCCATCGACTTTCTTTTTGAAGCCGAGGAACCTGCCCTCTCCTTCGATAGTCCCTCCGCGAAGGTGGTCAAGCCGAAGTCTCTGGGCGAAACCGACCTGAAATCCGGCGACGTAGAGCAGGGCTTCGCCGAAGCCGTCGCATGCATCGACGCCTGGTACGAGACGCCGGCGCAACACCACAATCCCCTGGAGCTCTTTCAGACTACCGTCGCCTGGCACACCGGCGAGGACGGGCGAGAGCACCTCACGGTCTGGGAAAGCACGCAAAACGCGCGTGGCTTCCAGCACGGCTTGGCCAAGCAGCTGGGCGTGAAGCCGGCGCAGGTGCGGGTTCTCAGCCCCTACATCGGCGGCGCCTTCGGCTCCAAAGGGGAGCTGGGGCAGTTCACGGCTCTGGTCGCCTTCGCTGCCCGCACGCTTGGGCAGCCGGTGCGCTTTGTGGCCTCGCGCCGGCAGGGCTTTTCGCTGCGAACCTACCGCGGCGAGACCCGGCACCATCTCCGCCTGGGCGCCGACGCGCAAGGCAAGCTGCTGGCGCTCGACCATGAAAGCTGGGAGCTTTGCAGCCGCGAAGATCGCTTCGCGACCGCCGGATCGGACTCCACGGCGCGGCTCTACGCCTGCCCCAACGTGCGGACCAAGGTGCATAACGTCGAGGCCGATCGCCAGGCGCCGGGCTTTATGCGGGCCCCGCCGGAGATGCCCTACCTCTTCGCCATGGAGTCCGCCATGGACGAACTCAGCTACAAACTCGGGCTCGATCCGGTAGATCTGCGCCGCCGCAACGACACCCTGGTCGAGCTCGCGACCAACCGCCCGTACACCTCGCGGTCGCTGCTGCGCTGCATCGAGCGCGGCGTCGAACTCTTCGGCTGGGCCGAGCGCAACCCCGCCGTTCGCTCCATGGGCGACAGCGACGATCTGATCGGCTGGGGCTACGCCTCTGCCTTCTATCCCACCCAGATCGGTCCGGCCCACTGCCGCATCACCCTGGAGCCGTCGAGCGGCGCCCCGCATCACTACCTGCACGCCATCGTCGAGGTGGGCACCCATGAGATCGGCACCGGCATCCGCACCGTCGTCGCCCTCACCGTCGCCGATCTGCTGGGCCTGCCGATGGAGGCGATCGAGGTTCGCCTGGGGGATTCGAGCCTGCCCGCGGCACCCCTGTCCGCCGGTTCCAACTCCACCGCAACGGTCTGCAATGTTCTGGCCAAGTGCTGCGAAGCGATCCGCGAGAAGCTCGCCAATGCGGCCGTTCGCGATGCGCGCAGTGCTCTTCACGGGCTGGACCCGAAGCTGATCCGCCTCATCAACGGGCAAGCGCTCTTCACACACGATCCGCAGGCCAGCATGAAGTCACAACTGCCTGCCCCGGACGGCATCCACGAAGCCGCAGGCGACCCTGCCGCCCTGCCCCGCAGCGGAACGACGCCACCGTCTGAAGCGCTCCACGTCTCGCTTCGTAGGGTCGCGCGTGGCAGGCCGCTGGTGCAGCGGATGACCAACACGCCGCACGGCGCGCCGCCCGTGCTTGGGCCCGCGCTGGTCAACAAGGGCATCCCGCTGATGGTGGGCGGCGCCAACCTGAAGGACCGCATGCAGTTTGCGCACGGGGCTCACTTCGTTGAGGTGCGCATCTCCCGCGCCACGGGCGAGCTTCGGGTGCCGCGCATGGTGGGCGTCTTTGCGGGTGGGCGCATCATGAACCCGCGCACTGCCTATGCGCAGCTGCAGGGAGGCCAGGTATGGGGCCTGAGCTCCGCGCTGCATGAGGCCACCGAGGTCGATCCTCTGCTGGCCCGCTACACCAATGCCGATCTCGCGGAGTATCACATTCCCGTCTGCCGCGACATCTCCGGGATCACCACGGTGATGCTGGAAGAGGAAGATACGCAGGTAAACCCGCTCGGCATCAAGGGCATCGGCGAGTTGGGCACCACGGGCCTTGCCGCTGCCATCGCCAACGCCGTCTATCATGCTTCCGGGGTCAGAATCCGCGATCTGCCGCTGCGCCTGGACAGCGTGCTTGCGGCTACGATCTAAGGATTGTGTGCGCAATTCCCAAACGTAAAAATGGTTTCACATCCCGCGAATCAATGCGCCCGGATTGTAAACACGTATTTACGTTTACTGAGCCGAAGTTGTAGGAGTGAAATCACGAATTCGATCCACCGTCGCTTGATCCAGATGTTGTAACAGATCGACCATCAGCTCCACGGTACGGTCGAAATCACCGCGATTCACAATGCCGTTATGCGCGTGCGTGTACCGTACCGGCACTACGATGTTCAGGGTCGGTGCACCGCTTCCGCTCTCCTGCATCTCCGCCGAGTCGTCGCCATAGCCTTGCACGAGGTCGAGTTGCAGCGGAATAGCCTTCTGCTTTGCGGTCTCTTGCACAAAGCGCACCAGCTTGCGACTCGGAATGGCGCTTGAGTCATACAGGAAGATGCCTGGGCCCTCCCCAAGGTGAACCTGCGTCTCTTCGGATCGCCCACCCTGGTCATTGGCGATGCCACCCTCGATCGCGAGGCCCAGATCCGGCTTGACCACGTTAGCCGCCGTCCGGGCCCCCCGCAACCCGATCTCCTCCTGTGTTGTGGCCACGAAGAAGAGCTGATTCGCGTGCGGCAGCGTGCTCATCCTCCGCATCGCCTCCAGCAGCACGGCGCAGCCGATGCGGTCATCCCACGCCTTACCCAGGTAGTTTTGTGATCCGTTCAACACGCGAAACGGTGAGTCCGGCACCACCGGGTCTCCGGGCTCCACGCCCATCGCGGCTGCCTCGGCCGGATTTCTTGCCCCAATGTCCAGAAAGATGGCGTCCCGCGGGATGACCTGGGTCCGCTCTGCGGCCGTGATGACATGGATATCCCGGATGCCCGTCACGGCTTCGACCGGACCCTTGCTGCCCAGGATGACCCATCGCTGATCGATCAGCGCCTGATCGAGCCAGCCCCCAAGCATCTGCATCGTAAGCTGTCCGTTGGACGCGACGCGGCGGACCATGCCCCCAAGCTCATCCATGTGCGCGTCCACCATGATGCGCGGCCCGGAGCTTCCAACCTGCGCAATCACCGACCCCATCCCGTCGTAGCGCAGCGGTGCGGTGCTGTGCGGTTTCATCTCCTCGACCATGATGGCGCGTACCGCGTCCTCGGCACCCGGCGGTCCGGGCGCATCCGAAAGACGCTGCAGTAAACGCACCGTTGCATCAGGCTGCTGCGCGCGGATCGACCTCGGAAGGAGAGGCGCGAGGAGCAGGGCAAGGACAATCAGGGCCGCGGGGCAAAATCGCATAGCGCAGCGTACCATTTCCGAAGAGGTTTTCCATGCAGAGGAGCGTCGCACTCCAGCCCGGCGCAGTGACCGGGGACCGGTGAAGCCAAAGATCGGCATTCCGCTTCCTACCTCGGGCGATCCGGAGTACAACGGGCGCTGCTGGCCGCAGTACGCGGCCTCCGTGATCAACGCCGGAGGTGATCCGGTGCAGCTTTCACTGAGTGGCGGTGCACGACTATCTGTCTTCGCGAAGGACTGCGACGGGTTCGTGCTGCCGGGCAGTCCCGCGGATATCGCTCCAGAAAGGTACGGACAGCCGCCTCATCCCGCAACAGCGTCGCCGGATCCTCAGCGCGAGGACACCGACAGGGAACTCCTGCATCATGCAGCGCAGACGGGCAAGCCTGTTCTCGGCATCTGCTACGGTCTGCAGTCGATGAACGTGTGGCAGGGCGGTACGCTGGTGCAGGATCTGCCGCCTGTGCCTGTGAACCATGAGGCCGGCTCCCCGGTAGCCGTTGCGCATACCGTGCTGGTGGTCCGGGAGAGCTTGCTCGGCGGGCTGCTGGGAGACACGGAGGCGCCCACACAGGGTCCCCAGCGACGCCTCTCTGTAAACAGCAGTCATCACCAGGCGGTTGCGTCGGCAGGGGATGGTCTGGTCGTTGTCGCCCGGTCGGCGGAGGATGATGTGGTCGAAGCCGTCGAAGGCCGCATAGGCCAAGGCGTCATGTTGGGAGTGCAGTGGCATCCGGAGCGAAGTCAGGAGCTGAGAGCCGCCTCCAGGGCGCTGTTTCTGTGGGTGGTCTCTGAGGCAGAGGATAGGAGACAGTAGGCGCGTGTCAGCGACCATGGCTGCGTTGTCCGAGGCAAGGGTCGCGGAGTTGCTCGCGCCCTACGTGACCGGTTCCTTTGCGAGGAACGGAACGAACGGCTCCTCACCCGAGCTGTATCGGCAGATCATCACCTATGTTTCTTTGCTCCAACGCTGGAACCAGCGAACGAACCTGACGTCGATCCGCGAACCCGAGCAGATTGTACGGAGGCACTTCGGGGAGAGCCTCTTCGCGGGCGTGTACCTGCAGGAGCGGCTGGCGTCGGGCGCAACAATATTGGACATCGGCTCCGGCGCCGGTTTTCCTGGGCTGCCCATCCAGATGCTGCTGCCGGGCACGCGCGTCACCCTGGCCGAGTCGCAGGGAAAGAAGGTTGCCTTTCTACGTGAGGTGGTGCGGACGCTCGGGCTTCCGGCCACGGTTTGGGCTGGTAGAGTGGAGGATCTGCCGCCAACCCGGAGGTTTGACGCCGTGACGCTCCGCGCGGTGGAGCGAATGGACATCGCTTCGGAGCACGCGCGAGAGCGCGTTCAGCCAGGGGGCCTTTTGGTGCTGATCGTGGGTGCCGCGAGTGTGACGAGTCCGACGCACTTGAAGATTCCAGCCTCAGATTCCGGGTTTCTTTCGGTTGAGCAGATTTGAAGCCGTGTGTTCCACGTGGAACTCTGGCCGGGGTCTGTCAGGCACTCTGTTCCACGTGGAACAAAGCACCGCGGCCCGGCTCCTTTGATACCCTGAAGCTGCCTGTATGCCCTCCCGACTCAGCGGCCCTCATTCCACCTCCACACCGGCGTTCCCCAGCTCCCGTATTCTCGCCGTCGTGAACCAAAAGGGCGGCGTAGGCAAGACCACCACCGCGCTCAACGTCGCCGCGTCCCTCGCTCTCGACGGTATTCCCACGCTTCTGGTCGACTGCGATCCGCAGGCAAACGCCACGAGCGGGCTGGGCTTCGGCAAGACCGACGACCGTACCTCCATCTACGATGTGCTCGTAGGGGAGGAGCCGGCTGAATCCGCCCTGGTCAGCACGGCCATCGATGGCTTACAACTCCTGCCCGGGACCCGCAATCTCATCGGCGCCAACCTGGAGCTTGTGGAGATGCAGGACCGCGAGCTTCGCCTTCGCCGCGCTCTGAGAGCGGTGCGAGAGCGCTTCCGGTTTGTCCTTCTGGATTGCCCACCCGCCCTCGACCTGCTGACCCTGAACGCCCTCGTCGCGGCCGAGCGGCTCCTGGTGCCGATGCAGGCCGAGTACTTCGCCCTGGAGGGCATCTCCGAGCTGATGTCGACGCTCGACCGGATCTCTTCGAGCTACAACCCCGACCTCGGGCTGGAGGGCGTGCTCCTGACCATGTTTGACGAGCGCACAAACCTCTCGCAGCAGGTGCGGGAGAACCTCCGCTCCTTCTTCGGAGAGAAGCTCTACCACACCACCATCCCGCGAAACGTTCGACTCGCCGAGGCGCCCAGCCACGGTCAGCCGGCGGTGACCTATGATCCTCGCTCCCGTGGCGCGGAGGCGTACCGCGAGCTCACCCGTGAGCTTCTCGCGCGAAACGGCATCAAGCCCCATCCGCGTGCTCGCTCGACGGATGCGAGAACCTCCTCCAGAACTGCCGCCGAACAAACCTCACGCGCCTGATCTCACCCCCTTGCACTACGGAGCTCGCATGTCAGCCCACGCACCCGCTGCCGAACCCAAACGCCGCGCCTTAGGCAAGGGTCTGGACTCTCTCCTGCCGCCCCGTCCCGCGGCTCCGCCTGCGGCGCCAACGCCGCCCGTGAGCGAAGGAAAGCCTCTGGAGATCGCCGTCGATGCCATCGACCGCAATCCGTTTCAGACGCGCGCCAGCTTCGACGAAGCAAAGCTCGCGGAACTCGCCGCCTCCATCGCCGCATCGGGGGTGGTCCAACCCATCGTGGTTCGGCCGGCGCAGGGCGGGCGATACACCCTGATTACGGGCGAGAGGCGGTGGCTGGCGAGCAAGCAGGCCGGCAAGGCCACTGTCCCCGCCATCGTGCGCGAGGTCTCTGACCTGCAGACGATGGAGATGACCGTCGTCGAGAACCTGCAGCGCGCCGACCTGAACCCCATGGAGCAGGCGCGCGCCTTTGAGCGGCTCAGTCGTGAGTTCCATCTTACCCAGGAGCAGATGGCCGAGCGCACCGGCAAGGATCGCGCTTCGGTCGCCAACTTCCTGCGCCTTCTGCGCCTGCCGGACGACGTACAGCAGAGGGTGGAGGCAGGCGAACTCAGCTTCGGGCACGCCCGCGCGCTCTTGGCCTTGCCTACCCCAGGGGCCATTGGGGCTGCCGCGCAAAAGGTGGTGTCTTTAGGACTGAGTGTCCGAGCCACCGAGAGCCTGGTCCAGGGACTACTCAACCCCGAGACAAAGAATGCCATCGAGAAGCCGGCCAAGAGTGTTGATCCAAACGTAAAGGCAGCGCAGGAGCAACTACGCCGTCGTTTGGGCTTGAAGGTGACCATCGAGGACCGGCGCGGCAAGGGTCGGGTCGTCATCGAATACAGCGGCGTGGACGACTTCGACACGATTCTGAACGCCCTGGGAGAGGGTGAATAATGGGAGCCTCATCGTTCGAATATCGAACAAGGGTGATACTACACCTACTCATTTATCTGATCGGCTTCGCCCCGTTTTGGGAACCCTGGCTGGGTCTTACCGCGCGCTCCACGTGGTTAGTGCTCAGTGGATGGCTCGCCCGCCAGGGGTGGCTGGGCTTCCAAGCCGCGACCGTGGTTCTTCTCGGGATTGACATCGTCTTTGCGGCAGTCGGTGCGTGGCTGCGGGTGTGGGGGTCCGCGTATCTGGGAGCCTCCGTGGTGAGTGCGTCCGCCATGCACGGCGGGGCGCCGGTCGCCGACGGACCCTTTCGTCGCACACGCAACCCGCTGTACCTCGGAACTCTGCTCCACACCCTCGGGGTCGCACTTCTGATGCCGCCCGCGGGGGCTGTCTTTGCCATCGCGGCCATCTGGATCCTGCAGGTGCGCCTGGCCATCGCGGAAGAGCTCTTTCTCGGCTCTCAGCTCGGTGCGCCGTATGAGGAGTACCGGCAGCGAGTTCCGCGCTTTCTTCCGTCTCCGAAGCCCTGGACGGCGTCGGCTGGTACGCGCCCGCGGTGGGGTCAGGCGATCCTCGGCGAAAGCTACTTCCTGGGCGTTGTGATCACGCTCGCTGGCTTTGGGTGGGACTTCAACGCGGAGCCGCTCTTCAAAGGAATCCTGATCTCCCTCGGGATCTCCCTTGTGCTACAGGCCTTCCTGCCCCGGGCGCCCAGAGTCGCCAGCCCTTCGACGGTGTAACTACAACGAAGGTCGGTCCAGAACCCGCCCTTGGCGTGGAACGAGACACATCTCGTTCCCGATTCGCCGTGTCGGGCAGCGCATCCCCTATTCGGGTGATTCTCGGCTGAAGCGGCGAGCGCGCACCATGGTCCCTGCCATGAGGATCCCGTCACTTCCCGCAGCCTACTCCCGGAAGATCATCCTGACGACGCCAGCGCTTTGCACGGCCGCGGCCGCGGGTTGCGCCATGTTCTTCCGAACCGCGCCCGCCGCGCTGCACACCCAGACCATCCAGGGAATTACCGGCGGCGTGCTGGCCGGCCTGTCCGTTCTCAGTTTTGTGGCCGTCTGCAAGGTCGCCGCAGAAGGCTAGCAGGCATCGACGCTTAGAGACGCGAACGTTGCGTACCATGGGAGGGTGCTCCCCGTGTCCGCTCCCGTACTGCCGATGCTCGCCAAGCGGGTAGACACCCTGCCGAGCGCCGGCGATTGGATCTTTGAACCGAAGTGGGACGGCTTTCGTGCCCTCATCTTTTGGGACGGAAAGGAGCTCCTCCTCCAGAGTCGCGACACGAAGCCGCTGAATCGCTACTTCCCTGAGCTCATTGAGCCCCTCAAGCAGCAACTGCCGCAGGACTCTGTCCTGGATGGCGAGATCGTCATTGCGCACGGCGGCGCGCTCGACTTCGATGCGCTAACGCTGCGCATCCACCCCGCCGCCAGCCGCGTCAAGCTCCTGGCGGAGCAATCACCCGCGGCGGTCGTCTTCTTTGACCTTCTTGCCGAGCACGGCGAGGACCTCCGCAACACGCCATTCGCTCAACGCCGGCAAAGGCTGGAGCACCTGCTGCGGCACGCTACGGCGCCCCTCCACCTCACCCCCGCGAGCCGCGACGTGCAGGTCGCCCGGGACTGGTTCGGCCGCTTTGAGGGCGCCGGTCTGGATGGCGTCATCGCCAAACCTGCCGCCGGGGTGTACGAGCCGGACAAACGCGTGATGCTGAAGGTGAAACACGAGCGCGACTGCGACTGCGTGGTGGGCGGCTTTCGCTGGCATAAGACCGGGGAAGGCACCCTGATCGGCTCGCTGCTGCTGGGCCTGTTTGACGTCAGCGGCAAGCTGCAGCACGTGGGCACCTGCGCCAGCTTCACCCAGGCTAGGCGCCGCGAGCTGGTGGAGTTCCTCGCGCCCTACCGGCAGAACGCGCTCGAAGGTCATCCCTGGGCCTCCTGGAGCGAGCCTATGGCGGGATCGCCGTCGCGAATGCCTGGCGCCCAGAGCCGCTGGAGCCAGGGCAAGGACCTCAGCTGGGAGCCTCTGCGTCCCGAACTCGTGGTCGAGGTGGCCTACGAGCACATGCAGGGCGACCGCTTTCGGCACATGGCGCAGTTCCGCCGCTGGCGTTTCGACAAGCCGCCAGCCCAATGCACCTACGCGCAGCTTGAGGTGGTTCCCCCGCAGGAGCTGGCGACGATCTTCGCCGGAAACGACTAGACATTGGCGCGATGCAGCGGCGCGTGTCCCTGTTTACCGGAAGTCCTGCCGATCGAGGGCGTTGTCGACCCACAGAGGCCTGCTGTAGGACATCGCCCTTGGGCGACCCTTTCTGCCGATGCGCCACAACGAGATCCGGTCTCTGCGCCTCGAACCACACCCGCAACCGCGACTTCTTTCTGCGTCCGACGTCTTGTGTAGGAGCACGCCAGGAGAGCTTTACCATGCACCATTGCCGTCGCTTCGCGCTGATCTCTTTCCTTCTCTTCGGAGCTGCTGCCGCCCACGCCCAGTTCGCGCTCTACGGCATGGGCTCGGGAGCCTTTCTCGGCTCCACGACCGCCTCGCAGGGCTCGCTGGTACTCCAAAACAGCGGGTTCTCCTCGTATGGCGGCACCATCGGTCTGTATGACGATTTCGCGCACCTGGGCCCCGTCCGGCTCGGAACAGACGTCCGCTACTTCCAGGAGACCAGCAGCAACAACAACAGCTACGGCAACAAGCTTCACGGCGTCACCACCGGCCTGCGGCTGGAGCTGCGTGCCCCGGCGGTCCCGTTCAAACCCTACCTGCAGGCCGAGGTCGGCGGCGTGGGCACCAACTACGGCACGCAGGCCGGCGACAGCGGCGCCTTCGCCTACCAGATCCAGGGCGGCCTCGACTTCACCATCTTCCCGCACGTGGACGTGCGCGGCGAGTATGGCGGCGGCCAGATCGACGGCGTCTTCAGCGGCAGCAAGCAGGCGCTGCAGCAGGTGGGCGTCGGCGTGGTGGTGCGCTTCTTTTAGCTACAACACCACGCGAACCAACCGCCGCACCAGCTCCGTCGTCGCGCCGTAGACCAGGTGCGCGGTGAAGGGCGCAGCAAACGACGACGCGGGATACTCCGAGAGCGGTTTGGAAAAGTGCAGCGCCGGTACTGCGATCAGGTCGCCGCCCACGAACAGCGCCGCACCATACACCGTGCCAACCCCGGAGCGCACCAGCGACGTGTACTCCGCCAAGCCGCCATACACGCCGCCCATCAGCGCGGCGAAGCTGTAGTGCACGATAGGACCGCCTTGTTCGCGCTGCGCATGGGTCAGGTGTTGCCCTCCCTGCGCGGTGCTCGCGATCGCGTCGGCGGCCTTCATGGTGGCGTCCTCGCCGTCGCTCTGCCGGGAAAGCTGCTCCTGTTCCTCGGGAGATTCAACCTTCTTGCTCAGTGCCGCGCCGGGCCCTGCGCTCCACAGATTCATCGTCCAGGCCGCGACCAGCCCACCCACAACGCCCGCCAGTACCCCGCGCACCGGATGCTTTTCGCTCATTGACATCTCCTCGCAAGCCATCGCACTCGCTTCAGCAATGGATGCCGCGGAGCCGCGCGCGGGTGGCGTGCTATTCGTCCTCCCGCCGCAAGGTCTGCGTTGCCCGCGCGTTGCCATCGGCTCCCGGCGTAGCATGGCACTGAAGCATGAGGAAGATGGGCGAGCTGATGCTGTCTAAAGGTCCCGGCCCAAGCGCGGGGCAACTCCGGTGCCTCGTGCGGGCGTTGTGGCTCCTGGTGGTCTCGGCCGCGGTGCTGGCAGGCGTCTCCGCACAGGCGCAGAACGCACCGCAGCGCCGCCCCACGGTGGATCCGGTCGTCGCGCGGCAGATGCACGACGCAATCGCGGCCGCAGAACACGGCGACGAGCCCCGCGCTTTGACACTGGTCGACACGCTCGTCGAGCAGCATCCCACCTTCGCCCCGGGCCTTAAACTCAAGGCCATGTTGCTCGAAAACATGGGCCGGGCGTCTGAGTCTGCGGAGGCGTATGAGGCCGCGCTGAAGCTCACGCCCAATGATGCGGAGTTGCTGTTGAAGATCGGCATCATCGACCTGCTGCGCGGACGCACGGACCAGGCCGTGGCGTTGCTGGAGCGCCGGGTGCACGCCGTACCCGGAGACGAGCAGGGCAACTATTACCTCGCGCAGGCATACCACCTCCAGGGCAACAACGACGCCGCGCTGCAAGCTATTCGCGATGCGGTGAAAGCCGCGCCCAACAGCCCGCAGCTTTGGCAGAAGTACGGAGAACTGCTGTGCAGCTCCGGCGAAAATGAGGAGGCGCTGCGTTGGCTGAAGAAGGCCCAGGGAGCGGACGTGTCGTTGCCACGGATCGACTTCGATCTCGCCGTCGCGAGCTTCCAGAGTATGGACCTGAAGAGCGCGGAAGACTACGCCTCGCACGAGGTTCTTCTTCACGGCAACGACCTCGACAACCGCGCGCTGCTCGCTTCGGTGCAGATCAAACTTGGCGATTGGACCGATGCGCGGGGCAATCTGCAGCAAGTGCTCGCCGTTCGGACGCAGGACGCACGCTCCGTGATGGAGCTCGGGCACTGCGAGCTGGAGTTGAAGCAGGATCAGGCTGCTGTAGATGATCTCAACAGAGCGCTGCAGCTCGACCCCACGCTGTTGCTTGCGCACTTCTATCTCTCACGCGCCTATGCCGCTCTGGGCCAGACCGAGCAGGCACAGCACGAGGCCGCGCTGCACCGCGAGATGCTGCAGCACAGCAACTTCTCTTTGCCCAAAGCCGAGGCAAAACGAGAGCAGGCCACGTTGGATCAGGTACAGACACTGCTGGCCGCCGGCCATGAGCGCGAGGCGTTGCACCTGCTGCAACAGGGAGAAGGAGCACAGGCGGCATCGCAGGGCAGCGCCTGGGTCGGGCTGGGAGCGAGCTATCTGGCTCTCAGCAAGCCGGATCAGGCGGAGCGCAGCTTTCACCAGGCCCTTACGCTCGACCCCAAGACGCGCAACGCGCACACGTACCTCGGCTATATGCAACTGCAACAAGGCAACCTCGGCCCTGCAGAGACAGAGTTTCAGGCTGAGCTTGCGATCGATCCCAACAACACCTCGGCGCTGGGGGAGCTCGGTGAGGTGCGTTACCGGCAAGGCCGTTGGAACGATGCCGCGGATCTGCTGGTGCGTTCCAAGACCACCAGCCCTCTGCTGCTTTACCTTCTCTGCGACGCCTACTTCCGCCTCGGCAAACCCCAGAAGGCAGAGCTTACCGCCGAGTCGCTGGCCGCCTATGGTCATGGTGAAACCGCGATCCTGCAGGCGCTCGGAGACCTCCTGCGACGCAACGGAGAGACAGCACTCGCCGACCGCCTCGTGCATCCGTCATGACGCCTCGTACCCCAAATCGCAAGCTCCACCTCGCTTGTCCAAACGTTGTCATCCTGACCGGAGCGAAGCGAAGGGAAAGACCTGCTTTCTCCAGGGGCGCTGCAGGGCTATACGGCCAAAATGTCTTCCTAATCGCCGCCAAACAGAAAGCGGGTCCTTCGCTCTGCTCAGGATGACAATGCTGGGGAGAGCAAAGGGATCGCAATGCTGCGGAGAGCAAAGGATCACGATACTGGGGAGAGCAACATCCCGTCACTTTGACCCGGCCTCCCGGATCGTCAACACCTGGTCCGCCTTCACGTTCGTGAGCACCTGCTTCACGCCCGTGGGCCAGGCGAGTTCCAGGCGGTCGATCACCGTCGCATCCCCTAATCCAAAGTGAACGCGCTTGTCGCTTGATGAGTTATACCCCACCGCGGTCGTGGCCTGGTTGTACTGCGTTCCTTCTGCCGTGGTGATCTTGACCTTGGTACCCAGTCCATCGCGATTGTCCTGCACGCCCGCCAGCTTCAGCAGAATCCAGTGATGGTGGTTCGCCGTGCGGTTCATCAGCAACTCCGGGGGGCCGTTCAGCACCGCCACCGCGACATCGATCCTGCCATCGTTGTTGAAGTCACCGAAGGCCGCGCCGCGATGCGCTGCCGGGCTTAGGAAGCTCTCACCGGCGGTCCCGCCGACGTCCTGAAACCTGAAATGCCCCAGATTGCGGAACAGGCCATTGGGCAGCGGATATGGCCGGTGCTCTACCTCCATCGAGTTGTCGAGGATCGCCGCGTTTGCCGTGAACAGATCCTTCAGCCCATCGTTGTCGAAGTCAAACGCACCGGTGCCCCACGCGGTAATGCGACTCGTTGCAACCGTGAGTCCAGAGGCACTGGTGACGTCTTCAAACTGACTGCCGTCCACGTTCCGATACACCGGAAACGTGTCGCCGAACATCGCGGTATGAAACAGATCCGGTCTGCCGTCGTTGTCGAGATCGCGGAACTCCGCGCCCATGCCGGCGACCGTCTTGCCCATCTCGTTGTAGGCCACACCCGCGCTGCTCGCCTCATCGGTAAACGTGCCATCGCCGTTGTTGTGCAGCAGCAGATTCGGAAAGGTGTCGTTGGAGACGAAGATGTCGGTCCAGCCATCGCCATCGTAGTCCGCGAAGGCGACACCCATGCCTTTGCCCACGTACTGCCCCACATGCGACTCGGCCGATACATCCGTGAACGTGCCATCCCCGTTGTTCCTGTACAAGATATTGGGCAGGCCCTGGAAGTTCCCAGGCGAGCAGTAGCTGGCTAAGCCATGCGTGGTGCATGTGCTCGCGGTCTTGACGTCGTAGTTCAGGTAATTCACCACAAACAGATCGAGCCGGCCATCGTTGTTGTAGTCGATCCAACCCGCCGTCACTGACCATCCCTTGCCCAGTCCCGGGATGACGCCGCTGACCCCTGCTTTTGCGGTGACATCGGTGAAGGTGCCATCGCCGTTGTTATGGAATAGCTGATTGTGATTCACGCCGGTGACGTACAGGTCGACGAATCCATCGTTGTCAAAGTCCCCCGCAGCCACCCCCATCGAGTAGCCGACGCCGGCGAGACCCGCCCTCGCCGTGACATCCGTAAAGGTGCCGTCGCCGTTGTTGTGGAACAGCCGGTTGCTATACCCCGTGTTCGTCTTCTCCAACGACGGGATGGCCGCGCCGTTGGTGAAGAAAAGATCCAGCAGCCCATCGTTGTCGTAGTCAAACGCGGCAACGCCACCGGTCATGGTCTCGATGGAGTAGCGGTGCGGGCTGGTGCTGTTGTTCAGCGCGAAGTGGATCTTCGATGCACCAAGAACATTCTCAAACCGGATCGGTGCTTCAGACTGCCCTGCCGTGGCGGCAACGGCTGCGGTGCCTGGTCCTTTGCCGGGCGCAGTCTGCGCGGACGCCAACGCCACGCCGCATACGATCCACAACACACCAACAACACCACGCGAGCAAACGGGAGAGCGCATAACAGAACGGCCAGGAAGGGGGTCCGGGCGCGGCCGGAGCCCGCACGGTCGATGCGCCATCATGACAGACCGTCTTACCCTCGCACAACCGGGCTCCGGAAGGCCGAGGACCGCAGCACAGCTGCAGGCAAGGTCCTGCTCGCCAAACAAAACCTTTGCGCGACCCCCGCTGACGCAGGTATCGTGAGTCACGATTCTAGAGACGAAATGTCCCAAGACAAACGCTCGTTCAGCAGCTTTCCTTCGATGCGCTCCCTTTTCGCGCTTCTCTCCCTCCTGCTCTGCAGCCTCTCTGTTCGAGCCCAGGCGACCCAGCCCCCTTCCGAGGCGGAGGTGGATCGCTTCGTGGAGACGCTGCTTGGCAAGATGACGCTCGCCGAGAAGGTTGGCCAGATGGAGCAAGCCGCTGGACAGCCGATGTACACGGCTCCGGCGAAGGCAGAAGAGCTGGCCCGCACAGGCGGCGTGGGCAGCTTTCTCTTCTTCACGGACCCAGTGCGCATCAACGAACTGCAACGCCTCGCGGTCACGCAATCCCGCCTGCACATCCCCATCCTCTTCGGCTACGACGTCATTCACGGCTTCCGCACCACGGCGCCGATTTCGCTGGCGATGGCCTCCTCCTGGGATCCCGCGCTGGTCACTCGGACGCAGGCCCTTGCCGCCAAGGAGGCGCGTGCTGCGGGGGTGGACTGGGCCTTCGCGCCCATGGTCGACATCGCCCGCGATGCCCGCTGGGGCCGCATCATGGAGAGTGCCGGTGAAGACCCCTGTCTCGGCGAAGCCATGGCCGCCGCCCAGGTCCGCGGCTTTCAAGGCGACTTCGTCGGCAGCCCCGACCACGTGCTCGCGTCTGTGAAGCACTTCGCCGGCTATGGGGCAGCGGAGGGCGGCCGCGACTACGACAGCTCGGACATCTCCGACGAACTGCTGCAGAACGTCTATCTTCGCCCCTACAAGGCCGGGGTCGCGGCAGGTACAGCCACCATCATGTCCGCCTACATGGACCTGAACGGCGTCCCGGCCACCGGCAACACCTGGCTCCTGCAGGACACGCTGCGCCGGGAGTGGGGCTTCCGCGGCTTCGTCGTCAGCGACTGGAACGCCGTGCAGGATCTGCAGACCCATGGCTTCGCCGCCAGCCCCGAAGACGCTGCCTTGCGCGCCTTCCGTGCCGGCGTCAACATGGAGATGACCAGCTCGCTGTATCGCGAGCACCTGCCCGGCGCCGTGAAAAGCGGCCAGATCTCTGAGGCAGCAGTCGATGCCCTCGTCCGGCCCATCCTCGCGATGAAATATCGCCTCGGCCTCTTCAGGCAGCCGTACGCCGATCTCGACCGCTATCGCCAGGTCACCGGGGGGCCCGAGCAGCGCACCGGGGTGCGCGAAGCCGCGGAGCAGACGGCTGTCCTGCTGCGCAACCAGGATCATCTGCTGCCGCTGCGTAAAGATCTGCGCAACGTCGCCGTGCTGGGGCCGCTCGCCGACAGCAAGCTGGACACCCTCGGCTCCTGGGCGATGGTGATCACCTGGTCGCGGTCGGCGTGAATGGCCCAGGAGC
>CAXTWN010000077.1:11644-16060 GCA_964248055.1 uncultured Acidobacteriaceae bacterium | reverse complement strand
ATCTCTGCCAGATCGTCCTGCATGAACGCGAGCACCTGCGCCGCGCCGACGACTGGATGAACCTCCTGCAGCAGATCAGCCTGGTGCTCTTCCCGCTGAATCCCGCGCTTGTCTGGCTCAACCGGCAGATCTCGCAGGAGCGGGAGCTCGCCTGCGATGACGGCGTGCTGCGCATCACCCGGGCCCGCAAGAGGTACGCTGCCTGCCTCGCGCGGGTCGCGGAGAACTCGCTGGTGCAGCGCGGCGCCTCGCTGGCACTGGGTGTCCTGGGCGAACGCTTGGCAGGCTGGCGGCGCCGCCCGGAACTCACCCGGCGCGTGGAGCGCATCCTGCAGCATCCGGCTCCGGCCATGGGACGCGTCCAGGCCACCTTCGCCAGCGGCGCTCTGCTCCTCGCCGCTGCCGGGAGCGCAGCCCTGCTGGCGCACAGCCCCCAACTGGTCAGCTTCGTCCCGGCTGCACCGGCGCTCTACGCCGGCAGCGCCCCGGCACCCGCAGCCGAGGACCTTGGCCCACATCGAATAGACCGAAGGCCGATGCTGGTGAAGGCTGTTATGCCCTCAACGCAGGCGACAAGCCGGCAGGCAGCGCTAACCAGCGCGAGGCCCTGCAACCATCGCCGCCTGGTTCATCGCCGGATGCGTCCCGCGCTCAGTCCGTGGGTGGTGCTCACGACCTGGCAAGCTCCGGCGGCCCCCACGGCAGAACGCCCGACGCCCGTTCGCCTGACACCGGTGGTCTTCGACGGTTCGCAACTTTGGTATACGGCCGTTCCCTGGCGGGACGGCTGGTTGGTCGTCCAACTCTAACCTCAACCCAGGCCCCGGAGGGCTATCTGCATGGCTGTATCAACTAATCCTTTAATAGCTGCTTCCAAGCGCTACCTCCTCCCTGCTGCGATCTCCGCCACGGTGGCGTTGGGCGCGCTGGGCATCGAAAACCACGTCACCGGCGTGCATGCCGCGGCCGGCATGCTGGCCGGCACAGCCGCCTCGCCGCTTGACGACAACAGCGTCGCCGCGCTCACCTCCCTGGACCGCGCCATGGAGTCGCTCGCCGCCCGCGTCGAGCCCTCCGTGGTGAACATCGCGGTCACCGCCACACCCTCGGCCGAGGAAGCCGAACAGCAGGGTGACGGCCAGGGGATGCAGGGCATTCCCCCGGGTCTGCAACAGTTCTTTGGGCCGGGCAGCCCGTTCGGCTTCGGCGGCGGCCGCGGCGGCGCACAGCCGCAGCAGCCTGAGCTGGAGCACGGCATCGGCTCCGGCGTGATCATCTCCCCCGATGGCTACATCCTGACCAATAACCACGTGATCGCCGGCGCCAAGGACATCAAGGTCACGCTGCATGATCGCCGCGTGTTGAACGGCCATGTCGTCGGCGCGGACAAGATGACCGATCTCGCGGTCGTCAAGGTGAACGCCTCCGAGCTGCCGGCCATCGCCTGGGGCGACTCCGGCAAGCTGCAGCAGGGGCAGACCGTCCTCGCCTTCGGCAGTCCGTTCGGCTCGCTGCGTTTCTCGGTGACTCGCGGCATCGTCAGCGCGGTGAACCGCGCTGATCCGTACTCCGGCGACGCCCGCAAACCCGGCGCCTACATCCAGACCGACGCCGCCATCAACCCCGGCAACTCCGGCGGCCCGCTGGTGAACGCGCACGGCGAGCTGGTCGGCATCAACTGCTCCATCCTTACCAACAGCGGGCAGTTTGCCGGGGCCGGCTTTGCGATCCCCTCGCAGATCGCCCACTCCATCTCGGCGACGCTGATCCAGCACGGCAAGGTGGAGCACGGCTATCTTGGCATCGCGATGAACGACGTTACGCCCGAGAACGCCCACTTCTTCAACCTCCAGGACGCCTCCGGCGCTATCGTCGCCCAGGTTACCCCGGGTTCGCCGGCCAGCCGTGCGGGGCTGCAGCAGGGAGACGTGATCACCTCCCTGAATGGCCAGAAGATGGAGGACTCCAGCGCGCTGCAGGTCGCGGTCAGCGAGCTTGGGCCCGGCACCGGCATCACGCTGGGCATCGTCCGCAACGGCCAGCCCACCACCTTGCACCTGACCGTGGGTGAGTTCCACGCCAAGGAGCAGCAGATGGCGGAGAACGAGGGCAACGGCGGCTCCGGCCAGATGCAGACCGGCAAGCTCGGGCTCGCCGTCGGCGATCTGAGCGCCAACACCCGGGAGCAGCTCAACGTGCCGGATGACGTTCGTGGCGCGGTGGTGGAGAACGTTCGCCCCGCCAGCCCCGCCGAGGACGCCTTCCTGCAACCCGGCGACGTGATCCTCCAGGTCAACCGCAAGCCGGTCACCTCGGCGGACCAGTTCATCACCGCGGTGCACGGCAGCGCCGGCAGCCAGGATCTGCTGCTGCTCGTCTGGTCCAAGGGCAACGCCAGCTATCGCACCCTCCACCCGGCCTCCGACGGCCAGAACGGCTAAGGAACGAGCCTTCGCCGGAAAGCGGAGGGCCGCTGCGGAGTCGCGCAGCGGCCTTTCTCTTTCAGCGGCGTTTCTTCCTGCAAACGCCTAAAACGTGCAGCGCGTTCAGTGCGTAGCCAGCGAGAGCCGTGCGGCGAGCGCAGAGCGCATGGTGTCGGCGCGATCCTTCCAGGTGCTGGTCAGGCTGGCCTCCCAGCGTGCCAGCCGCTGCCCATCGTCGAAGTCCGTCTCCCGCAGAGCCTCGAGCGCGGTGACCGCCTCGCCCGGGGTCCCGACCAGCCGCAGGAGCGGTTCCTTCTCGTGCAACTCCGCTACGCAGGGCGTCGCCAGAATGGGATGGCAGGCGGCCAGATGCTCGTATAGGCGCGTGCTGGATCCTGAGTACGTTGGTTCGCGATGTCGGTACGGCAGCACCGCCACAGAAAACGCCCGGGCATAACGGTACAGCTCCCGGTAGCGGCGCGGGCCCAAAAAATGCGCCTGTGGCTGCTGCATCACCGCGGTGCGCGCGGCGATCTGCTCAGCGGGGCCGGTCATCGGCCCGGTCGGGCCCACAAACGCCCACGACAGCCACGGCGTGCGTTCGAGCACCTCGCGGAGAAACACCCAATCCATGTTGTCGGCGAGATTGCCCAGCACACCGGCCACCGGACCGGTCCAGGGCGTCGCCTCTGTGGTCAGGGGTTCGGGCTGCATCAGCGGCAGCTCCACGACACTTTTCGCGCGCGCAGCGTTCGGCAGCAGCTGGATCTTGCTGTCCCGGCAGCCCGCCTCTTCGCAAAGATAGCGCGCGATCCGGGCCGAAGCCGGACAGACCAGTGTGGCCACCTGACACAGGCGCTGGTCGAGTTCCAGCAGCAGCGCCGGATCGACGCCGTCGTAACGCGCCATCAGATCGGTCAGCCAATACACCACCGGCCCCGGCCAGCGCTCCGCAACGGAAGCAAAGTAGGGCGTCGTGCACACCAGCGTGGCCTCTTCGGGCTTCGGCGAGTGCCGCGCCAGCCGCTTGGCCAGCGCGGGCCCGGTGCGCACCAGCGTGGAGATCGGCCGGCGCGCATACCCGCGCACCAGCGGAAACTTGCGGATGCTCACCGACGAGTCCCAGGGGACACGCGCCGCCTCCTGGAAGCCGGGCCGAAGCGGAAAGACGCTGCGATCCGGCTTCCAAAGAACCACGGGCGAGCCCTCGGCCAGCCCGGAGGCCAGCTCAAAGTCGATCACGTCCGAAAGCTGCACCATGTGCCACGGCTCGCGGGAGAGGAAACTCGGGCCGGCATCGCGCCGCCGCGGTACCTCTGTCTCCAGGGTCGAGCGGGAGTTGTAGGCTCTCCGGTGTAACTCCTCCTCGGTAACCGGCGCGAGCTGAACGACGTCGCGCCCCCGGCTACGGGTGAGTGGGGGAACGGACGATCGTGCTGGGAATCCTGGCGTCGGTGGCGGCATGGACGGACGTATCCGGCAGCAACAACGCGCTGACGGTCTCGAAGGAGTATCCCTGCCGTTTCAACGCCGGAACAATCACCCGAAGGGCGTCCAGCATCCCTGAAAGGTCCACCTCCGGCCGGACATCCCGCCCATCGTGCAGGCACACAATCCCACCGGGGTGGCACCGCGCCAGCACAAACGGGGCAATCCGGTCGGCCGGCCACTCCCAGTCGTGTCCGATCACGGTCCACATCACTCCCATCAGGCCCAGCCGCCGCTGTGCTGCGCCCAGCCCCAGCCAACGCATCCCGTATGGCGCCCGGAACAGGGTAGGCGTGACTTCGCAGACCTCCTGGATCACCGTCTGCGTCCGGGCTAACTCGGCGTAGATGTCCTCCGGGGACCGCAGGTTCAGCTTCCATCCCAGCCGCGGGCAAAGCCGCGGGTGCGAAAAGGTGTGGTTGCCGATCTCATGCCCGGCACGCTGCACCTCCCGCGCGATCTCCGGGAAACGAAGCACATTCTGCCCGCATTGGAAGAACGTCGC
>CAXTWN010000077.1:5254-11634 GCA_964248055.1 uncultured Acidobacteriaceae bacterium | reverse complement strand
GGCGTGCCCTCGCTGGGTCCGTCGTCGAAGGTCAGCGCGACGGTCCGCCTGCGGCCCGCCCCGCGGTACACCGACCGCCCGAACACCTGTGCCGAGCGCCCACGGACGCCGTAGACAGCCGTTCCCACCGCTGCTGCGCCCAGCGCGACCGCGCCGCCCAGCATCATCGCCGATCGCTTCACACCAGCGACTATACCCGGCAGCCTGCCCCGGGGATGGTCCCGCTAGGTTGCAGGCACGGGAACAAAAGCGGCCTGCAGCACCTCGTGCGTGGTCGCATTCTCCACCCATGCCGCAACGGCCAGGTGATCCGCCGCGAGCGGAATGTCCTTGGTCAGAAACTGCACCTCGCCAAAGCGGTCGTTGGTCTTTTCAAAGGCGCTGAGATACGCCGCCTGCCGCCGGGAGATCTCCTCGGGGTGGAAGGTTGCCTCGCCCATTCCTGTAGCCGCGGAAGCAGCGAGGCCCGCAGACCGCGCCAGCGCCCGCACCACCATGCGGTGAAAGCGGATGCCGTTCTCTCCGCTGTAGCGAACGTGGTCCTCCACCAGCGCGAACCGGATAGTCAGCGGTGTCGGCCCAGAAGCCCGCGGCGCGGCGCCCCCGGGTTGCGCGGCGGCGGGCAGAGCAGTCCGGGAGACCGCCGCTTTGGCGCTCACTACCCCCGCCTCGTCCCGGGAGGCGGACAGGGCAAGCTGCACCCCGGTGGGCTCCGCCGCACGGTTTTCGATCTCGTCCGCAAAGCCGATCACCACGTTTTCGACATCCGCGCGCGACGCCCCGGCCACCGGCAGCTCCTCCCCATCGAGAAACGCCTGCGGTGTGGTGCTCACGCCATAGCTGGCGGCCCGGTTCAGCGTATCGGGGCTCGCCAGCGGATCGGGGCGGGGAATGTGCTCGTCGAGTTCCAGGATCACGAGATCCTGGCGCGAGTACGAACCCAGCAGGCTCTCCACCGCAAGATCCGGCGCCACGCAGGGCTCGCAGCCGGAGCCGGTAAAGAGCTCCAGCAGCACCGTATGCCCGCCGGCCGGAAGCTTGCGCGGCGGCAGCGCGTAGGGGGGCGGAAAGAGCCGCGCATACAGCGCGTCGACCTCGTCATTCAGGCCGGCTTCGTCCCCCTGTTTTGCCGCCTTGTACAGCCGCAGCATCTCCGTGCGCCAGGGCTCTCGCAGATCGCCCTCGGCCTCCGCCCGTTCGAAGTCCTCCAGGGCCTCGCGATCCTGGTGCCGCAGGAGCGCCAGCTGCCCGCGCAGGCTGCTCACCTCGCTGGAGAGCGGATCCAACCGCGCCGCCTCCGTGAGTGCACGCTCCGCACCCTCCGTGTCCTTCTCGCGGAGATCCACATTGGCCAGAGCGGCCAGAAACGTCGCCCGGTTCCGCACGAAGTTGTGGCGGAGCTCCCTGGCCGGCACCGGCTCCAGCTTGTACTTCGTCTGCAGCGCCATCATCTGCCGCCGATAGCTCTCCTCCGTCATTGCGGCCACGGCCTGCTCGGCCCAGGGCTTGGCATCGCTTAGATCCGCTCCGGCTGTGCCGGCGTCGGCAAGCAGATCCGCCAGCCGCGCCTGCTCCGACCAGCGCTCAAACCCCGGCGCGGCCTGGGCCACCTCGCCGGCTGCGAGCGCATGAATCTCACTCGTCCGGTCCGGAAAGAACTGCACGAGCGTGTCCAGCTCCAGCGCCTCCGCGCGTTGGGCCAGCGTTGTGCCTGGGTACGTCTGCGCAAACTCCTTCAGCGCTTGGAGGCGTTCCTCGGGATCAGCAACCGCCCGTGCCCTGGCGAAGGCGACCTGGTCCTGCGCTCCTCGGACCGGCTCCTGCGCGCCGGCCACACACGTCAGCAGACCAAGGCAACACAGGGCAACAGGGGAGCGAAGCATCCTCCCACTTTAGAGCACCGAACGGCTACTCGCTCTCCTTCAGCCCCGGTTGCGTGCCGGTGAAGGGCGAGCAGCACGGCTTCATCGCGGGGGTGAACTCCATGTACTCCACCCGAGTGAAGTCCGGGTCGTACAGGTTTAGCTGAATCTTGCCGTCGCGACCCGCCTGGATGCTGGTGCAGGCCTTGTCCGTGCAGCCGTTCCGCTGCAGGTCGGCCAGCACCTCCTGCATGCGCGTCGTTCCCAGCGAGAAGTGATCCATCACCCCCAGCTGGCGCAGGTCCGGATTGTGATTGTTCAGCATGTACTCGACCCAGTCGGTGCCGTCGGGAGCCTGCATGCTGACGTAGTCATCGCCGTTGGCGGCGGGGTCCTTGCCCCATCCGTGCCAGTAGGGCCGGAAGCCCAGGGTCTCGCGCCAGAAGCTGTCCTCCTTGGCGCGGTCCTGCACCACAAAACCCGCATGGATGATGCGCACGCTTGTCGCGTCCGGGAGCGGCTTGCTCTGGCTCGCCTCCAGGGCCGCGCCCACCAGCTTCTTGTCGCCGCTCGCTCCGGGGTACGGGCTCTCCACGAAGTACACCAGGTTGCCTTCCGGGTCGCGCACGGCGAACTCGTCATCGTGCATCGGCTCCGCCGTGGCGACGCCGCGAGCGTTCAGGTAGCGCTCCATCGCATGCACATCGCGCGTGGTCAAGCCTACCGCGAGCATGCGGCTCCCTGCATTCGGCGGCTGTCCCTCATGCACCACCTCGATCCACTGCGACCGGTTCACCGGATACACCCACATGCCGTCAACCGTATGCTGCGCAAAGCCCATCGTCGGTCCGTAGAACCGTTGCGCCTCCTCCGGGTGGGTGGTGAAGTCGCGGAAGAAGGCGATGCCGGTGATCGCCGGACGCGTAGGCTGCTGGGCCGCGGCCAAAGAGGCCGACAGCAGAAGGGCGGAGACAAGGGCGGCGCATCGCATGCCCTGCACCTTACTTTGCTCACGCCGTCCCGGTCAAAGCGACCTCGCTTCGCACGATCAGAGGAGCTTCGCCGCGTCCTTGGCAAAGTACGTCACAATAAAGTCCGCACCTGCACGCCGAAAGCTCAGCAGGCTTTCCAGCATCGCGCGTTCCGGCTCCAGCCATCCGCGCTGGAACGCCGCCTGCAGCATGGCGTACTCGCCCGACACCTGGTACACCCCCAACGGCAGATCGAAGCGATTGCGTGCCTCGCGCAGGATGTCCAGATACGGCATGCCGGGTTTCATCAGCAGCATGTCCGCGCCCTCGGCGAGGTCGCCCTCGATCTCGCGCATCGCCTCGCGCCGGTTTGCGCCGTCCATCTGGTAGGTGCGCCGGTCGCCGAACTGCGGCGCCGAGTCCGCCGCCTCCCGAAACGGGCCATAAAACGCCGACGCGAACTTCGAGGCATAGCTCATCACCGGCGTGTCCTGCAGGCCGGCCGCGTCCAGCGCCTCGCGGATCGCTGCTACCCGACCGTCCATCATGTCCGAGGGCGCTACAACATCCGCACCGGCCTCCGCCAGCGACACCGCCGCCCTGGCCAGCAGCGGCAGCGAGGCATCGTTGTCGACGCGGAAGTCCACCGCGCCGGACTCCAGATCGCGCACCTCCTCGGGCGAGCCTGCCCGGCGCACCACGCCGCAGTGGCCGTGCGTGGTGTACTCGCACAGACAAACGTCCGCGATGGTCACCAGGCTCCGTCCGGCGCTCGTGCCCTTGATGGCTCGCAGACCGCGCTGCACAATTCCGTCCGCCGCGTAGGCCCCTGAACCCTGCTCGTCCTTCGCGTCCGGGATGCCAAACAGCAGCACGCCCCCCAGCCCCAGCCCGGCCGCCGCTTCGACCTCGTTCAGCGCCTCGTCCAGGGACAGGTTGAAGACCCCGGGCATGGAGCCGATCTCGCGGCGAACCCCCTCGCCCTCGCACAGAAACAGCGGGTAGATCAGCGTTCCAGGATGAAGATGCGTCTCACGCACCAGGCTGCGCAGCGCCGGGGTGGACCGCAACCGGCGCAGGCGTGTCACAGGAAACCGCATCTCTTCAGTGTACGGGCTCCTACCGTGCACACACCGCGGACTCCCGCTTCGGAAGGACCCCAGACTCACGCCGCGGAGTCCCGCTGCGCCACGACCACGATGCACGCCGCGGAAACGCCGCGTACGCTGCGTCCTCAGCGTTCGCAGTTGCCTCTAACTACTATGGACCCCCAGCACATCCCGCAGATTCTGTCGGAGCGAGGCGGCGCCGCCCTCCAGTGGGAGGCTCTGCGCGAGCGCCTGGCTACCCGCGCCCAGTCGCCGCTCGGGCAGGCCCTGCTGCGGGCACTCGAGCCCTCGGCCGATCTCGCCTGGATCGAGACCCAGCAAGCCCGCGTGGCGGAGATGCGGCTGCTCCTCGCCGGGGGCACGCCGTTCCACTTCGGCGGCATCGTTGACATTGGCGACACGCTCACCACGGCCCGCATCCCCGGCGCCGCGCTCGAGCCCGAGGATCTGCTCCGCGTGGTCGCGCACGCCGAGCGCGTGGAGGGCTGGCGCCAGCTGGTGCTCGCTCCGCCCGAGGCGGTGAAGGGCGCCTGGCCGGAGGTTGAGGCGCTCTCGGCGCCCCTGCTGGTCCATGATCTTTCCGCCCTGGTCCGCAACCTGCAGGGCAAGCTGGAACCGGACGGCTCGCTCGCGGACGACGCCTCGCCGGAGCTCGCGCGCCTCCGCCGCGCCCTGGGCCGTCAGCACAAGCTCATCGAGGACAGCCTGCGCCGCGCGCTGCAGCGACTCAGCGACGAGGGCCTCGTGCAGGATGAGCTCATCACGGTGCGCGGCGAGCGGTTCGTGATCCCCGTGAAGACCGAGGCGCGCCGCCGCGTGCCCGGCGTGGTCCACGGCTCCAGTTCGTCCGGGCAGACCGTCTTTGTCGAGCCCATGGAGACCATCGAGGGCAACAACGAGATGGCGCGCCTGCTCAACGAGGAGCAGGCAGAGATCCACCGCATCCTTGTAGCCCTGACGCGTGCGGTCGCCGCAGAAAGCGAAGCGCTCACGCTGGGCGCGGAGATCCTCGCGCAACTCGATGCGCACGCGGCCGCCGCACGCTTCGCCCAGGATCTGGACTGCGTCCGGCCTGAGTTCGTGAATGCACATTCGCAGGCTCTGGCTGTAGAAGCACCTGATGTAAATAGCGATTCGCAAAACCAGACGTTCGATCTGCCTTTAGAACTGAGGTCCGCCAGGCACCCGCTGCTGCAGCTGCATCTGCGCGACGGCGGCGCCGCCATTGTTCCGCTGACCCTGGCGCTTCCGGAGGGCAAGCGGCAGATGATCATCTCCGGCCCCAACACCGGCGGCAAGACGGTCGCGCTCAAGACCGCCGGGCTCCTGGCGCTGATGGCGCAGGCGGGGCTTCCGGTTCCGGCAACCCACGCCCGTCTTCCCGTCTTTACCGCTGTCTACGCCGACATCGGCGATGCCCAGTCGCTGGAATCCAATCTGTCCACCTTTTCGGCTCACCTCACCAACGTCGATCGCATCGCCCGGCATGCGGATGCGTCCTCGCTGGTGCTCCTGGACGAGCTCGGCTCGGCCACCGATCCCGAAGAAGGCGCGGCGCTGGCCGTCGCGGTCGCCGAGCACTTCCTCACCCTGCACGCCTGGTCCATCGTCACCACCCACCTCACCGCCCTCAAGGTCTACGCGGCCAAACATGAGGGGGTACTCAACGCGGCCGTGGGCTTCGACGAAGCGACCCTGTCGCCCACCTACGACCTTCGCCTGGGCGTGCCCGGCGCCTCTGCGGGCCTGAACATCGCGGCCCGGCTCGGCCTGGACCCGGCGATCGTGGCCAACGCGCGCTCCCAGATGAGCTCGCAACAGGTGGACATCGGCCGCTTTTTAGATGAGCTGCACACCCAACTTACGGCGGCCGCGGCAGAGCGCGCCGAAAACGCCGAGACCGCGCGCAAGCTGCAGCGCGAGCGCGAGTACGTTCAGGCCGAAGGCCGCAAGGAGCAGCAGGCCCGCACGCGCGAACTCGAACGCCAGCTCGGCGGCCTGATCAAGGACTTTGAGGCGCAGCTGCGCGATACCGTCAAAGCTATCGACGACAAGACCATCGCGCAGAAGATCGCCCGGGACTCCGCTCTGCGCATCGCGCGTCTGCGGCGCGAGTTCTCCGAGCAGTTCCAGTCCACGGTCGAGGCGCACAGCGACCCCAACCCAGGGAGCGCCTCGCCGAGGAAGACCGCTGCCCGCGACGGCGAACCGCGTCCCGGCGATCTGGTGCGCCTGCGCAGCCTCAACCGCGAGGGCGTCGTCGTCCGTGTGCTCGACCCCAGGACGCTGGAGGTAAGCTTTGGCACGATGAAGACGCGGGTGCCGCGTTCGGACATCGCAGAGCTGACGCCTGTGAAGGAGCCGCCCGCAGAGAGCCTCTCCCGGCGCCGCGGCGGCGTGACCGAAATCGCCGGCGCTGTCACGCACCTCCGGCAGCA
>CAXTWN010000077.1:0-5244 GCA_964248055.1 uncultured Acidobacteriaceae bacterium | reverse complement strand
CCGACTACATCAGCTCCGAGATCAACGTGAGCGGGCGCACCGCGGATGAGGCCGAAGCCGAGGTCGACCGCTTCGTCGAGCAGGCCTTCCTGGCCGGGCTGCCGCAGATCCGCGTGGTTCACGGGGTCGGCATGGGGATCCTGCGACGTACCCTGCGCGACTTCCTCCGCAAGCACCCGCATGTGACCCTGGTCGAAGAGCCGCCCTACAACGAGGGCGGCCAGGGCGTCACGATGGTGTCGCTGCGGCAGTAGCTTCGACGCAGAAGCGTTCCGAACCTGGAACACGCGCTCGCTACTGGCGCAGGCTGGTGTGCGTAAAGCCGGAGGCGCGTGTCGCCTCGAAGTACACACCGCACGCGCTCACCACGATGCGGTTCGGCCCGGCCAGCAGAACGGAATCGCCTGGCACCTCGGTCGTGGCGCCGGTCACATCCGCATCCTCATGCTGCAGATCCACCTCCAGCACCGCGCGCGAGCGGATGCCAAGCTGTGCGAAGCTGGCCGGGCTTTCGCCTCCGGCATTTTCTTTGCGGAACTGGTCGTCGGTTACGGTTCGCGTGATGATGTCATCGAGCGGCACCGCGCCTCCGCGCCACACCAGCGAAGTGCCACGGTAGGTAAGCGTCGATCCGATCAGGGGCTGCGCCTGCGTCCTGTTCCAGCAGGCGGAGTTGGTGGTCGGCAGCACGCGGGTGATGCGCCACGTGCCCTGCAGACGACCGGGCAGCGGCTCAGCTGTGAGGCTCGCACTGAAAAACGGCGCCAGTACCAGGCTGGCAAGGGCACAACGAAGAGATCGCGGCATACTCATTCCACCCCGCAACAAAGGGGTCCGGGGATGTAGTTTGTCTCATCGGGATGGATGCGCCTCTACGACAAAAGTGTTGTGCCGCACGCAGTCCAGGGGATCGCGGCGCGCCATAGCCACCAATCTGTCCCGCTCCAGGCCAGCCAACCCACACAGGCAGGCCGGTTGTGGGTGAGAATCGTTGCATGGACCTACGGCGGTTACGGGAAGAGACGCGACCGGAGCACGAAGCCACCGAGGCTGCCATGCCGCTCACCTCCGCGGGTCTCACGCGTTTGCTCTACGTGGACGTGTTGCGGGCACTCCTGCCTGTGCTGCGCAGTTGGGAGGCCTGGGCCGCGGCTGTCGCCCCACCCTCCTTACAGCCGCTGCTGCCTCCGCGCCGCAGGAGCCACCTGCTTGCAGCCGATCTGCAGGCGCTGGGAGTATCGACGTCAGAACCAGACCAACCCGCGTTCCAGCCCGTGAACTGGCCGAAGACCGTGATGGGCGAAGACCAGAGCAAGAACGCAACGCCATCGTCGCACGGCTTTGAAGCCGCGTTTCTGGGCACCTTCTACGTCCTCGAGGGCTCCACGCTGGGTGGCCGCTTCATCGCGCGGCATGTGGAGACCGCGCTCGGCTTGGAGCCGGGCGTGGGCGACGCCTACTTCCGCGGCCACGGTGACGCCACCGGCGCCCTGTGGCGCGAAACCACCGCCGCGATTGCCGCGGTGCCCGAAGAGCACGCCCCCTTGCTCATCGGGGCAGCCCGGCGCACCTTTCGCGCGTTCGGCGCCGTTTTGGAACAGATGCCCTCCAAGGTTTCTGCCCCATGACGCACAACCCTGGTGCTCCCGGCATCACATCTCCTGTGAACGAGAACGCGCAAATAACCTCCGACGAATCCGTGGTTGAGGAGGAGATCGCCGCTACCGCCTATCGCTGCGAGGATGAGGCCATCCGGGTTCCCGGTGCGGTGCAGCAACACGGTTTTCTGCTGGTTACGGATTCAGATTTCGGCTCGGTGGTGATCGCCAGCGAGAACGCGGAGCGCTTTCTCGGTCTGCCGCTGCGGCTGATCCTGGGCGCGCCGCTCGAGTCGCTCCTCGGGCGCGAACTGCTCGCGGCACTCCAGGCCATGCGCCTGGCACCCAGCGCCGAGCACACCGATCTGGTCACCTTCCTTGGCTCATTCCGATTGCACAACGAGTTCTTCAGCGTTCTCTCGCACTGCTCCGGAAGCAACCGGGTGCTGGACTTCGAGTTGCAGGATCGCCTCGTCGGCCCGGAGATGATGAACGGTGTCATCACCAACTTTGTCGGCACACTGAGCCGGCTGCGCACGCAGGAGGAGATGTGCGATGGCCTGGCCCAGCAGATCGCCGATCTCACCGGCTTCGATCGCGTCTTGCTGTACGCCTTCGATGACGAGGGGCACGGTACGGTGCTGTCGGAGAGAAACAACGGCCGGCTGCCGAGCTATCTGGGCCTGCGCTTCCCGGCCACCGACATCCCGCAGCAGGCGCGGGACTTATACGTCCTCAACACCGTGCGCATCATCCCGGATGCCGGGTACACGCCGTCCCCGCTCCGAGGCCTGCCGGGCACCGATGCGCGCGGCGTGGATCTGTCGCTCAGCCCGCTCCGCAGCGTCTCGCCGGTGCACCTGGAGTACATGCGCAACATGGGCACGCAGTCCTCCATGTCGGTGTCGCTGGTTACCGAAGGCCGGCTCTGGGGCCTGATCAGCGGGCATCACGCCGAACCCCGGCTGGTTCCCTATCTGGTTCGCAGCGCCTGCGACATGCTCGCCAAGATGGCCAGCACACAGCTGGCGGCCTTCCATACGGCCGCCCGTCTGCAACAGACCGTGCACTTCCATGTGGTGCAGCGGAACATCGTGACGGAGCTGGCAGCCGAACAGAACTTTCTGGAAGGCCTTGTCCGGCAGATGCCCGCGCTGCTGGAGGTCACCAACGCCGGTGGCGTCGCTCTGGTCGTCGAGGACCGCGTGGTGCGCCATGGCGAGACACCGCCCGAAGCCGCCATCCGGCGGTTGACGCAGTGGCTAGAAGGTCAGCAGGATCGCGAGGTCTGGGCGAGCTCTCACCTCTCCGCCGATCTTCCCTGGGCCGACGAGATCCGCGCCGAGGCGAGCGGCCTGATGGCGATTCGCATCTCGGCCGTGCAACACCGCTATCTGGTATGGTTCCGTCCCGAGATCCTGAAGGAGGTACGGTGGGCGGGCGAGCCCGAAAAGATCATCAGCGCGAACGAAACCCTGCATCCGCGGCACTCCTTCACCGAATGGAAGGAGATCGTCCGGGGCCGCAGTGAGCCGTGGACCAGCGTTGAGATCGAGTCCGCCTCCGACTTTCAGGCTGCGCTGACCACCATCGGCCTGCGCCGCGCGGAAGAGGCGATCGAACTCGGCGAGGCCCGCTTCCAGCAGCTCACCCAGGCCCTCCCCGTCCGCATCTTCACCGCGGACGACGCCGGGCGCCTTACCTATACCAATGAACGCTGGCAGAGCACCGGACTCAGCGGCACCGGGCGCTGGTTCGACGCCGCGCTTCTGTTGCCCGAGGACGCGGCCATGTGCACCGAGCTCTGGGCCAAGGCCGTGGCGGCCAATCAACCCTTCGAGGCCGAGGTTCGCCTCCGCTCGCCGGAAACCAAGGACGGCGACGGTTCGGAGCGATGGAACTTCGTTCGCGCTGTGCCCTTCCAGCGCGCCGGGGCCAGCCGCGCCGGGTGGATCGGCTGCTTCATCGACCTCACAGAGAGCAAGGAGCGCGAGACCGCGCTGCGCATGAACGAGAAGCTCGCCCTCACCGGGCGCATGACCAGCGTCATCGCTCACGAGATCAACAACCCTCTCGAGGCGATCACGAACCTGATGTACCTGCTGCGCACCGAGGTCGATCAGGATGGCCCGGCCGTTGCGTACATCTCCATGGTGGAAAGCGAGTTGGAGCGTATCTCCGGGATCACCAAGCAGACCCTCCGCTGGAACCGCGAGAGCTCGGACAACCGGGAGCGCTTCCGTGCCGGCGATATGGTGGATGACGTCCTGCGCCTGTTCGCGGGCAAGATCCGCAATCGTCAGATCACGGTGCGCATCGACGGCCAGCGCGACGTCAGCTTCACCGGCGTCGTCGGGCAGCTGCGACAGGTGCTGGCCAATCTTGTGTCCAACGCCATTGACGCGGCGCCCGTCGGCGGCCACGTTACCGTCACCATCCTCAGCGGGGCCCACGGCGAGCCCAGGATCGGCTTCGCCGTGCAGGACGACGGCAAGGGTATCCCGCCTGAGATGCAGAAGCGCATCTTCGAGCCGTTCTACTCGACCAAAGGGGACCTCGGCAACGGCTTGGGACTGTATATTTCGCGGGAGATCGCCGAACGCCACGGTGGGGAGATCGCCGTCGACTCTACCCCGGGCCGGGGTACGGTTATGCGCGTCTTGCTGCCCGCGGAGCCGGCATAGGGTTACGCTTCGAGCGGGAAGCAACGGAAGCAGCGATCGCGATCACGAGTCTGATCGAAACCGTAGACAATTTGCTTGCGGCCTCTGAGCTCTGTCGGTCGGAGTATCTGATGTGAAGTTCCCTAAGGAGGCACCTTGCCCTCCAGCGTGATCTCCTGGATGCGGTACATCCCGTCGAGCCGCTCGCTGCTGATTGCCTTCCGCTCAGGAGCCCTGGTGTACCGCTACTTCGACGTGCCGGCAGAGGAGTGGGCGGCCTTTCGCGCGGCGCCGTCCAAGGGCACCTACCTGAACACCGTCTTCAAAGAGGGTGGCTACGGCTTCGAGCGAGTGGAAGCAGACCTCGCCCGCCCCGGACCTGCCGGCGATGCCTACCTTGTCTGGGGTCAACCTCCGGGCTCCGAAGCCAGCCGATCGGCCCAGCCAAGTGCGCGGGTTCTCATGTTCCCAAGGTCCTCGAAGTGAAGTGAGGGCTTGGATGTCGCCCCCGCAGCGCTCCTGAAGCACCCTAACCCAGGGCGGACGGGTTCTCTGCGGAGCCGATGCGGGGGTACCTGCTCCTCTTCAAGATCGCGGTCTCCCCGAGTACGCCCGGTCCACGTTCCGCTTCGCGTGCCTGGCGAGTAGGCCGCGACGCGTGCCAGGTCACCTGCGGATCGAACAGGATCTGTGCCAGGTCGTTCTCCTCCTCGACCAGGCGCCGCGCCAGCTTCCGCACGAACCGTCCCGGAACCGACTGCCGTAGCAGCGCCAGATCCCAGATCTTGCCGGGGATGAAGGAGTGGCGGATGGGATGCGGGCTGCCCCCTTCGACATAGAAGCGGGTAGCCCCGCGTTCGATCTCGTGCTCGATCAGGTAGCCGCGCATCACCAGGCTGAGCGAGTACGCCGGATGACCTTCGCGGTTCATCTGCCAAAGGATCTCCGAGTGATTGCCCACCCGCCGACCCCCCACCAGACTC
>CAXTWN010000076.1:10514-16062 GCA_964248055.1 uncultured Acidobacteriaceae bacterium | reverse complement strand
GAGATCATGGCTTCGGTGGTGAGCATCAGGCCGGCGATGGAGGCCGCGTTCTGCAGGGCAGTGCGCGTCACCTTGGTCGGGTCGATGACGCCGGCGGCAACCAGGTCCTCGTACTTGCCGGTTCCGGCGTTGTAGCCGAAGTTGACGTCCTTGGACTCCTGGATGCGATTGATGACGACCGCGCCTTCCTCGCCCGCGTTGAGGGCGATCATGCGCAGCGGCTCTTCCACGGCGCGGCGGATAATCTGCGCACCAATCTTCTCATCGCCGTGGAGCGACTCGATGAGCGAATCGAGCGACTTGCCGGCCCGAACCAGAGCGACGCCGCCGCCCGGGACGATGCCTTCCTCGACCGCTGCACGGGTGGCGTGCATCGCGTCTTCGACACGGGCCTTCTTCTCCTTCATCTCGGTCTCGGTAGCCGCACCGACCTTGATGACGGCCACGCCGCCGACCAGCTTGGCGAGACGCTCCTGCAGCTTCTCACGGTCGTAGTCGGAGGTGGTCTTTTCGACCTGCGCGCGAATCTCTTTCACGCGGCCTTCGACACGGCCTTCCTGCCCGCCGCCGTCGACGATGGTGGTGTTGTCCTTGTCGATGGTGACGCGCTTGGCGGTTCCGAGGTCCTCGATCTTGACGCCTTCGAGCTTGATGCCGAGGTCTTCGGTGATGGCCTTGCCGCCGGTGAGGACCGCGATGTCCTCGAGCATGGCCTTGCGGCGATCGCCGAAGCCGGGGGCCTTCACAGCCGCGACGTTCAGGGTGCCACGCAGCTTGTTGACCACCAGGGTGGCGAGCGCTTCACCGTCCACGTCCTCGGCGATGATGACGAGGGGCTTGGCGGTGCGGGCGATCTGCTCGAGCAGGGGGAGCAGGTCCTTCATCGTGGAGATCTTCTTCTCGTAGATGAGGATGTAGGGGTTCTCGAGGGCGGCTTCCATGCGCTCGGCGTCGGTCACGAAGTAGGGGCTCAGGTAGCCGCGGTCGAACTGCATGCCTTCGACGACGTCCAGCTGCGTCTCCATGGTGCGGCTCTCTTCGACGGTGATGACGCCGTCCTTGCCGACCTTCTTCATCGCCGCCGCGATGATGGTGCCGATCTGCTCGTCCGCGTTGGCGGAGATGGTGCCGACCTGGGCGATCATGTCGCCGGAGACCGGCTTGGAGAACTCGCTGAGCGAGCCGCCCTGCACCACGCCGTGCTCATCGCGCTTGCCGATGATGGCCTCGACGGCCTTGTCGATACCGCGCTTGAGCGCCATCGGGTTCGCACCGGCGGCCACGGTCTTCACGCCCTCGCGGAAGATGGCCTGGGCCAGCACGGTGGCGGTGGTGGTGCCGTCGCCGGCCACGTCGGAGGTCTTGGAGGCGACCTCCTTCACCATCTGCGCGCCCATGTTCTCGAGGCCCTCGGGCAGCTCGATCTCCTTGGCGACGGTGACGCCGTCCTTGGTGATGGTGGGGGAACCGAACTTCTTTTCGATCACGACGTTGCGGCCCTTGGGACCGAGCGTCACTTTCACTGCATTCGCGAGCGTGTTCACGCCGCGGAGGATGGCCTGACGCGAATCCTCACCGTGCAAAATCTGCTTTGCCATTGTGTTTGCTCCTCGGGGTAGAAGCCCCGTTGTGAAGGAATCTGCTTGCGGCATGATGGAAGCATGCGCCTACGGAAATCTGGCGAACTTAGGCGAGGATGCCGAGCACTTCTTCTTCGCGCATGATGAGGAAGTCCTCACCGTCGAGCTTGATCTCGGTGCCCGAGTACTTGCCAAAGAGGATCGTGTCGCCGGCCTTGACGTCGAGCGGGAAGACCTTGCCTTCGTCGTTCGACTTGCCCTTGCCGACCGAGATGACCTTGGCCTGCTGCGGCTTTTCCTTGGCGGAATCGGGGATGATGATGCCGCCGCGCATCGTCTCGCTCTCCTCGAGTCGCTGGACCAGAATGCGGTCATGAAGCGGCGTGAACTTGTTTGAAGCCATGGTGCGTGTCTCCTCTGAAATAGCGTGCGTTGGTGCGGATCAAGGACGTTCGCGCGCTCGTAAATGAAACAGATGCGCTCGCTAGCACTCTTGACTGCCGACTGCTAATGTAGCTTGGCTCACGACGCAAAGTCAACCGGTGCGGGTTAAATCTTAGTGAAGTTTGCTCAGGGAATCGGAGCCGGTCTGTGCATAACCGTATCGGAGTTGCGCATGTGCCCCACGGTAGAATGACCTCCATGCAGTTTCGGTACGTTTTCGCAGCATCGTGGACGGTTGTTGCAGTCCTTGGTTCAAGTCTCGGAGCCTCGGCGCAGCAGGAGAAGCATGGACGAGGCTACAAACCGCCTCCGCCGACGGCCACGGTGGTGGTCTCGGTGGAGAAGGCGGCCAACGGCAAGCCTCTGCCGAACGCCTCGGTGGTCTTCCGGGCCGTGCGAAACGACAGCGTGGACGCCAATCTGGAGATGAAGACCGATCCTGACGGGCACGCGTCGATGGATCTGCTGCCCATCGGCAGCCACGTCACGGTGCAGGTGATTGCGACGGGGTACGCGACCTACGCAACCGACTTTGACCTGACGCCGGACGGCAAGCAGGTGCTCATCAAACTGCAGCGGCCGCGGGCGCAGGTGTCGGAGTACGGCGATGCGGGGGATACGGCGGCGCAGAGCCAGCCGGGCATTCAGGAGCATCACTCGGGAACAGCTACGGCGCCGACCTCGGCGCCGCCCGCACCGGTGTCGCCAACCGCACCCCTGCAGACGACTCCGCCTGTCAGCACGCCAGCGACGGCGCCGGGCAGCAGTACAACGCCGCCCGCGTCTGGACCGCCGCAGTGAGCGGAGATACTTCGGTCGAGAGGCCGCTCCAGGGCAGGCGGGTGCTGGTCACCGGCGCGGCCAAGCGGATCGGACGAACCCTGGCCCTGGCCCTGGCCAAGGCCGGGGCGGATGTGGTTATCACGTATCGCGGATCCGCAACTGAGGCGGAGCAGACTGTCGCGGAGCTCAGGGCGCTGGGCAGCCAGGCACACGCCCAGGTGTGCGATGTGCGTCAGGAAACGAGTGTTCAGGGGGCGGTCGGGGCCTGCGTTGCGGCTCTGGGTGGACTGGACCTGCTGGTCAACAACGCCGGGGCCTTCGAGACCGCGGCGCTGGAGACGATCAGCGTGGCGGCCTGGGATGCGATGTTTGAGACCAACACCCGCGGCCCGTTCCTCGTGGCGAAGCACGCCTATCCGCACCTGAAACAGGCGCACGGGCGCATTGTGAACATAGGCTCGCTGGGCGGTCTGCATCCCTGGGCGACCCACGCCCACTACTGCACCTCCAAAGCCGCGCTGCATATGCTCTCGCAGACCATGGCCAAGGCGTGGGCGCCGGAGATCAGCGTGAACTGCGTCGCTCCGGGGATGATCGTTACCTCCGGGGAGAACGCGGCGGGGTACGAGCACTTCGTGCATAAAACGCCGATGCGGCGCAACGGGGTCCCGGCGGATGTGGCGGCCGCGATCTTGTTCTTCGCCACCGCGCCGCAGTTCATCACGGGGCAGCTGCTGGCCGTGGATGGTGGGCTCGGTCTGTAGCAGATCTCGCGGCGGAGCGCAGAGCAAGACAGCTCTCGGTCGTTCGGAGCTACATGCGCAGGAGGCGCTGCCACCAGCTCGGGGGTTGGTAGTCGTCGCCGTCTTCCAGGCCGAGCATCGGCTGCTGCTCGATCGCCTGGCCCTCAAAGGCGGACAGCGGATTATGCAGGCACAGCAGATCAGCGTACGCAGCGCCGTACTTCTTCGCGATGAGATCGTGCGCCTTGCGCATCTGCGGCGGGCGCGACGTGGTGTTGTGGGCGTCCGTGGCGAGGAAGTGAACCCAACGATTGCTGAGCATGCGGTGGGCGAGCTTCTGCGCGGGACGCCCCATGTTGCCAACCACCGAACCCGCGGTGACCTGGCAGAGCAGGCCGTCGCGCAGCCAGGGGATCATGCGATCCGGGTCGCGTTGCAGGGTGGGATTCCGCTCCGGATGGGTGAGAATGGGCGTCAGGCCGGCCAGACGGAGCTCGTAAAAGGTCTCCTGCATGTTGGGCGAGATGCTGAAGTCCGCCAGTTCGATCAGGAGATAGTCGCGACCGTTAATGCTGTAGCGCGAGGGATGCAGGCGCGCATCCTGCACGTTGTCGTAGCTGATGTGGAAGTCGCAGCCCAGGCCGAGGGTGAGCGTGACACCGGCCTCGCGCAGGGCGGCGCGCAGTTCGGAGAGCAGCGCGGCGTTCTTTTCAGGGTCAAAGCTGTATTGGCTGCTGGCGTGCGGTGTGCAGACCACGTGTGTGATCCCGTCCGCCTGTGCGATGCGGGCCATCTCGACGGCGGTGGCCAGATCCGCTGCGCCGTCATCGAGTCCGGGCAGAAGGTGGTGATGCAGGTCGACCATCGCACCCAAGGGTAGCATCGCCAGGAGGGGCGTGCGTCCCCCCTGCAGGCACCGTTGGTGCACACTATCGAGTGACGCGCGAGGGCTCTGCCCAGGGGTGCCGCGAAAGGCTGTACGATAGCAGGGGTGCATCGATGCCGCGACTCAGGGCATCGTATGTGCGTCTTTTCACGAAGGAAACGGTTCAGGAACACATGGCAGAGACAAACACGACCAGCGCCAAACCGCGCGTTCTTGTCGCAGACGACGAACAGGTGATTGCGAATACGCTGGCGATCATTCTCAACCAGGCGGGATTTGAGGCGCGCGCTGTGTACAGCGGGGAGAAGGCCATCGATGCTCTGGAGAGCTTTCGGCCGGACATGCTGATCTCGGACGTGATCATGACGGGGATGACGGGCATCGAAGCGGCCATCCAGACGCGGTCCAAGCTGCCCAACTGCAAGATTCTGCTGTTCTCCGGACAGGCCGCCACGGCCGATCTGCTGGAGCGGGCCCGGGCGCAGGGACATGAGTTTGAGATCCTCGCCAAACCCGTGCATCCGACGGATCTGCTGGCGAAGCTGCGGGCGTGAGCTAGAGTTCCCGGTCGCTTTGCCGGCGGAGGATCTCGCGCCGTTTTAGCTCAATCAGGTACTCGTAGAAGGCCTGGAGCGTGGCGTAGGCGATACCAGCCCTGCCGTCCAATACAGCGCCGCGCACGAAGACCATGTAGAGCCACTTGATGAGCGGCCTTCCAGGCAACCCGTAGAAGATGGCTTTTTGGGCGATACGACGCGCGTGAAAGTCCGATGCAAAGAAGGCGTGACGCAGCGAGGCGCCGCGAACGGCGTCGCCGCTGGCGAGCAGCTCCGCCTCCATGGTGGAGTAGGCGTTGTGCTTGGCTACCCAGTGGCTAATCCCTTTCGAAAAGGCCAGGTGATCGAGCGGCGCAGCCAGGTCCGCGGTGTTGCCATGGACCTCTACGACCTCGTTGATGTCGCGGCTATAGTGCACGCGCTCCGGGCGAAGCAGGCGGAGGTAGAACGGCGTAAGCTGCGCATGCCTCAGCCACGTTCCCCAAAGAAAGTCTCGGCGCCGCATGCGAAAGGCAGCGGTGTCTTGCGGCGCCGCCGCCGCGGCGCGGTGGATCG
>CAXTWN010000076.1:0-10504 GCA_964248055.1 uncultured Acidobacteriaceae bacterium | reverse complement strand
GGGCCCCCCCCGCCTAACGGCCGGGGTGGCTGACGGGAACGCGGCCGCGGCGCGTTGCATCTCGATTGACAGCTCCTGGGTTGGGCGCTCATCTGCATCCAGCACCAGAAGCCAGGGGTGGCGAAAGGGCAGTTGCAGGGCGGCGTTGCGCTGTTTGGCGTAGCTGTCAAAGGCGCGGACGGTGACCTTGGCGCCATGCTCGGCGGCGATCTGCGCGGTGCGATCGGTGCTGCCGGAGTCCAGAATGTGGATGTCGTCAGACCAGGCGACCGATGCCAGGCAGCCGGGGAGGTCCTGCTCCTCGTTCAGAGTCAGGATGAGCACGGAGATCACGCACGGGTCTCCTCAGGGGTTGTGACCAGCGTGGGCTCTGTTGCCGGATGGCGTTGCCGACCGCGCAGGGGCTGGGCCGGATTGCCGCTGTAGACCGTCCAGGGTTGAAGATCGCGTGTGGCGACCGAGCCGAGACCAAGCACGGCGCCTTCGCCCACATGGACGCCGGGTGCGACCATGGCGCGGGCGCAGATCCAGGCGTAAGGCTCCACCCGCATGCGATACGAGATCAGCGGAAAGGTGGGGTCGTTGTAATCATGCGCCGCAGCGCAGAGGTAGGAACCCTGGGACAAGATGACGTGCGAGTCAAGTTCTATGGGAGAAGGGTTGTAGATCTCCGCGCCGTCGCCGGCGGCGACGTGGTCAGCGCAGCGGAGGTTCCAGGGAGCCCAGATGCGAGAGCCGGGATAGAAGTGGCAGCCCGGGCCAAGTTGTGCGCCGAAGGCGCGCAAAAGCAGGCTGCGCCAGCTGTGCAGCGGGCGTGGTGAGGGACGGTAAAGGAGTAGCCAGCACAGGTTCCAGGCCGCGCGCCGGGCACGATTGCCGAGGGAGAACGCGGGACGTGTGTAGGCGTCTGCCCCGTGCTCGGCCGGGATGTGGTCTGAGGCGCGATAGTCGACGGGGCGGGGCACGTCAGCGGACCTCCGCGACGATCGGTTCGGCGGCGCGATTGCAGGGCGTCGGCCCTACGTCAAAGGCGCGGAGGATGGTTTCGGTGTTTCGGCGCATGTCGTAACAGGCCCGAAACGTGTGGAGAGCGCGCTCGCCCATGGCAATCTTTTCAGCAACGGGGAGAGCGAGCCACCGGGCGAGCAGGCGGCGTGTGCCGTCCACAGTATCGGGTTCCACGAGCGCGCAACCGGCGCGGTCCAGGTCCGGCGCGATGTTGACCGGTTCGGCAAGCAGCACCGGTTTGGCGGAGGCGAGCGCCTCCACAGCGGCGATGCCGAAGTTCTCCTGATGCGAGGGAAGCACGAAAGCCTCGCAGGCGGCGAAGGCTCCCCATTTCGCGTCGCCGCGCAACATGCCGGGCCAGTGTATGCGGTCGGCCACGCCGGTGCGGGCCAGGTCAGCCCGTAGGCTTTGCTGCCAGTCGCCAGGGTCGGGACCGGCTATCAGGAGATGCAGATCCGGGTGTGCCGGCGCGACCTCGGCGAAGGCTCGCAGGAGCAGATCGCAGCCCTTCTTGGGATGAATGCGGCCCAGAAAAAGTATGAAGCGTTTGCCGGCGACCTCGGGACAGCGCTCGGCGAAGGCGCGGAGCAGAACGTGGCGAGGCGCGGGGGGCGGCTCCGTGCCGAGCGGCACGACCATCGATCTCCAGCGTTGGAGCCAAAAGCTCTTCGCGGCGAGATCGCGCTCGAGGCCGGTGGTGAACAGGACGCGATGCGCCGCGCGTAGGACCCAGTACTCGGCGGCAAGCCAGTACAGCCACTTCTTGCGGTGTTTGTTGGGGAACTCGCGTTTGAAGTAGGGGTCGAGCATGCCGTGGACGAACACGAGGTAGGGCAGCCTGCCGGCGAAGGCGCGGAAGGCGGCAAGACCGGTGTACTCCCACAGCCCGTGAACGACCACGCCGTCGAAGCGATTGCGGTTGACCTGGAGCCAGGGAAGCAACCGGGGGGAGTACCAGCGTTTGCGTGCGCCCCCAAAGGCGTGTACCGGAAAGGGCAGATCGCGGAGAAAGGGAGCGGCGGGGTCGTCCAGGGTGGCCAACTCGGCTGTGTAGCCCGGGGGCGCGTGCTCGATGAGCATACGGATGGCTTCGGTGGGCCCGCCTGCGGCCGGATCGATGCTGCCGACGATGTGCAGGATTCTCATACGGCGGGGATGTGATTAGGAACGGCTGCGTCGGGGCTCGACGGAGCCGGGCGCTCAGGGGCAAGACGGTGCGTGACGGCCGCCAGCGCGCTGCGCAGCCCGCGCACGTCGGCGTCCAGGGACCAGGATGCGATGCGCCGCGCGGCGCCGGCGCCCATGCTGCGGGCGGTCTCGGGTGTGGCGAGGACTCGCTCCAGCGCCGCCGCGAGCGCCGGAACATCCCCGGTTGGGTAGACGTACCCTTCCTCGCCATCGTGAATGAGATCAGCAGCGGCCCCGACGTCGGAGGAGGTGATGACCGGCCGACCCGCAGCCATGGCTTCATTGACGACAAGGCCCCAGGGTTCGTGCCGCGAGGGCAAGACAAAGATGTCCGCCAGGGCGAAGAAGCGGGGCAGCTCGGTCTGGTTGCGGAAGCCGACGAACCGAACGTCGTCGAGCCCGGCGCGTTGCGCCTGCGCTTCCAGGGCACTGCGCTGCTCCCCGTCGCCGACCAGCAGTAGATAGGGCTTCGCGTAGGTGCGTTGGCCAGCGGTCAGCAGCTGGAACGCCTCGATCAGGTGGTCTGCGTGCTTGCGCGGCTGCAGTTTGGAGGCAAAGAGAATCACAGGGCGCCCGGGCTCAAGCTGCAGTTCACGGCGCAGGGCAGGCAGGGACGACTCTGCGGCCCGCGCCTCCGTCGCGAAGAACTCATTATCGACCGCATACGGAAGCAGGAACTGTGGAAGCCGGTCCCCAAAGTAAAAGCGCCAGTAGGCTGCATTGTGCGAGCCGATGGGCAGAACCGCGCTGAGACACGGCCCAAGTGCACGGAAGAACAGCCGCTTCAGCCAGCGACGTGCCGGGCTCCGGGCGCGGTCGGCGAGCCAGGACTCGGCTCGCAGGAGAACGGGAACGCCCAGTGCGTGTGCGGCCAGGATGCCACGCAGGGCATTCAGGCTCGCATAGCCGTGAACCCAGAGCGCATCGAAGGCCGGCGTACCGTCCGGAGAGCGCAGCGCGCGAAGGAGGCTGCGGCTGAGGGGAGTCCAAGCGGAGACGGTTCCCGGGTCATACCACGCAGGTAAGACTTTCGAGCAATACCCCTCGCGCAAGGGAACGTCCCACTGCACCGCGACACCGAAGCCGGCATCCTGGTAGGAGCGGACCGAGAAATCAGAGCCGAAGAGGACGGTGAGGTCGATGTCGGGCTCCTGGGCGATGCGGCGCAGCAGTGGCGCCTGGTATTGGATAGGGTGACTGACAAGATAGGCGAGTCTCACCCGACGCCGACTGTCTGCCTGCACAGGGCCTCAGCGGAAGGTGGAGACCGCGGCCAGCGCGAAGGAGACGACGCCCAGAATCGAGGCGAGACTCCCATTGTTGATCGAGGCCTTCAGGGTGCTGGGCGGCAGAAAGACAATATCGTTCGGCTGCATGATCGGGTCGGGCGCCTTCCCGTAGAGCACGTCCTTGATGTTCAACGTGGTGACCGTGCGATGGTCGCCGGCGGTGCGGATGATGTGCAACTCGCTGTACTTGGCGTCGTACACCGGGCCGCCAACCATGGCGGCGACTTCGGTCAGCGTGAGTGGGCCATAGTTGGTGATGTTGACGATGCCCGGGTTCTTGAACTCACCCATCACGTACACGATGCCGATGCGGGAGACGACCACGGTGTCGCCGGGGAAGATGGGGATGTTCGCGGACGCGCCGTGGAGTGGGTCGTTGCCCATATCCACGGTGATGGGCTGTGAGGATCCCGCGCGGAAGACAGTGACGTTGCGGCTGGCACCCGGCGGCAGACCGCCGCCGGACGCGATGACGGCATACAGGCTGCGCGAGCCGACCACCGGCAGGATCTCATGCATCTCCCCGGCGAGGGTGATGACCGACGAGGGTCCTTCGTTGATCTGCAGGATCACCTGTGGGTTCTGATACATGCCCGCAGCCTGGAGCTTGTGCGCGATCATGTCCTCGGCTGCGCTAACGGTCAGCCCTCGCAGCTGAACCGTGCCGATCAACGGCATCAGGACCGTGCCATCGATGCCGATTCTAGTGCTGAGGGTGTAATCCGGGTCGCTGAACAGGTGAACGGAGATTTGATCGCCGGGCTGCAATACCGTCTCAGGCGTGGCGGGAAACAGCGCTGCCTGTTCGTTGGTGATGGAGGTGACGCCGCTTCGGTCGGCGTTGGTGGGTGGTCCGTTGTATTGCGCGCGGCACGCAACAGCGGCGAACAGCACGAGCAGAGTTACGAAGTAGCGGCGAGGCCGAGGATGCGCGATCCGCTTGCGTGGCCAAGGCAGAATTGTAACGATCATGCGTCTGGTCCCTTGCCGTTGCGTGCAGCCCCGGTGCTGGCCGGCTGGGTATGATTGCCGTTCTGCGACTCCCACGCAGAGCTGTCGACGCCGGCTGAGGCGTAGCCGGAGTACCCGGAGTAGCCGTAGTAGGAGTAGTACTCGGGCGAGGTAAGGTCGACGGCGTTGAGCGCGATGCCCGAGAGCCGTCCACCGGACCGCAGCAGCAGATCGCGTGCGCGGCGAACCGCATGCTTGGTGGATTTGCCGTGCCGCACGATCAGCACCACGGTGTCGGACTCGCGCGCCAGCACCACGCTGTCCGTCACGGATAGCAGCGGTGGCGAGTCCATCACGATGTGGGTGTACATGCCGCGCGCCTCCTGAAGCAGGCGCCGCATGGTATCGGAACTCAGCATCTCCGTGGGGAAGGGTGGAATGGGACCGCTGGACAGAACATCCAGCGAGGGAAGATCCGCCACGGTCTGCACCGCATCCTGCAGACGGACGCTGCCGGTCAGCACGGAGGTGAGACCAATCTTGCCGTTGAGCCCGAAGCGATGATGTACCGTCGGCCGGCGGAGGTCAGCGTCGATCAGCAGCACGCGGACGTCGCGCTGCGCGAGCACCGCGGCCAGGTTGAGCGAGGCAGTCGTCTTGCCCTCGGAGGGGGTGGCGCTGGTCAAAAGGATGACCTGAGGTTCGCGACCCGCTACGGAGAGCAGCAGCGACGTGCGCAGGGCACGGAAGGCCTCGGCAAACTGAGACTTGGGATTGGTCAGAACGATGAGGTTGCGCTGCGCCGGGGTTTGCGAAGCGATATCGCCGGAGCGGCGTGCTTTGGGGATCAGCGCAAGCGAGGGAAGTCCCGAGACGCTTTCGATCTCGGCAACGCTGCTGAGGCTGGTGTCCAGACTTTCGAGAACAAAGGCAAGGATGATCGCCAGACCAAGCGCCACGATCGTGTTGACGAGCAGGATGGAGCCCCTGGGCTCAAGGGAGGGACCGATCGGAGGCACGGCATTGTCGACGACGTCGATCTCCTGCGACTCCAGGCCTGCCTGCACGCCGGCCGTGTTGAGGCGTTGCAGCAACCCTTCGTACAGGGTGCGATTCGATTCGAACTCGCGCTGCCGAATGGTGTACTCGACCAGTTCGTCACGGAGCTGGTAGGCGTTCGTCTTCGCCGCCTCCAGCGCGCCGCGCGTCTGGGTTTCGTTGGCCCGCGCCGCCGTGAGGTCTTCTTTCGCCTGAAGCAGCAGCCGGTTCTGCTCCTGCGCGATCTGCTGATCCAGCGTGGAGATCTGGGCTCGCAACGCCTTTTCGCGGGGCAGGTTGGGTCCGGCGGAGACGTCGATTCCTGCCAATTGAGAGACCAGCGATTCGCGCTGACCACGCAGCTGCGAGAGCACCTGGTTGTTGACGCTATTCCCCGCAATGGCGCCGATGGAGGCGTCCAGGGCGTTCGGGTCCATCCCCGCGAGAACGCGGTAGCGCGACTCGGCGAAGATGCGGCTGACCTCGGCCGTGCCTGCAGCCCGGGTCAGGTCGTCAATGCTGGTGCTGATCTCGTTATGGCTCGCGTCCAGTCCAAGCACCCCGAGGCGCTTGCCCAGATCGAGCATCTGCGCCTGAGAGCCCTCCACCTGCTGCTTGAGATCGCCGAGCTGTCCACGAAGCCAGTCCGAGACGTCCTGTGTGGCCTGGTAGCGCGACTGGAAGCTGCGCTGCTTGTACTCCTTGACGAGCTTGTTGACGATGTCCGCCGAAAGCTGCGGGCTGAGGGTCTTGCACGCGATGCGAACGATGTCGGTCTTGGTGATGGGAGTGACCGTGACATCGCCCTGCAGCTCGTTGAGCACGTTCTGCCGAACGGAAAGGTCATCCAGACTGACGTGACGGGTAGGGCCACGCGCGCCGGTGAAGTCGGGGTTGTTGGGAAGATCGAGGTCTCGGGCCACGGCGAGCAGCAGATTGTCGCTCTTCAGAATGGCGGTCTGGGTAGGGATGTCGTAGGTGTCGTCTTCCAGCGGCGCGGCGCTGCCCCGGTACTCGGAGTTCGCGTCGCTGCGGATCTCGATGCTGCCGTAGGCCTGGTACAGACGGGGCTGCGTGGCCGCCTTGTAATACCCATAGCTGAAGCCGAGCGCGCCGGCGATCAGGATCAGCCACTTCCGCTTGCGCAAGGTCAGGATGGAGTCGGAGAGGGTGGTATCGACTCTTGCGTCGCTGGAGGCGAGATCGACCGGAGTGTGGTCCTGAGCGCCATTGCTGGACACGAAGCTGGTCGAACTCATTGGGCCTAGTTTACCCGGAAGTTTGCACCGAAGGGGGACCTTTGGTCCCTATTGGGCATGGCATGTACCACTCAAGTGACATTAGAATGGCAGTATCCGACCGCACATCTTAGGTCCAGGACCCGAGGGACATGGAAAGTACCAGTCAGATTGCAGTTGTTGGCTCCGGCTACGTGGGCCTGGTGGCAGCGGTTTGCTTTGCCGAGATGGGACACGCGGTGGTCTGCGTGGACAACGACGAGCGCAAGGTTGCCGCTCTCCGCAACGGGGATCCGATCATCCACGAGAACCACCTCCCCGAGCTGATGAAGCGGTTCTGCAACAACCGGGTTCGGTTTACGACCGACCTGGCGGAGGCGACCCAGTCCAGCCAGGCGATCTTTATCGCGGTCGGCACACCGCAGTCGGAGACCGGCGACGCCGATCTCTCGTATGTGGAGGCGGTGGCCAGCGAGATCGCACGGCATATTACGTCCTACAAGGTGATCGTCGAAAAGAGCACGGTCCCGGTCTACACAAACGAGTGGATTCGGCGCGTCATTGAACGCAACGGAGTGCATCGCGGCCTCTTTGACGTGGTCTCCAATCCGGAGTTCCTGCGCGAAGGAACGGCGGTCGAGGATTTTCTGCATCCGGATCGCATCGTGGTGGGTGCGGACAGCCCCCGGGCGGCGCAGCTGATGCAGGCCATCTACTCGCCCCTGACGAGCGGGTCGTACTACGAGAACGAGGCGTCGATCGCCGGTTGCTGTTCTGCGCAGACGCCGCCGCCCTTGTTGCTGACCTCGACCAAGAGCGCGGAGATCATCAAGCACGCCTCCAACGCATTTCTGGCCTTGAAGATCTCGTTTATCAACGCGGTCTCCAACCTCTGCGAGGCCGCGGACGCCAACGTGGAGCAGGTTGCACGCGGCATCGGGTTGGACTCCCGCATCGGGCCGAAGTTCCTGCGGCCGGGCATCGGCTACGGCGGCTCGTGCTTCCCCAAGGACGTCGCGGCGTTCCGCTCGGTAGCGGCACAGCTGGGCGTGGACTTCAGCCTGTTGCATGAGGTGGAGAAGATCAATGTTGGCCAAAAGAAGCGCTTCCTGAGCAAGGTTCGGTCGGCGCTTTGGACGCTGCGAGGCAAGCGGCTGGCCGTGCTTGGCCTGGCGTTCAAGGGAGAGACGGACGATGTTCGTGAGTCCCCCGCGATCGACCTGATCGAGATGCTGCTCAACGAAGGCTGTTGCATCGAGGTCTTCGACCCTGCGGCGATGGAACGCGCCAAGGGCGAGCTGCCGGAGTCCCAGACGATGCGCTACGCCGCGACGATCGAGGATGCGGCCAAGGACGCGGACGCTCTCCTGATCCTGACGGACTGGAGCGACTTCGCGAAGCTCGACCTGGCGCGTCTGCGCGAACTCATGCGCTACCCCATAATCGTCGACGGACGCAATCTGTACGACCCGCAGGAGATGCTTGAGCACGGTTTCACGTACCTCAGCGTGGGTCGCTCGGCGGTCACGCCGGTACGGGAAGCAGAAGCGGTCGGTGCATAGCGTGGCCGGGAAGGATCTGGTTTTGGTCACGGGGGCAGCCGGTTTCCTCGGCTCCCATCTCTGCGACGCCCTGCTGGCCGAGGGGCGAGAGGTTCTCGGTGTCGATAACCTTTCGACCGGCAGCATGGCGAACCTGCGGCACCTCGCAAGCGAGCCGCGCTTTCGCTTTGAGGAGCGCGACATCTGTGTTCCGTTCGACCTGGGCCCGGTTGACTATGTCTTCAACCTCGCCTCCCCCGCCAGTCCGGTGGACTACATGCGGCTCGGGATAGAGACCCTGCGGGTGGGCTCTGCGGGCACCTTCAACACGTTGGAGATCGCCCGGCGCTACGACGCGGGATACCTGCACGCCTCTACCTCGGAGTGTTACGGCGACCCCGAGGTGCATCCTCAGGTCGAAAGCTACTGGGGCAACGTAAATCCGATCGGGCCGCGGTCGGTGTATGACGAGGCCAAGCGCTTTTCGGAGGCGGCTGTCTCCGCATACCGGCGCTACCACAACGTGAACACGCACATGGTGCGTATCTTCAACACCTATGGGCCGCGCTTGCAGGCGAACGATGGCCGCGTAATCTCAAACCTGATGATGCAGGCTTTGCGTGGGGAACCGCTGACCGTGTACGGCGATGGCTCGCAGACCCGGTCGTTCTGCTACGTGTCCGATCTGATCGACGGCATCATGCGGCTCTCGGAGAGTGAGGAACACGACCCCACGAATATCGGCAACCCCGTGGAGTGGACGATTCTGGAGTGCGCCCGCGAGGTGCAGGCTCTGCTCGGGACAGAGGGGGACATCGTCTTTCGGCCGCTGCCCCAGGATGATCCCAAGCAACGCCGGCCGGATATCTCCAAGGCTAGGCGCATCCTGGGCTGGGAGCCGAAGGTGCCGCTGCGAGAGGGACTGCGGCGCTCGCTCGAGTACTTCAAGGCATGTGTGGCGGCGGAGGAAGCGGTCGCGTAGTCATCTGTTTCGCCGCGCCGCCTGGTCGCGAAGACAGGTCCGCGAAAACAGATAGCGAAGACAAATCGCAAGAACAAAGGCCACTTGCCATCCAGGAAGGTGGCCTTTGATTCGGCGCGTCTGGTCAGGCCAACTCTTTGCGTGGAAAGTCCTATTCCGCCCCGCCGGTTGGTTGAGCGCTGGTCACCTTGCCGTTCAAGCTCGGCTGGGTGTGCAGCTTGGGGAAGAACTTCACCTGAACGGTGAAGATTGAGTCGTTGCGGGGTCCTGACTGGTAGATGGGCGCCTTCCACTTCTCGTACTGATACCAGGCGTCAAGCTCGATATCGCGACGGAGGCGCTTCACCACATCGACCTTGAACTGGTTCTGTGTGGTTCCACCGGGGATGAAGTCCTTGGGCGTCTTCTTGTTCAGGTATTGCACCTGGATCCACTGCTCCGGGGACAGGTGATAGGTGAGGGTCGCGTTGCCTCCCTTGGCCTCGCGTCCGATCCAGTCCCCCATGATGAATCCCTTATTGGTGTACGCCTGCCTTTGCACTGTCTCGTAGTAGTTGAATTGTCCTCCAAGGCTGCGCAACGTAGAGGTGTCCGTGCTGGAGGCCTCGGCGCGAAGGTCCAACTTTCGTAGACCGGGGATCTGGGTGAGGTAGATGCCGGGCCGGTAGGCGGCGCGACGCGGGGCGCTGATGGGTGAGACGTCGTCGTGGCAGATGGAGTCGGTATAGAGAGTGACGTACTTGCGAAGAAACGGGAGACGCCAGGAGAAGCTGAAGTCGCTGTAGCGCGCGCCCGGATCCAGATGGTCCTCGCTCGGGCTCTTAATCAGGGGATTGCTTTGCGAATCCTGGAAGGAGAAGAAGCTGCGGAAAAAGGAGCGCAGCGTGATGGGCTCATCATAACCGCCCCCATGACCGCCCCAGATGACGGCCCGTTGGAAGCTGAATTCGAAGTTGTCGGTAGGGCGGAGGGAGAACATCTCGGAATGGACCCACGGATTGTGGAGAAAGGTGTGTCCCTCGAGCGCGCCAACGAAGAAGTCGTACCGCAGGCCGCCGAACAGGTAGGAGAAGTACGGGATGTGCATCGGTTCTACTCGGTTGATGCGGAAGGAGTAGATGTTTTCCGCGTTGTTGCTCCAGGCCATGGCGCCGCCCTGTGCCGGTCCCAGCCAGGCATCGGTCTTGCCGCCAGAGATTTCGTGCCCGAGAAGAAACACGGAGAGATCGGCTTCCTGCAGACGGAAGGGGTTCACTGCGGGCAAGGGAC
>CAXTWN010000075.1:0-16096 GCA_964248055.1 uncultured Acidobacteriaceae bacterium | reverse complement strand
GGTATTTGTTGATCGTCTTCGCCTTGGCCGGCGATTCCACGATCACGAGATTCTTGCCCATATCCTGCACCCTGCCTGAGACAGCACGCCCGGCCTATGCCGAACCGTGCGTCCCGCCCATCTGTAGCCTGCAAACTAACACGCTTTGCCAAGAGCACGTCAATGCCGCGAGGCAAAACCCGGCGCCGGACCTGATCTGGGTACGGCCAACGTCACCCTATAGACGCGGCTCGTGCCGGTTCGTTCGGCATCTTTCTTCACAGCTGCCGATCAGCCGACGAGTACGCAAGGAATCGGCTCGCGGTTCGGAATGAAGGTGAACGCGAGTGGCAGCTACAAACTCCGGACGTAGTTCTTGCCGGGCATCTGCTTGACTCTGCCTGCGAGCTCCAACTCGAACAGCGCGGTAAATACCTCGCCGGAGGCGAGTTCCGTCTCCAACCGGTCCAGCAGTTCGTCCAGTTGCAACGCCTCGTCGGCCCGAAGGTGCTGCAACACGAGCCGTTCATGATCACTGAGCGGTGGTGTGCCTACCCCGGCGGCGCTGTCAAATAAGGATGCCGTGGTTCCCGAGATGGATTCACCACGCGCCCTCGCCTCGCGTTCGGCCTGCTCTTCCAGCGTCAGCCGGACCTGGGACGGCAGGTCCTCCCAGACATCCTCCCAGGTGGCGGTCAACTTCGCACCCTGCTTGATCAGGGTGTTCGGCCCCCAGGCGTTCTTGGTGGTCACGTTGCCCGGCACGGCGTAGACATCGCGACTCTGCTCAATCGCGCAGCGCGCCGTGATGCGCGTGCCGGAGTACTCCGCCGCCTCCACCACCAGCACGCCGACGCTCATCCCGCTCAGCGTGCGGTTGCGGATGGGAAAGTTCTGCGGTGCGGGGAAGGTGCCGATGGGGAACTCACTCAGGATCGCCCCACCGTTGGCGACGATCTCTTCGGCCAGCCGTTTGTTTTCCTTGGGATAGATCACATCGATGCCGGTGCCCCACACCGCGACGGTGATCCCGCCCCCGGCGAGCGCGCCCTTGTGCGCCGCCGTGTCCACGCCGCGCGCCATGCCACTGAGGATCGCCAGGCCGCGCCGTGCCAGGTCGCGGCTCAGCATCTCCGCCATGCCGGCGCCGTAGGGCGACGGGTGCCGGGTGCCGACGACGGCGAGCCCCGGCCGGTTCAGCGCCTCCATGTTGCCTCGCACCCAAAGCACCGGCGGCGGATCGTAGATCTCCAACAGCGGCCCCGGGTAGGCCTCCTCATCGGCGGTCACCAGGTGCACTCCTTGCTCGGCTGCCCGCTGCAGCTCCTCCTCGGCGGCGCGCCGAGCGCGCCCGCCAAAGATGAACTGGGCGGCAGTAGCCGGCAAACCTGCACCCTCCAACTCGGTCAAGGACGCGGCAAGCACCCGCTCCGGCCCCCGCAGCATGCGCACGGCTCGGAGACAGCGGGTCGGCCCCATCCCCGGGGCCAGAGTTAACGCCAGCCAGCCGAGTTGACGTTCCTGCGCGGTCTCCACGGCAGCCGCCATGCCCTTTGCCCTCCGATCGGTGCTGATGGTACCTGTCTCCGCGGGCGGGACCTATCCCCTATTCGTTCGCGCGCGGCCGTGGGTCTTCGCAGAAGTGCCGCGGCGCTACCATGAGGCGTGCCTCTCCGCGTTGCCGCGATCTCGTTCCTGAACCCCGCTCCGCTGCTCTACGACTTCGAGCATGAACCGGTGTCCAGCGAGCTGCAGCAGCGCTATGCGGTGCACTACACCACCCCTGCCCGGTGCGCCGCCGAGCTTCGCTCCGGGGCCGCCGACCTGGGCCTGATTCCGGTGGCCGAGCTTACCCCCGAGCTGGCCATCGTTCCCGGTTGCGCTATCGCCTCGTTAACAGAGGTCCGCAGCATCCTGCTGCTGGTTCGCAATCGACGAAACCTGCCCATGGCCGAGTGTCTGCAACAACTTACCGCGATCGCCACCGACGGCGCCTCCCGTTCGTCGGTGGCCTACCTGCGGGTGGTGCTGGAACGCTTCTACGGCACCCGGCCCGTCACCCTGGAGCACCCTGCCGACCCGCTCAGGATGCTCGCGGAGCACGAAGCCGCGCTGCTCATCGGCGACCCCGCCCTGCTCGCGCGCGAACGCCGCCCAGAGATCGACGCGGCGGTCGGCTCCCTGCTCTGGCTGGACCTGGCCCAGCTCTGGCACCAGCACACCGGGTTGCCGTGGGTGGCGGCGGTCTGGGCCGTACGCCCGGAGAGCCTCGCGCCTGCGGGCGTGACCGCCGCGCAACTCACCGCCGACCTGAACGCCAGCCGCGAGGCCGGGCAGGCCCACCTCGAGCAGCTCGTGGCCGAGTGGGTCCCCCGGCTTCCGCTCTCGCCGGAGACGATCCGCTCCTATCTCACGCACAACATCCACTACCGGCTCGATGCGCCCTGCCTCGAGGCGATCCGGCTCTTCCGCCGCTACGCCGCCGAACTCGGGATTCTGCCGCCGTTACCGGAGCTGCGCTTCGTCCCGTCGTAAGGCCCGGAACAGCGGCGGTGTTCGCTCCCAGGAGCGCCCTTCCGCTTGCCACGCCGGCCTTCATCGGACAGCACAGCGATGGTAAGATCGTAGTGTGCCGGGTCCTACGCGACGCGTACCCGCCAACCCCGCCAGGTCCGGAAGGAAGCAACGGCAACGGGCCAACGCGGGCGCAGTAGGGAAACCCGGTACACCTCCCTTTCCTACCTTCAGAGCCACTCTTCGGAGCGGGGACACGAGCGACTCAACGCGGCCGCTACCAAGGGCGGCGCTGCGTTCCGCGGCCGCTGCCAAGGGCGGCGCTGCGTTCCGCGACCGCGATAAGATGCTCTAAGTCGTACATCCCGCTGAGGTCGCCGCCCGTTTGACTCCTGTTTCCCAGTCGCAACGTCCGCCCCGGACGCTCCGTTCCGCCAAGATCTCCGCGCTCGGCACCTTTGTTCCCCCGGGGTTGCTGACCAACGCCGACCTGGAACGGATGGTCGAGACCAACGATCAGTGGATCACCGAGCGCACCGGCATCCGTACCCGGCACATCGTGGAGGAGGGCACGGCGACGAGCGATCTTGCCGCGGAGGCCGCCCGTGAGTGCCTGGCCAAGGCAGGGGTCCAGCCCGGCGAGGTGGACGCCATCATCGTCGCCACCGTGACGGCCGATATGGCCTTCCCGGCCACCGCCTGCCTGGTGCAGGCAAAGATCGGCGCAACCAAGGCGTGGGGCTTCGATCTCTCCGCGGCCTGCTCGGGCTTTGTGTATGCGTTGCAGACCGGCGCCAAACTGGTCGAAGCGGGGGCCCACAACAAGGTTCTGGTTATCGGCGCGGATGTGATGAGCGCCATTGTGGATTACACGGATCGGTCCACCTGCATCCTGTTCGGCGACGGTGCCGGTGCGGTGCTTCTGGAACCGTGCGCGGGGGAGGAGGTCGGCCTGATCGACTTCCTCCATGAGGTGGACGGCTCCGGTGTGGCCGCGCTCAACATGCCTGCGGGCGGCAGTCGGCTGCCCCCCAGCCATGAGACCGTGGACCGCAAGCAGCACTTCATTCACCAGGATGGGCAGGCAGTCTATAAGTTTGCCGTGCGCAAGATGGCAGACGTCTCCGAAGCCCTGCTTGCACGCAACGGCGTCGCCGGCGCGGAGCTGGGCTGCTTTATTCCGCATCAGGCCAACCGACGCATCATCCTTTCCACGGCCGAGCGGCTGGGCATGCCTCTGGATCGCGTGATCATCAACATCGATCGCTTCGGCAACACCACCGCCGCCACGATTCCCCTGGCGATGCAGACGGCCCTGGACGAGAGCCGTCTCCACAAGGGTGATCTCGTGCTGCTCGCCAGCGTCGGAGCCGGCTTCACCGTGGGGGCAACGCTGCTGCGCTGGGAGATCTGACGGGCCCCTTGTTGATCGAGCACACTTCTGTGTCGCCCCCGTGTGCTTTTGTCCCAAACTGCGACAGACCCATCGGGTGGGTAGGCTTCTGCCCCGTTTTGGTTGTTGACAGACCGGCTGGGGGCTGAGAAGACTTACAGGGAAGCAGACGACATCCGTGGTCGCGTCGCCTGGGCGAGGAGAATGGGGAGGATGTCAGCTCTGGTGCACTGCATCTACTCCAGCGTGCAAACGCGTGTCCTGCCTCCCGCTGAGCTCGCTGCGTTGGTAGAGGCGTCTCGCGTGAGTAATGCGAAGCAGGGCATCACCGGGATCCTGCTGCACGTAGAGGACACCTTCTTCCAGGTGCTGGAAGGTCCTCGGGAGGCCGTTGATGCGCTGTACGCCAAGATCCTTGCGGATCCACGGCACAAACGAATCACGCGCATCATCCAGGAGCCCATCGCCCGGCGCTACTTCGCTGATTCCAAGATGGAGCTCACGACCCTTTCTCCTGAGGAGTTGACCAGTCTGCTGCAGGATGAGGACCCACGCCGCCGCAGGGAGCTGCTCTCGGGGCTGGACGAGGGGAGAGCCAAACGTCTGCTCCAGGCCTTCACCGAGGGCCGCTGGCGCTCCCACGGGGACCCGGCTCCGCTCAGCGTGGTGCGCGCATGAGCCGATTTCAGGACGTCGCCGTCCCGTACCCCAGCCGCATGGCCTGGCTTGCACGTCTGCCGAAGTGGACCTGCTCCTTCGCCTTTCAGCCGATCGTCAACGCCAACGCAAAGGCCATCACTGCCTATGAGGCGCTGGTCCGGGGACCCGAAAACCAGAGCGCGGACACGGTACTGCGCAACATCCCGCAGCCCGAACTGGCGACCTTCGACGAGGAGTGCCGAAAAGCGGCCCTGGGACTCGCCGAACGTCTCGGCGTCCGCTGCGACCTCAATCTGAACCTGCTGCCGCAGGGCTTCCGAGCCGACCGCGACTGCCTGGCCTCCACCCTCGATATGGCGATCGTGCATGGATTCGCGCCGGAGCGTCTCGTGCTGGAGGTCACTGAAGGCGAGGTGCTGGGTAATCAGGACCGATTCACCGAACTGGTCGGCATCTATCGCGGCCTGGGCATGCGGGTGGCGGTGGATGACTTCGGCTCGGGCTACTCTGGTCTCAATGTGCTTGCCGACTTTCAACCCGACCAGATCAAGCTCGACAAGAACCTCGTTCGGCGTATCCACAGCCAGGGTCCTCGGCAGGCGATCGTGCGGGCGATCCTGCAGGTCTGCCGAGACCTCGGCATCGAGCTGATCGCGGAAGGCATCGAGAGCAACGAGGAGTACCACTGGCTTCGGGATGAAGGCGTCGAGCTGTTTCAGGGATTCTTGTTTGCCCACCCGCTGTTTGAGGCGCTGCCCGTGGCGCAGTTTCCCGGCGCTTCGGCCTCGCAGGGAGCTTGACCTAGCTCCTCATTGCACGGGGGCGAAGGGCAGACTCTGGCCCGTAAAGGTCGCCGGCAAAAGACCCATCGTCTTCAGGTAGTTCACCGTGCATTGCGCGGGGCCGCAGAACACGTACCGGCACCCTGTAATGCGCGTCCGCTCCAGGATCACCGCACCTCCCGCGTACTCCAGGGTGCAACGGCACAGGGTGCAGCCGATGAAATGCTTCTCGTCGATCTCAACGTGCTCGCCTTCAAAGTGTCTGTCGAACACTGTCTCCATTACGGGTCCTTCCATGACTTGCAGTTTTCCAGGCGAAGCGTTCACTATCTCAACAGTATAGGCTGGGTGAGTCGGCAAGCGACACAAAGTTGGTGAGATCTGCCGCGAAGCTGCGGAAGCGCAGGACAGGATCTCTGCCGAAGTAAAGGTCTTCTAACCCCGCCCTCCTGAGCGCACCGTCTCTCTGCGCCCAAGCCGATCCGGCAAGCAAGGGCTGGTAAACTGCTCGCTGTGACGTTTGCTCCGATCGTCGACGATGTCAGTCCGCAAACGGACCTGCCCCGGACCTCCCCAAGTCTCGCCGGTGTGCGGCCGAAGGTCGGGTTTGTGTCCCTGGGCTGCCCCAAAAACCTCGTGGACAGCGAGGTGATGATGGGCCTGCTGGACCGTGCGGGGGCGGAGTTGACCGCGTGTGCCGAGGATGCGGAGATTCTCGTCGTGAACACCTGCTCGTTCATCGATTCAGCGAAGCAGGAGTCCGTCGACGCCATCCTGGAGATGGTGCAGCACAAGGCCGAACACGGCGGGCGCGCCCAGCGTTTAATCGTCGCGGGCTGCCTGGTGGAACGCTACCGCGACGAGATCCGGAGAAACATCCCCGAGGTCGATGCGGTGGTCGGCACGGGCGAGTTGGAGCGGGTCCTCGAAGCCGCCGGGCTGGAGCGCCCCCAGGCGGCACCCACCCAGGCGAGTTCTCCTTTCACGGTGCTCACGGCGGTGCAGGTCGCCTCCCTTGACCGCGCCGCAGGCACGGCCACGGACGCCGCGCAGATTCGCCGAGCCGCCTCCGCGGTCCAGCAGCACTCCCGCCCGGAGTCCGACGGCCCACAGGTGCAGATCGTCTCGACCCCGGGGTCTCGGCCCGAGGGCGATGCCCGGGAGGCTGCCGGCCGGTTCTCGCGGGAGGCCTGGGACGGCGCAACGGCCGCGCTGCCCAGCTATCTCTACAGCGACGCCACACCGCGCCTCCTGAGCACCGCGAGAGCCTCCGCGTACGTCAAGATCGCGGAGGGCTGCGATCACCCCTGCTCCTTCTGCATCATTCCGCAGCTGCGGGGCAAGTTCCGCTCCCGGCCCATCGCTTCGATTGTCGCGGAGACGCAGCAGTTGATTCGCCAGGACGTTCGCGAGATCACGCTCATCGGGCAGGACACTACCTGCTACGGTGAGGATCTGCCGGCAGACCCCGCAAGCGGCAAGCGCCCTGAGCTTGCCGATCTGCTGGACGCTCTTGCGCCGCTGCCCGGCCTGAAATGGCTGCGCTTCCTGTACGCCTACCCCAACAAGATCACCACACGGCTGCTGGAGTCCATCGCGCGGCACGACAATGTGGCCAAGTATCTCGACGTGCCGCTGCAGCACGCCAGCCCCGCCGTGCTGCGCCGCATGCGCCGCGGCGGCTCTGCAGATCGTTTCCTGCAGATCCTCGAGAAGGCCCGCAAGATCGTTCCGGGGCTGGTCCTGCGCACAAGTTTCATCGTGGGCTTCCCCGGAGAGACGGACGCCGACTTCGACGAACTCTGCCGTTTCGTGGAGGCAGCCCGTTTCGACTGGCTGGGGGTCTTCTCCTACTCCGACGAGGAGGGCGCGAAGGCCGTCGCGCGCGGGGAGACGGTGCCCCCGCGCATCATAGAGCCTCGCCGCCGCCGGTTGATGCGCTTGCAGAACAAGATCAGCCGCAAGGCGAAGAAGGCATGGATCGGACGCACCGTGGAGCTTCTTGTCGAGGGGCCCAGCGAAGAGACAGAGCTGCTCTGGCAGGGCCGCACGCTGGACCAGGCTCCTGAGATCGACGGCGTCGTGCTGATCAACGACTTCGGCCCGCATGAGGCGCTGGTTCCGGGTACCTTCTATCGTGCCGAGATCACGGAATCGCACGACTATGATGTGGTTGCCCGCATCCTTGAGTGAGATCCCGGTACCAACCTTCCGTTATGGCGAATAAACCTCTGCTGCGCTGCCCCACCTGCCGGACCCTCGTTCCCGTTGAAAGCGAAGAGGCCCCGTTCTGCTCCGACCGCTGCCGCCGCATCGACCTCGGCAAGTGGGCCTCGGGCGACTACAAGATCAGCTCGCCAATCCTTGACCCGGACCTCCTGGAAGAGCTGGAGCACAAGCAACAGCAGGAGAACCCGTTCGCGGCCGAGTTGCGCCGCGATTGGAAGAACTAGTGCCCGAACTGCCCCGGGCGAGCAGCGACGGGACACCTCCCAGGGCACCGCGAACGCGTTGGGCCTGGGCGATCGCAACCTTCTTTGGTGCGGGTCTGCTCAAGCCGGGACCGGGTACCTATGGCTCCGCCGCGGCAACGCTGCTTTGGCTCCTTGCCGGCTGGGTGGTCCATCATGACACGCGCGCGCTGACCTGGATCACGGTCGCCGGCGTCCTGCTGGCAACCACGATCGGCATTCCGGCTGCCACTCGGGTGGCGCGCGAGTCCGGACGCGAGGACCCGGGCTTCGTCGTGATCGACGAGGTCGCCGGACAGTGGATCGCCCTGCTCTTCGTGCCCCCACTCTGGCCCAACGCGCTGGTTGCGTTCGTGTTCTTCCGTTTCTTCGACATCCTGAAACCGCCACCCATTCGCCGCCTGGAGGCCCTGCCGGAAGGAACGGGAATCATGCTGGACGATCTGGCCGCCGGGGTCTTCGCGCTTGGGTGCACGTTGCTTGTGCTCCATCTGGTCAGGCCGTTGCAGTAGGCCTCCGGTTTGCACGGTGAGACGCCGCACACTAGGCTGAGAAGATCATGAGCCTGCTCTCCCCCGTTCGCTCGGACGCCCCGCACCTCCATAGCCTTCGCCCCAAGGCGGCTCTGCCCGGCGGCTCGTTTGAGATCGCCGGGGTACATCTGTTTGGCGGTCGCGAAGCGCAAGCCGCGCAGCTTCCACTGGCGTTCATTGGCCAGACAGAGGCGGCGCTGGAGCTCCTACGAACCAACCGCGCCCAGGTGCGCGTGCCCGAAGGCGCGATCGCCAGTGACCTGTTTCTTCGCTACGGAGTACAGGCCAGCAACGTGTTGCACGCCAACATCGCGGTGCCCCTGGCCGATGAGTTGCACATGATCGCGAATCCGGCCGTGGATGGGGATGGCAACCTGTTTGCGATGATCTCGGGCCCGCGCGGCACCCGCGTTCCGGTCTCGATCATGCGCATCTCCCGTGACCTGCAGGTCCGCCCGTTTGTGCGGGATCTGCTCAACGTCTCGGCGCTGGCCTTCGGTCCGGACGGCCATCTGTATGCCTCCTCCCGCGCCGATGGCGTCATCTACCGCATCTCCCGGGAGGGCTCGGTGTCCACCTTTGCAGAGGGTATGGGTATCGCCACCGGCCTGGCGTTCGACCGCGAGGGCAACCTGTTTGTCGGCGATCGCTCCGGCACCATCTTCAAGCTCGGCTTCCAGGGCGGCCATAACGGCACGGACGCCCGTACGGTGGGCGAAACCTTCGTCTTCTCGACACTTGAACCTTCCGTCGCCGCCTACCATCTGGCCTTTCGCAGCGACGGTGTGCTGCTCGTCACGGCGCCGACCACCAGCTCGAACCAGCCGATCTATGCCATTGATCCAGACGGCACCGCGCGGGTGTTTTACCGCGGCCTGGGCCGTCCACAGGGCATGGCCGTGGACGTCGACGAGAACCTGTACGTTGCGGCGTCGCTCGGCGGACGGCGCGGCATTGTGCGGATCACCGCGGATGGACGTAGCGCGGATCTGGTGGTCAGCGGCAACGACCTGGTGGGGCTCTGCTTCCTGGAAGACGGCTGCGCGGCGCTGGCCACGGCGAACCGGCTGTACCACGTCGATCTGGGGATCACGGGGCGCCCGCTGGTGTAGAAGTCCGACCGCCGGGGCTGCCGGACCTGGAGCGCGGGCTTACGGGACGGCATCCAAACGGGAACATGCTCGCTGAAATCATCGCTGTCGGCTCGGAGATGCTGACGCCCTTTCGCCAGGATACAAACTCGCTTTATCTCACCCAGGGGCTGAACGACCTCGGGGTGTCGGTGGCCTTTAAGACCATCGTGGGGGACAATCCGCAGCACCTGACGGATACGACCACCATTGCGCTGCGCCGCGCCGATGTGGTTCTCGTCTCCGGCGGCCTTGGCCCGACCGAGGACGACCTGACGCGGCCCTGTGTCGCCAAGGCGCTCGGGCTGGAGCTGCACAAGGACGCTGGCGTGATGACCGCCTTGTACAAGCGCTTCGCGGAGCGGCGGATGGCGATGCCGCCCAACAACGAGCGCCAGGCCGAGGTGCTCGACGGGGCCGAGCTGCTGCCCAACAGGAACGGCAGTGCGCCGGGGCAGTGGCTGGACACGGTGTTCGAGGGCCATCGCAAGGTGGTGATCCTGCTTCCAGGGCCGCCCAAGGAGCTCAAGCCGCTCTTCGACGAGCAGTGCAAGCCGCGACTCGCGGCCTCGCTGCCGCCGCGTCATCTGGCAAAGCGGCAGCTGCGGATGGCCCTCATTCCCGAGTCCCAGGTAGACGCACGCACGTCGCCGATCTACAAGAGCTTTGCGGATGTAGAGACCACTATTCTTGCGGGCGGAGGCGAGATCCAGCTGCACTTCTCCTGTGTCAAGCCCACGGCGGAGGAGGCCGAGGCTCGCGTGAACGCGGTCGCGGAGGCGGTAGAGCAAGAGATGGGCGAGGACATCTTCTCCACGCAAGGGGAGAGCCTCGAAGAGGTCGTGCTGTTGATGCTGGGTGTGGCGGACGCGAAGCTTGCGATCGCGGAGAGCTGTACGGGCGGCCTGTTGTCGCAGCGGCTCACCACCGTGGACGGGGCCTCGCGTTCCTTTGTCGGCGGCTTTGTGGTCTATGCGAGCGAGCTGAAGACCGGTTGCGCCGGCGTGCCGTGGGAGGTGATCCAGGAGCACGGCGCGGTGAGCGAGCCCGTGGCGCGCCTGCTCGCCTCGGGAACGCGCGAGCGCCTCGGCACTACCTACGCGCTGAGCATCACGGGCATCGCCGGCCCAGCGCTAAGCTCCGGCCCGGATAAGGACAAGCCCGTCGGTCTGGTGTACATCGGCTTCGCCGCGCCGGAGGGCACTCAGGTGAAGCAGTTCAACCTGACCGGCGACCGCGAGCGCATACGCCTGTGGGCCAGCCAGCACGCGTTGGAGATGGTGCGCCGGCACCTTCTGTAGCCGCGCGCAAGAGCTTGCGTACAGACTTGATACACTCTGGGGCGATGAACCTTTGGTTGCCTGTGCTGGCGGGGGCCTACCTGCTGGGCTCGATCCCGTTCGGCTATCTGCTTGTGCGTCTGTTTCGCAAGGAGGACATCCGCACCAAAGGCAGTGGCAACATCGGTGCCACCAACGTGGCTCGCTCGGGCGCCAAGGGCCTGGGAATCCTCACGCTGCTCCTGGATCTGCTGAAGGGGCTGCTTGCGGTCCTGATCGCTCGGCATCTCGCGCCCGGCCCTCCGAGCTTCCCTTCCGACCTGGCCGTAGGCGCGGCGGTGGCGGCGGTAGTCGGGCACGTTTTCCCTGTTTGGCTCGGCTTCCGAGGTGGCAAAGGCGTGGCTTCGGCGCTGGGTGTGTTCCTGGCGTTGACGCCCATGGTGGCCCTGTCGGCGCTGGGTGTGTTCATCCTCCTGGTAGCGTTGACGCGGATCGTCGGGCTGGCCTCGGTGGTCGCCGCCGCAGTGCTGCCGGTTTTCGCGGTGCTCTTGATGCCGGATCGCTCCCCGGTGTACCTGGGAGGCGTGAGCTTCATCGCGTTGCTGGTGATTGTGAAGCACCAGGCCAACATCCGGCGGCTGGTTCACGGCACCGAGCCGCGCTTCGGTTCGAAGAAGCCGGCGCAGGATGAGGGGGCGCGGGCTTGAGCCGGATCGCGGTGCTCGGCGCGGGGGCCTGGGGCACGGCGCTGGCGGTCTCGCTGACGCGCCGGGGCGGCCATGCGCTCACGCTTTGGGCACACTCGCCCGCGCACGCCGAGGAACTGGCGGACAGACGGGAGAACCTGCGCTACCTGCCGGGCTTCGCGCTGCCGCCGGAGATGCGCGTGACGGCGTCTCTGCCCGAGGCGGTCGAGGGCGCGGAGACGGTGCTCTGCGTGACGCCGTCCCAGGCGCTGCGCTCGGTGATGGAGACCATCGCGCCGGCGCTCGCGCCGAAACAGTTTCTGCTGTCCGCCTCCAAGGGCATCGAAGAACACACCTTTCTGCGCATGTCCGAGATCATGGCCGAGCATGCGCCGGGGAACGCCTTCGGCACGCTCGGGGGCCCGTCGTTCGCGCAGGAGGTGGCGGCGGCGATGCCTACGGCCATCACGATCGCGACGGACGAGGCAGAGCTCGGCAAGCGCCTGCAGGACGACTTTTCCTCGCCCAGTCTGCGCGTGTACCGCAATCAGGACGTCATCGGCACCGAACTCGGCGGCGCGCTGAAGAACGTGATTGCGCTGGCCGCGGGCGTGGTGACCGGGCTGGAGCTCGGGGCGAACTCGGCGGGCGCGCCGATCACGCGCGGCATGGCCGAGATCACCCGGCTGTCCATGGCCTGCGGCGCCCGGCGCGAGACCTTGGCGGGCCTGGGCGGCATGGGCGACCTGGTGCTGACCTGTACCGGCGGGCTGAGCCGCAACCGAGCCGTGGGCGTTGAACTCGGCAAAGGGCGGCACCTGCCGGAAATCCTTGCCGGCCTGAACGGCAAGGTGGCTGAGGGCGTGCGCTCCACGACGGCGGCGCTGGGGCTGGCGGCCCGTTATGGCGTGGAAATGCCGATCACAGAGCAGATGGCGCTGATCCTCCATGAACATAAGTCGCCCCGAGAGGCCATCCGAGAGCTGATGGCCAGACCAGGCACAGCCGAGTAGACGTCACGCTGGTGCCGGGGGGAGCGCGTCCAAGTAGACTAAGTTTGTATGCCCTTTTCCCTCTTCGGCAAGCGCGACAAGACCCCGGAGCCGGCAGCGCCAGAGAGCGTGGCGGTGGTTCCGTCGCATGAGCTGGAAGAGCCGCCGACGGAGCCGGCGCGGCGGGGCGGGTTCTTTGAGCGGATGCGGCAGGCGGTCACGCGCACCCGTGAGTCGCTGTCCAGCTCCATCGCCTCGGTGGTGGCGCTTACGCGCGAGGTGGATGAGGCGTCGCTCGAGGATCTGGAGCTGGCCCTGCTGGCTTCGGACATCGGAGCGGTGACGACAGACGAGATTATCGGGCGGCTACGGGAGCGCGCGCTGCGGCATGGCATCGCCGACGGCGCGGAGTTAAAGCGGCTGCTGAAGGATGAGATTCGCCGCATTCTGGACGGCGTCGCGTCGCCGGTCGAGCATCCGGCGACCGGGCCGGAGGTGGTGATGATGGTCGGCGTCAACGGCACCGGCAAGACGACGACCTCCGGCAAGCTGGCGGCGCTGTACCGCCGCGAAGGGCAGAGCGTGCTCCTCTGCGCGGCGGACACCTTTCGCGCTGCGGCGATTGAGCAGCTGGAGGTCTGGTCGCAGCGCTCCGGCGTAGAGTTGATCAAGACCAAGCAGGGCGGCGATCCGTCGGCGGCGCTGTTTGACGCACTGGCGGCGGCCAAGGCGCGGGGGACCGACGTCGTGCTGGTGGATACGGCCGGGCGGCTGCACACCAAGACCGACCTGATGAAGGAACTGGACAAGATGCGGCGCACGACGGAGCGCCAGGTGCCGGGCGCGCCACATCAGACGTTACTGGTGATCGACGCGACGACGGGCCAGAACGGCATGCAGCAGGCGCGGCTGTTCACCGAGGCGGCGCAGGTGACAGGCATCGTGCTGACCAAGCTGGACGGCACGGCCAAGGGCGGGATCGTGGTGGCGATCGCGCGGGAGATGGGCCTGCCGGTGCGGTTTGCAGGCGTGGGCGAGAAGATCGAGGACATCCTGCCGTTCGACTCGCAGGCGTTTGTGGATGCGTTGCTGAGCTAGGGTCTGCCCCCGCGTTTAAGGGAGCGAGTGTAGTCGGGGCAACGAGCAGACACCGGGCCATAAGGCAAACGCGGCGTACGCGGCGTACGCGGCGTTTGCCTTGTGCAGTGCTTGCGTAGGTCGGACCGGATAGCCCGCTTACGACAAGGGCGGGATGTTAAGGGTCTGGCCCACCTGGATGTGGTCGGGGTCGGAGATGTTGTTGTGCTGGGCGATGGTCTCGTACTTCGACGCGGTGCCGTAGAAGCGTTCGGAGATCCTGCTGAGGTTGTCGCCGGGCTTGATGGTGTAGGGTTGGTCGTCGCCGCCGGTAACGGTAAGCCGGGGCTCGAAGTCGGCATAGCTGGGGTCGACCTTCTTGGTGGCGTCCCAGACGCGGTTCAGGACAACTTTGGAGGGGACGTCGGCCTTGAGTATGAGCTTGTCGCCTTCCATGAAGATGCCGTCAAACTTGGCGCCTTCGGGAGCGAAATCGGCGATGACCTGGCCGACAGAGGCGTACTTCTGTTGCAGTGCAGCTTGATCTGCCATAAACGAGAGGTTCCCTTCGCAGAAACTTGAGACAACGTTGTGATGCGGGAGCGGGGTCGGGCGTTCGATTGAGGAGAGAGTATCTGACACGTCCCGAGGCGAGCCCGGCACGGGATCCTGAGCTCGACGTCGACCTTCGGCTGGTCGAAAACGCCCGGGAATGCATCCAACCTGGAGCAGTGGTACGCCAATCCGACCAGTTCGACGGTCTGTACTCAGCGATCCAAGAGCACCCAGCCTGAGACGGGATGCGAACGGGAGTTCCACGATGCCGCAAAGGATACGACGCCTTCTTCTGGCGATCTACCTGCTCGCGACGGTTCAGTTGGTGTGGTGCTACCTGTGGCTGACCAGGCCCTACGTCAACACGCGCCTGTATGAGCTCGGCAAAGAGCGCATGCCCTTCCAGGGACGCTGCCTGATGATGTTGCCGATGCACCTGGCGCACCAGAGCACGTTTCTGCACCTGCTCGACCGGGTATTCGCGTTCTCGCACTTCTGGTTTCCCAAGCCGGTGCAGCCGGAGGTCCTGATCCAGGCGGTCATCGGGATCGCATGCCTGAGCGTGACGGGCATGCTGGCGACGCGGATCTACCAGGCGAGCTCGCGGCGGCAGTTGTTGACGCCGCTGATCTACCCGCTGGTGCTTGCGGTGTGGGCGGCGACGTACGTGCTGCACACGGTGCAGAACTTCCGGTTCATCTATGACCTGCCCAGCCTGGCCTTCTTCACCACAGCGCTCTACCTGATCTACTTTCGCCGGCACTGGGGATGGTTTGCGGCGCTGTTTGTGGTGGCGACCATCAACCGGGAGACGACGCTGCTGCTCCTGCCGCTGTATGCGATCGACCAGAGCCTGGCGGCGGGAGGCAGGGTGCGCTGGCGGCAGATGCTCGCGCCCCGCACCGTGGCCGTGGTATTGCCTCTGCTGGCGTTCTGGATCGGCTGGGAGATCTTTGTACGGCACCTGTTTGCCGGGAATCGCTCGGAGTTTTATCCGCGGCTGAACTGGAACGTGAAGTCGCTGTTGGCGCCGCAGGCGTGGCCGCAACTGGTGAGCGCGTGCGGGTATCTGCTGCCGTTTGTGGTGCTGCTACGGGCGCGCATCCCGGACGCGCGGCTGCGGGCGTGGCTTTGGATGATCCCGCTGTGGCTCGTGTTCATGTTCAGCTACGGGATCTTGATCGAGACGCGTGTGTTCGGTGAGTTGATTCCGCTGGTGGTGTGTTGTTCGGCGCTGATCGGCGAGGAGTTGCTGGTCGCGCGCGTGGAGGCCACCTCCGAGGCGGTGCAACGGCGAGTGGAGCGACTGCGGGCGGTGTCGCGAGCGGCTTGATGTGGATGCGGCGTTTTTTGAAGTTGCAAGCTGCGGGCGGCTTCGATCGCCGGTGCGAAAAGCAGGTCCTTCGCTTCGCTCACGATGACAATGTAGGCCCATGCGGAGGGCGCACTGCTGGCCCCTAGAGCAGGGCCAGCTCCCTTGCGGTGTCGGTGAGGATCTCGAGGGCGGTGTCGATCTGGTCGCGGCTGTGTTCGCTGGTCATGATGCAGCGGATGCGGGCCTTGCCTTCGGGCACCGTGGGAAAGGCGATGCCTGTGGCCATCAGGCCTTTAGAGAAGAGTTCGCGGCTGAAGCTCATGGTTGCGCGGCCGTCGCCGATCAGGATAGGCGTGATGGGCGTTTCGCTCGCCGGGGTGGAGCGGCCGCCGATGTCGAAGCCGGCGCTTTGCAATTGCTGCTGGAAGTAGCGAGTGTTGCTCCAAAGGCGCTCGATGCGTTCGGGTTCGGCTTCGAGCAGATCGAAGGCCGCGAGGCAGGTGGCGGCGACCGAGGGCGGATGCGAGGTGCTGAAGAGGAACGGGCGGGCACGGTGGTAGAGGAAGTCGATGAGATCGCGGCTGCCGCAGACGTAGCCGCCGAGCGCGCCGATGGCCTTCGAGAGGGTGCCTACCTGCACGTCGACCTTGTCGCTGACACCGAAGTGGTCGACGGAGCCGCGGCCGTTGCGGCCCAGAACGCCGGAGGCATGGGCGTCGGGGCCCCAGC
>CAXTWN010000074.1:0-16253 GCA_964248055.1 uncultured Acidobacteriaceae bacterium | reverse complement strand
CTCGGACCCCCCGCCCCCCCCCCCCCCGCCGCGTCACCCTCAGCGCAGCGCCGCGCAGTCGAAGGACCCCCGTATTCCGCTCCGGGTTGCAATCAACCCTCAGGCCAGCCGAACAACGCAACCCAACCGCCACGCGAGCCCTCGCTTCCACCGCTGCCTCTAACCCAGACAGCCAAGCCCAAAGATCCCCACGCGGATCTGGAGCGAAACCCGCCAAACCGCCGAGGCCCACGCCTCCGCACACCAAAGGAACCACACCATGGCTGACGAAACACAAAACGCCACCCCGGCACCCTCCGCCGGCGCTCCTTCCACAGATCGTCCACAGGGCGACCGTCCCCAGGGCGGCTTCGGCGGTCCCCGTCCCGGTGGCCCGCGCGGTCCCCGTCCTGCCGGCGCACCCGGCGGTGGCGGTCAGGGCGGCCGCAAGTTCTTCCGCCGCAAAAAGGTCTGCAAGTTCACCGTCGAAAAGATCGACTCGATCAGCTATCGCGACGTGCGCCTGCTCCAGCAGTTCGTCTCCGACCGCGGCAAGATCATTCCTCGTCGTCTCACCGGCACCTCGGCGCCCTTCCAGCGCAAGCTGACCCGCGCCATCAAGCAGGCACGCGCCATCGCCCTGCTGCCCTTCGCCGCCAAGTTCTAGCCACGTTCGCCTTTTTTGTTGTCCTCCCGCAGGGATCTGCTTCTCGCAGCGATCGCTGCGGGGCACAACACCACCCGAGAACCAGATCGGAGACACATCATGGAAGTCATCCTCAAACAGGACGTAGAGTCCCTCGGCCACCGCGGCGACGTCGTCAAGGTCGCCGACGGCTACGGCCGTAACTTTTTGCTGCCCAAGAAGTTCGCCATGGAGGCCACGCCGGCCAACAAGGCGGTCATCGAGCAGATGAAGCAGTCGGCGATCCGCAAGTCCGCCAAGGAGAAGGTGGAAGCCGAGACCGTCGCCAGCACGCTCAACAGCGTCGTCCTCACCTTTGAGCGCAAGGCCGGCGGCGAAGGCCAGCTGTTCGGCTCCGTCACCTCCGCCGACATCGCCCAGGCCCTCGAGGCCCAGGGCTATCCTGTCGAGCGCCGCCGCATCCACCTCGACGAGCCGCTCAAGACGGTCGGCGAATACCACATCCCCGTTCGTCTGCACCGCGAGGTCACCGCCCACGTGCAGGTCAACGTCAAGAGCGACCAGCCCGAGACAGCCCAACCCGAGCCCGAAGCCGTCGAGGCCTAGGCTCCCTGCCAGGTCTCCAGGATCTGCACACCCGGGTACAGAGGCGTCATCTCGACCGGAGCGAACGGCGGGTAAGGGCGTCATCTCGACCGGAGCGAACGGCGGCTAAAGGCGTCATGTCGACCGGAGCGAACGGCCTCATCGTTCGCGTAGCGGAGAGACCCCCGCATCCTGCCCGCAGCCGCAACCCACCCAGAAGCGCGCTCCCGTTAGCAACTAACCGGCACCCCCTCACCCGAGGGGGCGCCGTTTTCATGCTCAAAAATCCCTCAAACCTCGTCTCTGATCAGCTCGAAGCGCGCCTCCGCTGCCGCTCCAAGCGCTATGCTTGGGTCGCGCCGCGCCCGCCCGGGGCCTGCGCCACCACGACCATGCTCAACAATCCCCTTCCCGCGCAGCTCGCCGCTCAGGCGGAGACCATCGTCAACACCCTGCAACAGACCCAATATCAGTACACCGAGCAGATCGACCCCGACACCGGCGTCTATGACTGCGACTGCAGCGCCTTCGTCGGCTATCTGCTCCAAACCCTTGCGCCCGGCCACTATAGCCTGATCCCTAAGGAACTCGCGCAGCCGCGCCCCCGCGCCTTCGAATACCACGACTTCTTCACCACGCTCACGCCCACCTCGCCCGGAGGCTGGCATCGGATCCTCTTCCTGCCCGACGCCCAGCGCGGCGACATTCTCAGCTGGCGCTTCCCCGACATAGAAAAGGGTCACGACACCGGGCACGTGGTGATCCTCGGCGACACCCCGCACGAGGTCCAGCCGGGCGTCTTCGCCGTTCGCGTCTACGACGCCGCCAACGCCGCGCACTTCGAGGACACCCGCGGCTCCGGGCCTGGCCAGTTCCCCACCGGCGTGGGCACCGGCTTCCTCAACTTCCAGGTGGACGCGGAAGGAAAGCCAACCGCGTTCCAATTCGCTCCCGCCGACAGCTTCGACGTCGAATCCATCGTGATAGGCCGCCCCGAACCGCTGTAATGTTCCCCGGCCGGTTTCGCGCTGCCTAGAGCCGAATGCGCAGCCGGTCCATCTCCTCACCTCGCCGAATCCGCCCTCCCAGGTGCCGGATCTGCAGCTCGGGCGTCAGCCGCTCCTGCCCAGCTCCAGAGTCTGCAAGCTCCTCGGGCTCCGCGATCTGCTGCTTCCGCACCTCGTCGAAGCCCACGCCCAGCGAAGAGACCGTTCCATCCCCAGACGACCTGGGCTGATTCTGCGACGCAGCCCAGGTCGTCCGCATCTCTTCGCGAAGAGGGTTAACACACCATGCCGAAAGCCATCCGCTTCGATCAGCTAGGCGGTCCTGAGGTCCTTCACTTTGAAGACTTGCCCGAACGCCAGCCTGGTGCCGGGGAAGTTCTGCTCAAGGTGCAAGCCGTTGGTCTGAACCGGGCCGAAAGCATGTACTACCACGGCGTCTACATGGGGAAAGTTACGCCGCCTTCGGGCCTGGGCTATGAGGCCTTTGGCGAAGTGATCGCCGTGGGTCCGGAAGTCGATGCCGCTCTCGTCGGAAAGCGCTTCGGCACCATCCCCGGCTTCTCCATGCAAGAGTACCCTGTACTGGGCGAGCAGGCCGTCGTGCCCGCGAGCGTACTCGCTGCTGTTCCGGAGCCCCTCTCGCCCGTCGAGGCCGCCGCCGTCTGGATGCAGTACTGCACGGCGTACGGCGCGCTTGTTCCCTTCGGCAAAGTAGCTGCAGGCGACTTCGTCGTCATCACCGCGGCCAGCTCCTCCGTCGGCCTCGCGGCCATTCAGATCGTCAAGGCGCAGGGCGGCACGTCGATCGCCACGACCCGCACCTCGGCCAAAAAAGCAAATCTGCTCGCGCTCGGTGCCGACCACGTCATCGTCACGGACGAGGAAGATCTCGCAGCCCGGGTGAAGTCCATCACCGGCGGCAAGGGAGCCCGCATCGTCTTCGATCCAGTCGGCGGCGACGGCATCAACACGCTCGCACAGGCCACCGCGAACGGCGGCACCATCTTTCTCTATGGCATGCTGTCGGGCAAACCCACACCCTTTCCCATGGCGGCCTTCTCCCGCTCCATCGGCATGTTCGGGTACAGCTTCAACGAACTGCGCGGCACCCCGGAGTGGGACACCATGAAAACGTACATCTACGACCACCTCGCCGACGGTTCCTTCAAACCCGAGATCGCTCGGACCTTCCCGTTCGAGCAATCCGTGGAGGCCTACAAGTACCTCGAAAGCAACGAACAGATCGGCAAGATCGTGATCACCTTGTAACTCCGCAAATTCAAGAAAAAGAAGCGGCGCCCGGCAGGAGCGCCGCTTCTTCGTTCCCCGCTCACATGGCCGGCAGCGGACTCTTGCTCGGTGCCAGAATGTCGCTCAGCCGGTCCGGCGTTCCTTCCACCCGCTCCAGCGTCGGGATGCGCAGCCCGTCGTAGTACGGCATGCTGATCACCTTGTAGTCGTCCCCGCGCCGCACCTGCAGGTCGAACGGCTTGTGGTCCTTCTCCGCCGCCAGGATCGCCTCGCGCAGCACCGACCCCGTATACGCCTTCCCATTCACCGACACGATCTGCATGCCCGGCGTGATGCCTGCCTTGAACGCGACGCTGTCCCAGTACACGTTGCCCACGGTTCCGCCCTGGCTCGCCACCGACATCCCCAGCGACGTCCCAAAGCTTGTTCCATAACGTCCGCCCTCGGCCTCTTCCCATGCGATCGGCTTGTCGGTGTACACCAGCTTCCATCCGCCCTGCGTGAAGCCGTTCATCGGTACCTCCGGATGCAGGTCATACACCCGCTGCTGCAGGAACCCCTTCCAGTCGTACGGCGCCGTCGCGTTCAGGTCGCGAATCACATCCTCAAGCGTGTAGGGCGCGGTGATGAAGCTGCCGTTATAGATCCCAAAGAACCGCTTGCAGAAGTCATCCAGGCTCTTTTGCCCATTGGTCAGTTCACGGATCTTCGTATCGGCATCCAGCCAGATCAGCATGCCTTCGGTGTAGTAATCCTCCGGCCGCTCAAAGCTCACCCAGCTTACCGGCCGACGGTGCGAGATGATCTCCTGGCTCGTCGTGTCCACCAGCGGCCGCCAGTCGCGCCCGCGGCTGATCGCGAACCCCGCCGCCGTCTCCGCGAAGATATCGCGCATCTGCTCCGGTGTGCGCATGCCCGCGCGGGTGGTCAGCACGTTGCCCCAGTACTGCGTCATGCCCTCGTACACCCACAGCAGATCGTCCCGCATGGGCACGTTGAAGTTCGGGGTCCACAGGTCCGCGGGCCGCCGAAACTTCCCATCCCACGAGTGCGTGTACTCATGCCCCAGCAGGTCGCGGTCGCCCACGCCCGCCTTCCAGTTCTGCAGGTAATCCGCCGGCCAGCCATCTTCGCTGGACTGGTGGTGCTCCAGCCCCACGCCGCCCACCTTGTCGCTCAGCAGCAGCAAAAAGTCATAGTGCTTGTAGTGGTGCGAGCCGTAGAGCTTATCGGCTTCGAGCGTCAGTTTCTTCAGCCCGTCCACCTCTTCCGGTGTCGTCTTCACATCCTCCGGCGCATCGCCGAACATGTCGATGTGCACCGTATCGGTCGGGGTCGGCGACAGATCCAGTCGCGAAAAGTAGAGTCCCGCATACAGCGGCGAGTCCACCAGCGTGTTCAGCGTGGTCCGCTCAAACGTCACCGTGTCGCCCTGGTTCGACGCGGTCTCCAGCGCGGTTGCATACTTCCATCCGCTCGGCAACTTCAGCGTGGTATCGACCGGGATGTCCCGCGAGAAGAAGCCCGCCGGATACATCACCACCTCGTTCCACTCCAGATCCGCGATCTCGTCTGAGATCTCGACGCGCCCCGCCCGCGGCGAGATCGCCGACAGGTAATCGAAGTCCAGTCCGACCGTCTTCGCGCCCGGCGTCAGCGGCACATGCAACGCATACACCTCTACCGGATCGCGCACCCACTGCACCCGCTGGCCGTCCACCGTCGTCACGACTCCGCCCAGGTTCTGCAGCGGTCCCGACGGCGCATGGTCACCTGGAATCCACTCCGGGTACAGCAGCACCAGCTCCTTGGCGCCCCGCTCCACCGGGATCTCCTCGTGCACCTTCGCCACCCGGTCGACATAGTTGCTGATGTCCACCGACACCGTCATCGGCCCGGCATAGGGCTTATCCACCGGCGCGGCGATCGGCGGGGGCATCGGCACAGGCTTGGGTTGCCGCTGGGGCTCCTTCTGCGCCAAAGCGCAGGAACACGACAGGGCAGCAGCTAGCAAAAAAGGCGAACGGGAAGGGATCATGTCGTTCAGTGTAGCGACACCCGACCCGACCCGCGAAGCCTCGCATCACTCATTTTTTCGCCACCCTCCTCGCGCCCTGCAGCGCATGCGCCGGCTGTGCTCCGAGAGTCGGGTGGCGCTCAGGCCCACCCTCACGCCAACCTCCGCTTGACAAACGAGAACACGCGAGCGTACTACAGGCGCGTGCTTGAAGATAACCGTTTGTCTCCGCGCTCCCGTTCGCCTCTCGCGTTACGCCCTTGCCCGGCCGGCTTGCGTTCGCGCTCCCGGATCGCGCTGCTCACCACGGTGACGGCTGTGGCCAGCCTTGCCCTGGGGGGATGCGGCGGCAGCGGAAACACCTCCCCGGGCACCCCGACACAGACCGCCGGCACACCGGTGTTTTCCCCAGCGGCTGGGACCTTCACCTCCGCCCAGACCGTCTCCGTCTCTGACGCGACGGCCGGCGCGGCGATCTACTACACCACCGACGGCTCCTCGCCCACGGTCGGGTCCACCAAATACACGGCTCCCCTCAGCATCACCGCCACCACGACGCTCAGCGCCCTTGCGGTGGCCTCGGGATACAACAACAGCGCGGTTGCGACAGCCCTCTACACCATCACCCTTCCGCCTACCGCTTCGCCGGCCTTCTCTCCTGCGCCCGGCACCTACACCTCCGCCCAGACCGTGACGATCTCCGACGCCACGGCCGGCGCGGCGATCTACTACACCACCGACGGCTCCACGCCCACAGCCGCTTCGACCGCGTACACCGCCCCGGTCCCCATCGCCGCCACGACCACCCTGAATGCCATCGCGGTGGCCAAGGGGGACAGCCCCAGCGCGGTGGCCTCGGGGGTGTACACCATAAGCACCGCCGCCGCGGGTCCCGCCGTCAGCGTTGTTCTTTCCACGCATGACCAGACGCAACTGCTCGCCGCGCAACCCGGCCTGGCCTTCGGCAACAGCCCCACGAGCACCAATCAGCTCTTCGTCGACGAAACCCAGAAGTACCAGTCCATCGAAGGCTTTGGCGCCGCGTTCACCGACTCCGCTGCCTACCTCCTGGAGCAGGTCGCTCAGCCGGCGCAGTTGACCAGCACACTCAACGACCTCTTCACCCGGAACGGCAACGGCATCGGGCTCTCCTTCATGCGGAATCCCATGGGCGCCTCGGACCTCGCGCGCTCCGTTTATAGCTTTGACGACGTGCCCGCCGGCCAGTCCGACCCAACCCTCGCCAACTTCTCCATCGCGCACGATCAGGCGTACATTCTGCCGCTGATCGTCTCGGCCAAGACCCTGAATCCACAGATGAAGCTGATGGCGAACCCGTGGAGCCCGCCGGCCTGGATGAAGTCCGGCGACACGCTCCAGGGCGGCACCCTGCAAACGGCCGACTACACGGCCTTCGCCAACTACTTCGTAAGGTACCTTCAGGCCTATCAGGCCGCGGGCGTGCCGATCGACTACATCTCGCTCCAGAACGAGCCGCTGTACCAGACCTCCGCCTACCCAAGCATGTACATGGACGCGCCCACGCAGCTTTCCGTGCTGCGCGACTACATGCTGCCGGCCCTTACCGCCGCAAACCTCACCACCCGCGTCTTCGTCTACGACCACAACTGGGATACGCCGAGTTATCCCACCACCGTGCTCACTGACCCGACGATCCTCGCCTCCAACCTGGTGGCCGGCACCGCCTGGCATGGCTACGGCGGCCCCCCGGGCGCCCAGCAGGGGGTGCAGAACTCGTTCCCCTCCAAGGGTCAGTGGGAGACCGAGCACTCAGGCGGCACCTTTGTGAACGACCAGTTCACCTCCGACTTCGTGGAGATCACGCTCGTCCTTCGCAACGCCGCCAAATCGTATGTGAAATGGAGCCTCGCGCTCGACCAGACCATGGGCCCCAACCTGAGCCAGATTCCCAACGCCGGCTTCGGCGGCTGCAACACCTGCACCCCGCTCGTGACCGTGAACAGCACCACGGGCGCGGTCACCAAAGACATCGAGTTCTACACGCTGGGCCAGTACAGCAAATACATCCTGCCCGGGGCCGTGCGCGTCTGGTCCAGCGATACACCCACGGTCGTCAGCGCCGCGTTCGTGAACCCCGATGGCTCCAAGGCGCTGGTTGCCTTCAACAACGCCGGCACCAGCCAGACCTTTCAGGTGCAGTGGGGCAGCCAGAACTTCTCCTACACGCTGCCCGCCTTCGCGGCCGCCACCTTCACCTGGTCCGGCGCCCAAACCGGAACCGCCAACCTCCCCGCCAAACAGCAGATTCAGGGCGCCAGCTACAGCAGCCAGACTGGCCTGGAGGTGGAGGAGACCGCCGACACCACCGGCTCCTACGACCTCGGCTACCTGACGGACGGAGCCACGGCCGTGTACCAGAACGTCGACTTCGGCACCGGGGTCAGCGCCGTCAACGTCCGCACCGCCAGCGGCGGCAACGGCGGTACGGTCGAGTTCCACCTCGATAGCGCGACAGGCACTCTGCTCGGCACCGCCACGCTCCCGGTCACCGGCGGTTACCAAACCTGGCAGACTGTCACCGCGCCAATAAGCGGCGCCTCCGGCGTGCACACCCTCTACCTCGTCTTCCACGGCTCCGGCGGCATCGCCAACGTGAACTGGTTCCAGTTCCAGTGATTCCGCAGCCGCCGTCAACGGGAGATCGGGGCAGCCCGCACCGGAGCTCCACGCACCCGCCCGGAGAACAACCGCACCAGCTCCCACGCCAGTTTGATCGCCATCACCGCCGTGATCAGCACCAGCACCTGGTGCACACCCTCGTTCCCGATCGCCAGCAGCCGCAGGTCCGTTGCGCTCGTCGGCCCCGGGCTTCTCACCAGGTAGCTGGGCGCCCGTAACAAAAACAGGAGCAGCCCCAGCGACAGCATTCCTTCGGCCACCTTCAACCCACGCCGGAACTCCAGACTGACCTCCCGGAACGCCACCGCCTTGAACACAATCTGTACGCAGGTGGTCGCCACCACCAGCCAGTAGGCCGTGTGCCAGACCGGCGCCAGGTGCAGTGCAAGCCCCTGCATCATCCTTGCGGCCGGCCCGAGGAACAGCACAGGAAAGCCCGGAAACAGCAGCAACCACAAAAGAAAGAACAGGTTGAAGAGCAGATCAAAGACCGGGTGCGCCGGCAACCCTTCCCTGCGCTCCTTCCGCACGGGCGGCAACCTGCGTGGATCCCACGGCTGCGTAAACGCCTGGGGCACACGCCGCCGCATCCACTCCACCTGCGCAAACACCATCGTCGTCACCGCCCAGAACCAGAAGACGCCCTTCACCACCGCGCCCACCTGCGGCAACAGCCCGTGCGACACACCCGGCAGATCGAACCACACCACCACTCGCGTACACGCCACCAGCGCCACCACGAACGGGGTCGCCCGCCGCAGCGTGAACCAGTAAAACGGTGCGATTTCCGCCCCGATCAGCGGCGGCGCACTGCCGTACCGTGCTGCCACGGCTACCGGGTGACCGTACCGGCGCAGAACCTCTGCCTGTTCGTCCTCGCGCAACGGCCGCCCTTGCGCCTCCGCCCGGTCCTCCATCGCCTCGCGCAGGTTCCCATCCAACTCCGCGAGGATGTCCGCCCGTCGCGCCTCCGGCAGATACCGCCCCACCGCCTGCAGATACCGCTCCAGGAGCTCCATCACACGCCTCCGTCTACCACCGACTGCACCGCCCCGTTCATGCCGCTCCACTCCGCCAGGAGCTGCGCAAGAATGACCCGCCCGTCGCCCGACAGCTTGTAAAACCGCTTGTTCCGTTTTTCTTCTTCGCGCCACTCGCTGGTCAGCAGCCCCTGTGTCTCCAGCCGCCGCAGCAGCGGATACAGCGTGCTCTCCTCGATCTCCAGCCCATGCCGCGCCAGCGCCGTGCGCAGCGTGTACCCGTAGTGCTCCTGCCGCAACTGCGCCAGCACCGCCATCACCAGACAACCGCGTCGCAGCTCCAACCGCAAAGCCTCAAACTGCACTGCAACGCTGTTGCTCATGTGTGACACATACTATATGCCGCACAGTATAGGCGCAACTCATATTTTATTTAGCTACCGGCGCACTCCTGCGAACGTGACGGCTCAGGGCGCTGGGCGCGCGTATGCCCTTCGTTTGCAGAATCCGGATAAACTACGGCCCTCGCCGCTGCAACCTCGTCGGCTTCTTCGGCTCCGGACGGAGCGCCTCGTCGTTCTCCTTGGCCGTCGGGTGCACGCCGAAGTCCCAAACGTCCGCATTCACAAACCGGTCGTTCAAGACCTCCACCAGCACGTACTCACCGAAGCCTAGCGGCTGCTTCGGGACCAGTCGCTCCCACACGCCGCCGGGCAGGTGCTCGGCGCGGGTTTCGATCACATCCGGCTGTTCGCGCCCGCTGCCCAGCAAACGAAGCAGAAAGCTGCTGATCGCCCGCTGGCCGCGGCGCACGTCCACGCGCTCAATCACGTAGAGGCTCTCGGGCGAGCCGCCGGCGGGGGTCGCGCGGCCCGCGGCCCCGGTGGTATCCACCACGAAGCCACCACCGCCGCTGTCCTCGTCGTCCACGCCTTTGCCCGCCAGCCGCACGAAGAACGCCGGCTCGGCCACATGCAGCTGCACATCGGCGCGCTCGTCCTTCATAAACAGCAGATCGTGCGGACTGGCCGCCGGATTGATCTCCTTTTTCAACACCTCATGGGCTGTCTCGCGGTTCAGATCGCTCCCCTGCTGGGGCAGCGGCACCAGCTCCGGAGTGCCCTGGAACTCGTCCAGCACCAGCAGGCTGTCCTCCTCGGGCAGCCGCAGGCTGTCCCCATCCTTGGTGGCGACCTCCGGCGTCCGTGCCAGCCGCATCGCCTCCTCCCGGGCAAGCTCCGGGCTCAAAACCGGCGGCTTTGCTTCAGTCCCGGGAGCCTGGTTAGGGTCGTGGGCGCGCTCCCAGGCCTGCGTCGCCGGCAGATCCACCAATGCCAGGGGGATGTCCTCCTCGTGCCCGTTGCGCTCGGCCGACCGAAGATGCACCACATCGCCCTTCACCGTGTAGCTCAGGACGGTCTGGTAGCTGCCGTCCTTCAGGATGAGCCGGGTGCGGTGATGGGGGCTCTCGGGCTGCGACGCGATGGGCGGGTCCAACGGCCGCCGCTCCTGCGCTGCCACAGCCGCGCCTGCGAGGCAACAGCCAAGCACCAGGCCCACGCAGACCGCCAGGAGCCAGGGGCGCCCGCTCTTCTGCACCGTGATCCTCCGCGACGGCGTCGCCCTATCACCGGTCGCCATGGCCCTCCCGAATCCGCACCACAAAGGCGTCCGAGGCGCCGGTTCCCCTTTCGAGCGGCTGCACCGAGACCCGAATCGCCGTTCCCGCCGCAAGGGACCGGAGCGGCAGCACCACTGTGTGCAGGCCCAGCCCCGAATCCTCCGTGGCCAACGACTGCTGCCGTCCAGCGGTCTTCCACACCACCCGCGCAGCGAACTCCAGGTCCACGCGCAGGTCTTTGCCGGCGGTTACATAACCCCGCCGCTGCGCCGGGCGCCAGATCTGGAAGCTGGCCGGATGTTTGCTGTCCACATACCGCGCCCGGGTCTGCGGCACCGCATCCCAAACCGCGCCGTCGTGGAGGCTGCGAAGCAACTTGATGTACTCCGCATGCGCCCACACCAGCGGCATGCCCGAACCGGTCGGCTTGCCGTTGAAGAGCTCGCGCTCGGGGAGGTCCTCGGCGTCCCACACCTGTTCCGGCAACAGGCCACACTCGCTCGTCTGCCGGCCCATGGTCTTCAGCAGCTCCAGCGCGCCCTCCCGATTACCGGCGGCGAGCTCGTAGTGCCCGCGTTCGCCGGCGAGCAGCGGCCAACTGCGGCCGATACCTGAGGTCTTGTAGGGGCTCCCGTCCGCCTTTTCGCCGTACGCATCCCTCGTGGACCGTCGCCATCCCGGCCCGGTGCACATCGTCTGCCGCAGGGTTCCATCGATGACCTTCACCGTATCCAGGATGCGCGGATCGTCCGCCGCGCGCAGGCCGAAGCGCACCAGCGCAAGCGCGTCCGGGCTCACCAGATCGACGGCTTTGGGGCTCCGGCGCCCCAACGGCAGGTTCGGGAGCGAGACCCGAAGATCCCCGGTCTCCGCCACCTCGATGCGGCGCGGCGGAGTGAGGCGAAGGTAATAGCCGTCCACTCCGAACTGCTGCGCAAGCTCGGTGCCGCGCACATACGTGAGCTCATCCACCGCCTCGTTCCAGGCATCGGCGGTCTCGCGCAGAAACTGCCCCTGGTCCGGGGCACCGCGCTGATCCGCGCAGTCCGCCGCGGCCAGCAGCGCCGCGATCTCGACGGCCAGGGTGAACGTGGCGTAGCCCGGGGTATTCTCCCAGCGGTCCTGCTCCGTCACCGGGCCATGTTTGAGCACAAAGACGCCGGCCGCATGCATCATCGGCCGCGGATCATACCCCGCCAGCGCATCGTCGCGGCGCAGTTTGTCGGCCAGCAGGATCGGGAAGGCGATGCCATCCATCTGAACGGCGCCCCAGTGCGGGGTGCCGTCCAGCCACATGTTCTGACTCCAGCCGCCATCCGCTTCCTGGGTGCAGGAAAGATAAAACAGCGTGGACCTTGCCGACTCTGCGTCGCCCGACGCGAGCTTGCCCATGGCGGTCTCGACCACATCGCGCGGCCACACCACGTGATAGCCGCCCACATCCTGATCCGTCCGGACGAACCCCCACGGCAAGGACAGACTCGCGACGAAACCACCCGGAAACCCCTTGGACTGATGCGTCTCCAGCATCGCCGTACTCACGCGGTACAGGTCGACGGGATTGCCGGACAGGTCCTCCATCGCGCGGTACCCGCGTTGCGCCTCCTGCCATTGCTGGACAAACAGCGCGCGCGTCGTCTCAAACTGTTGCAGCAGACCGGCGCGCGCCTGCTGGCCGGCTTCGGCGGGATCGCCGCCCCAGCCGAGAGAGACGAGGAAGTAACCCTCCTGCCCTGAACGGGCCGACTCCGACCAGTCCAGCTCCGCAGTCAGGGCAACGTTGCCGGGCTCTGCAAAGTTTGCATCGGGCAGAGGCTTCCGCCGTGACAGCACGGCGTATCCGTCCGTCCTGCCTACATAGCCCACGCTCATCTGGCGCGGTGGTGGGTCGGCCGCGAGCGCCATCGAGAGCTCGCCGCGGCTGGCGAAGAGCATGGGAAGTCCCTTGTAGTCGCCCGCCCAGGCTCCGTTGTTTGCCCCTCGATCGCCCACATGGGCGTCCACCGTGACAAACAGCCGCAGGTCTTGCCCGTCTTGTGGCTGAAATCGCACGCGCAGCAAAAGAATGTCGCGCACGGGATCGCTAACGATCTCTTTGTGCAGGGTGTAACGGCCAGACTTGCACCGGGTCGCAATCCGGCACCCTGGCACGCCGTCCTCCAGCCATTCGACCCTGTGCTCCGCGTCCCAGACCTCGTCGGAGAAGAAGTCATCCGGGCCCGTCACCAGAAAGCGCACCACGCGCGTGCTCGCGCGGTCGACCTCCGGGAAGTAGATCTCGGCCAGAACGCCGTTGTTCACGGTGTACCAGACCCGGCTGGAGGCGGACCGGGCGGTGCCGACCATGGTCTTCGCCCCGGAGGTCCAATGCGGCTCGGCGCCCGGCTTGCCCTGGGCGTACCGCTTCTTGTGCGGCTCGGTGATGCTCCGCTTGTCGATGCCCCTGTCCATCGCCGCCTGTCACTCCATTCGAGGCGCTCCGGGGCCCGGCTGTTGTCTTTGATGCACCGGCTGCCCGCGTTCGAGCCGGATCAGAAGTTCCGCTCGCGCAGCCACTCCCGGAACTTCGGTCCAAGGTCTTCCCGCTTCAGCGCGAACTCGACCGTGGCCTTCAGGAAGCCGAACTTGTCCCCGGCGTCGTGCCGTTGTCCCTCGTAGAGGAAGCCATACACCTGCTCGTATGCCAGGAGAGCCTTGATCGCGTCGGTCAACTGCAGCTCACCGCCGGCACCCGGCTCCAGCCCCTCAAGCATGTCGAAGACGCAAGGGTTCAGAATGTAGCGACCGATGATGGCGTAGTGGCTGGGAGCCTCTTCAGGCTTAGGCTTTTCCACCAGATTGTGCACCGCGAGGAGCCGCGGATTGCCGGGATCGGGCGTGCAGTCCAGGCAGCCGTACTGCTGGATCGCCGGACCTTCCACGATCTCCGACGCGATGATGGAGGCACCGGTCGCGGCATACGCCTCCACCATCTGCCGCATGCAGGAGACCTCCGCGTCAACAACATCGTCCGGCAGGATCACCGCGAAGGGCTCATCGCCCACCAGCGCCTTGGCCTGCAGAACGGCGTGGCCAAGACCCAGAGCCTCCGGCTGTCGCGTGTAGCTGATGCGGGCGAGCTGGGAAGGCGAGCGCGCCAGCTCCAGCAGATCCTGTTTGCCGCGAGCCGCCAGCTGGTACTCCAGCTCCGGCGCGCGGTCGAAGTGATCTTCCAACGGAGTTTTGCCGCGGCCCGTAATAATGATGATCTCCGTGCACCCAGCGGCCACGGCCTCTTCGACGCTGTACTGAATCAGCGGCTTGTCTACCAGCGGGAGCATCTCCTTGGGCATGGCCTTGGTCGCCGGTAAAAACCTGGTGCCCATCCCTGCCGCGGGAATCACCGCCTTTCGAACCTTCTTCGGAGTCATTCCTTGAGCATTCCTTATGCCTTGTGTCTCGTACGAGCGCTACGGGGACGATACCACGCGCCCCTCCCGGTTCGCCGCAGCACGTTGGTGAGCACCAAAGTCACGCGTGCATCGCATAACTCCGGCGAAACGTCTTCCGCGCGGCTAGCGGCGACACTCGACGCCGAGACAGTTCCTCCAGCGACCCTCATCTTCCACTGCGCGAAACGCCTCGTCGCCCGAGTCCCCGAACTGTGCCCGCCGGATGTTCACGAAGCCGGCAGCCGCGAGTTCGTGCTCAAAGTTCTTGTAATCCCACATCCACAGGTGCTGACTGCGCCCGAAGAGCGCCCTGGGCAAGGAACGCCAGCCCCGAACCGTCTCGCGCTCTCCCAGGAGCGTCTCGCCCATGAAGGTCGAGGCGGCCCCGGCGTCTGGGGACTCGAGGTACTTGCGAGCGTAGAACTCGAGGTCCGGCAGCACAAAGCGAAAGACCCCGCCCGGTGCCAGATAGCTGTACACGTTGCGGAGAGCGCGGCGACAGTCCTCAAGCGCCAGGTGCTCGAGCACATGCGAAGAGTACATGCGCTGTGCCGACCCCGCCGCTATCGGCAGCCCCTTGATGACATCGCCGTAATGAATGCCCGCGGGATAGTCAGGAAAGCCCCTGCGGACCAATACCCCCTTCAGAAACGGGAGCCGCTTCTCCAGCAGAAACGCAGGGCCCGCATCGAAGTTGAGCCAGGACGCCGGCGCGCAGGTGCCGCAACCAAATTGAACGTTCCGGCTCTGCATCCGGCGATTATAGGGGACCAGCAACAACGAAACGGGCTGCCGGCGAGGGCAGTTCCTCCGCGAGTTCCCCCTCGCTGCGAGCCCTCTCGCAACCAGCGCCCTAGAGCACTGGCGAATCATCACGCAGCATGGAGTGCCGGACCACCTTGATCGGCACCGGCCCCTGCCGCATCAGCTCATCGTGAAACTGCTGCAAGGAGAACGCGGGCCCCTGCTTGGCCATCAGGTCGGCACGCAGCTTCAGAATCTGCAGCTTGCCCAGCGTGTAGTACAGGTAGAGCGCGTCCGAGGTGCCGCGCTTGGTCTCGACCTCCGCGATGGGCCGGGCCTGGTAGCCCTCGTTCACGAAGAAGTCCTCTGCCTGCTCGATGGAGAGCGGCCCGCCCACGCCCGTGTGCATGCGGATCGCCACGACGAAGCGCGCGTCCCGCAGCAGTGCATCCTGCAACTGGCCGAGCCGGATGAGCTTCGACTCGCGCTCATCCTTGGCGCCTACTCCTGGCGCGTTGTAGCCCTCATCCAGCATCATCTGCTCGCAGTAGTGCGCCCAGCCTTCGATGTACGTGTTCGCACCGATGATCTTGCGAATCTTGGACGGAAACTGTGGCTGATACAGGAACTGCACGTAGTGGCCGGGGTACGCCTCATGCACGCTGGTGGAGACGATGGTTCCGACGTTGAACGCGGCCAGGTAGTCGGCAGTGCGCTGTGGAGTCCAGTGCGGATCGGGCAGGGTGACGTTGAAGAGCGCCCTGGTGGAGTGCGTCTCAAACGGACCCGGTGAGTCCATGGAGGCCTGCGTCGTCGCCCGCATAAACGGCGGCGTCTCCTCCAGCGTGGGCTCCACCGCGCTCGGGATGGTGATCACGTGATGGCTGTTGATGAAGGCGATCTCCGAGGCAAAGCGGTCGTGGAACGCCTGCAGCAGCTGATCCGGGGTCGGATGCATCGTCGCCAGCTCCGCGAGCTCCTGCTGCGGCGTCTTCGTCGGATCGATCTCCTTGGCCACGCGCGCGAACTCCGCCTGGTTTCTGTGCAGGTCGTCAAAACCGATCTGCAGGAGGCGATCGAGTGGGATATCCACCATCTCGTTGTAGGCAAGGGCCTTGGTGTAGGTGTCTGCCCCCCAGCGAAAGTCTCCGTTTGACCGCAGCAGGAGGTCCGTCTTCATCCACTGCCCGTAGCTCTGCAGAGCGGCGATCACGGCAGCGTTTGTCCTCGCAAACTCAGCCTTGGCCTGCGGGTCGGTGGCCGCCGCGAAGGCCTCCGGCACATCGTGCTGAAAGAAGCTCACCAGGCCATCGATCTGTTCCAGGGCGATC
>CAXTWN010000073.1:14962-16260 GCA_964248055.1 uncultured Acidobacteriaceae bacterium | reverse complement strand
GGTTAGTGAGCTCGAGACCCAGGCGGTGCCGTTGGGCCCGGGGGTGACCGAGCTTTGCGTGCCGGGTACCAGGAGCACGCTCTCCGGAACACTTTGCCCGTCGCGACTGAGGCGAAGCAGGCTCTGGTACGGCGTGTTCGCGATCGGGGCAGCGACGGTCGGGACCGGGAACTGCCCCAGCGCGACGTTGCCTGTGAGCAGCAGGGTGTTGCTGCCGGAGTCGAGCGCCAGACCGGTCAGTCCCGAACCGGCAAGGAAGGTCGAAAAGACAAAGGCGTCGCCCGCCGGGGTGAGCTTGGTGAGGAAGCCCGAGGTGGCGCCGAGGATCCGCGGCTGGAGGGCGTTGACGGTGGGGAAGCCAGGGGCCGCAGTCTGGCCTGTCACATAGGCGTTGTCGGCCGTGTCGGCGACGATCGCCGCAGGGGAGGTGCTGCCGCCCAGGCCGGTAAGGTAGGTGGCGTAGACGAGCGAGGCGCCGTCGGGGCTGAAGCGCTCGACAAAGCCATTGCCCGTGGAGCCGCTTGCCGGGGTGGGCTGCACGGCCGAGGCGGTGACGGGGAGCGATGTGCCGTAGGTGGCGCCGGTAACGAAGACGGCATCCGGGGTGGCGGCAATGCCGGAGACCGCCGTTCGCCCACTGCCGAGGAAGCTGAGGAAGAGGAGATGGAGCCCGGAGTCGAACCTGGCGATGAAGGAGTTTGTGGAGCTGTCGGCGGGTGACGGAAAGGCCGCGCCCGGGGTTCCCGAGAGCGCACCACTGGTGGAGGTTCCGGCGACGTAGACGTTGCCGGCTGCGTCCAGCGCGAGGGCGAGGCCGGTGTCGCCGGCAGCGCCTGCCTGGGCCTCTGCCGTGATGGTGGTCGCGGTGGCGTCGGTCTTGAGCACGCGAAGACCGTCGCCCTGATCGTAGAGCAGGATAAGGCTGCCATCCGGCGCATACTGCGCTGCGCGGAAGCTGCCCTTGTTTGCGGAGAGCCGGAGCCCCTGCGACGTGATCGCCGCGGCGGTGGGCGGCGTCTGCGCGGGGAGGCTCCGCACGGGGAGAAGCAGAGGCAGCACGGAAGCGAGGCGGAGGAGCGAGCGACGCATCAGGGCGAGCCGTAGCGCAGCGCTGCAGGGTCAGCCGTCTGCCTGTGGGACGTTGGGAGCCGTCTGCCTCCGGCCAGCACTGGCCCCGGCGCGGGCCGTGGGGTCTCGATCTCCATGACACGGAGAGCTTAGCGAGGATGCGCGGGTGTTGCTCTCACACTTTGGTCGCAGGCTGGAGCAGGTAGTCGAGGTGGGCCCTCTGCATTTCC
>CAXTWN010000073.1:0-14879 GCA_964248055.1 uncultured Acidobacteriaceae bacterium | reverse complement strand
GGAAAGCAGAGTGATCGGTGTACTGAATGGTCTGCAGGCCAACCGCTTTGGCGGCCTGGATATTGTCGTCGCGGTCGTCGAGGAAGAGTACGCGCGCGGGCTCCACGCCGAGCGCGGCAACGGCGTGCCGGTAGATGGCGGGGTCGGGTTTGGCGATGCCGAGACGGTGCGAAAAGGTGAGGTGGTGGAAGCCGGAGAGCCAGGGGCAGTGCCGGAGCACGCCGGCTTCCATGGCATCGCCGAGGTTGGAGAGGATGCCCGTGCGCACCCCGGCGGCCTGGAGCGCGGCGGCCCAGTCGATCATGGGCTGGTTCGGTTGCGTCCAGAGCGCGGTATCGGCGTCGATGAGGGCTTGCCCGAGTTCGGGCGAGAAGGGATGTCGCAGCTCGCCGGCAACGGTGCGCCAGTAGCCGTCCGCGTTGAGGGCGCCGCGGTCATAGTCGTGGCGCGGACGCCAGTAGGCGGCGTGAAAGGCGTCTTCTTCGGCCCCGAGCAGGGTCTTTATCCGCTGCCAGGCGGGCGGATGCGGAGGTCCGGAGAGGACGAGACCGTAGTCGAAGAGCACGGCCTTGATAGCTGGTGGGGCAGCGGGTGGTGGCATCCTCCTGATCATAAGCAGCCGCCGGGGTCGCTCGGCGACCTTGGGGGTGCCGGGTAAGCTAAGCCGATGCACCTTTCACGGCGGACCGGATGGGAGCCCGGCGAGAACCATTGGGCGCAGGCGCTGCGGGCTGTGCGCGCGTCCGGCCGCGAGCTCCTCGACCTGACCGTAGCCAACCCCACCGCCTGTGGGCTGGGCCCGACGGAGTTCGGATTGCTGCAACCGCTCAGTGATCCGAGAGCGCTTCGGTATGTGCCCGATCCGCTCGGGATGCCCAGCGCGCGGATGGCCGTGGCGCAGTACTACCGTGAGCATGGGGCGGACGTGCGCCCCGAACAGCTTTGCCTGACCACCAGCACCAGCGAGGGGTACAGCTTTCTCTTTCGGCTGCTCTGCGACCCCGGGGACGAGGTGTTGATCGCGCGCCCGAGCTACCCGTTGTTCGACCTGCTGGCGCGGCTGGAGGACGTTGTCCTGCGCGAGTACCCGCTGCGCTACGACCCGGGGGCCCGCGCGTCGGAACGAGGCAACTGGGCGATCGACCGAGGGGCGCTGGAGAATGCGATCGGCCAGCGCACCCGGGCGGTGATCGTCGTCCACCCGAACAATCCGACAGGAAACTACGTGACCGCGGAGGACCGGGCGTTTCTGCAGGAGCTTTGTGCGGCGCGGAACCTGGCGCTGATCGTGGATGAGGTCTTTTTGGACTACCCGCTTGCGGGTTCCGCGCCGGGCTTCGGATCGGAGGGGACGTTTGCCGGTGGGGCGAGTGCCTCGCTTTGCTTTGTGTTAAGCGGCTTGAGCAAGGTGTGCGCCCTGCCCCAGATGAAGCTGTCCTGGATTGCGGCAAGCGGGCCGGAGACGCTGCTGCTCCCCGCGATGGAGCGGCTGGAGGTGATCGCGGACACGTTTCTATCAGTGAATGCGCCGACGCAGTTCGCGCTGCCGCACTGGCTGGGCGCGCGCGGCGACACCCAGAGGCGCGTTCGAGAGCGGCTGGCGGGGAACCTGGCGGTGCTGGACCGGGCGCTAGCGGGCAGCGTGGCGAGTCGCTTGAGCGTGGAGGGCGGATGGACCGTGGTGCTGCGGGTTCCGTCCACGGTGGAGGGTGAGGAGTTTGCGCTGGCGGCGATGAAACGGGGCGTGCTGGTGCAGCCCGGGGATTTCTACGGGCTTCCTGCGGGGCGATGCGTGCTCAGCCTGCTCAGCTCGCCCGAGGCGTCGCAGCGCGGGCTGGCGCGGCTGCCGATCTACTAAGATTGCGGGCGTAGGTACCTAAGCGAGGAAAGGGTTGGTCTCGCGTTCCTCGCCGATGGTGGTCTCCGGCCCGTGGCCCGAGATCACGACGGTGGCGTCCGGCAGGGGCAACAGGCGAGTGTGAATGCTCCGAAGCAGTCGGCGGTAGTCGCCGCCGGGCAGATCGGTGCGACCGACGGAGCCCGCGAAGAGGGTATCGCCTGCGAGCAGCAGATCTTCCTGCGGTACATAAAGACACAGGCTGCCCTCGGTGTGGCCGGGGGTGTAGAGAACCTGAGCTTGGGTGGCGCCGATCTGAAGGGTTTCGGCGTCGGCGGGGGAGTGATCTGGCGGCCGGACCTCGGGCGATGGCACGGCGCGCCCGCCCATCTGCTCGGACAGCCAGGACGCCTGCGCGTCCATCATGGCGACCAAGGGGAGGTCGGCCTGGCTGTACAGGATCGGGGCACCTGTTGCTTGCTTTAGCGCGAGGGCTCCAGCGATGTGATCGATGTGCGCGTGGGTGACCAGAATGTGGCTTAGGTGAAGCGCATGCCTTTGGAGCACGGACACGATGCGCGCGATGTCGGCCCCGGGATCGACGACGGTGGCGTCTCTGGAGAGCTCATCGCCCAGTACGGTGCAGTTGCACTGCAGAACGCCTACGGCGAAGGTCTCGCGGAGCAGCGGGGTGGGTGCGTCCGTCGCTACGGGTTTGCAGATAAGCGGGAAAAGGCGCAGGCCTAGGCCGGCGCCGTGGTCGGAAGGAGCTACTTCTTTGCCGGGGCGGTGATGCCGCTGGACGTGCCCGAGAGCACGGAGCGGCGGCCGCTGGAGTGCGCAAGCGCAACGGTGAGCCCGATGGAGGTCAGCATGAAGATAATGGCGGACCAGGTGGTGAGCCGGGTGAGCAGGTTGGCCGCGCCGCGCGGGCCGAAGGCAGTCTGCGAGCCCTGACCACCGAAGGCGCCCGCGAGGTCAGACGACTTGCCCTGCTGCAGCAGCACAACACCGGTGAGGAACAGGCAAACGATCACGTGAACAACGACGAGCAGAACAACCATGAGGAGGGCAAACCCTTGCAGCGCGAGCGCGCAGCGGAATGTCGGTGCGAGGCCTAGGCTCCCGGTACCAAGAGCTCAGCGCTGAACCAGCACCTATTGTATCGCAGCGTCCCCGGGGCGGTAGGCGTTCTGAAGTCGGGCAGATCCCAGACGTTACCTTGCAACCGGACGCCGCACAGAGGCGTTGCTTGCGCCGGAGCTCAGCCGCTTGCTTTGGAGAAGCTTTGCCTTGCCTCGGCCAAACGCGTCGTCCATGGCGCACAGGAAACAGGCTGGTTGGGTGCGGTTGTCGGCTTGGGAGGCTACGCGGCCATACGTGGGTTCGTGGCAAAACTGGCAGCGTTTGAGGGCGCGCTTGTCTGAGGCGACCCAGTTTACCGTGACATCGTTAACCTGCAGAGATGCGATCGCTTCCGTCATCGCCTTCTTTCCCCGTCCAGAGCTTGCCGGAGGACGCAAAAGAGGAACGATGCATGGTGGCCGACGGATTCCCCCTTAGGTCGAAAAGTTAAGAGGCAAAGCGCTTGACCCCAGAGGTACGCTTGGGCTTGCCGCGAGCGGGGTGCGTCCTCAGGTTGAGCGCGGCTGCGTGAATCATTGGGCCGAAGTGAGAGAGGAGCGCCCGGAGCTTCGCAGGTTGTGCCGGTTCGCTGAGATCTCGACGGAGATCTCATCCAGGATGCGATGCGCCATCGCGTCTTTGGAGGATTCGGGAAGCGGGACGGTGCGCTGCCCGGTGAGGAACAGGCCGGCGTTGCGGTTGGACTCGAAGCCCAGGCCGGGCCGGCTCACATCATTGGCCACGATCGCGTCAACGCCTTTGCGCAGGAGCTTGGCACGGGCGTTCTCTTGGAGGTGCTCGGTTTCCGCGGCAAACGCCACGATGAAGGTGCCGGGACGGCGGGCGGCGACAGCTTCGGCTACGAGGTCAGGCGTGGGTTCGAGTTGGAGCGCGAGATCGCCGTTGCGCCGCAGCTTGGAGGGTGAGTAGAGCGCCGGGCGGAAGTCCGCGACCGCCGCTGCCTTGATGACGACCGTGGCCTCCGGCAGACCGGCAAGCAGGGCAGAGCGCATCTCGTCGGTCGTCTCGACGGAGACTGCCAGGCAGCCGCTGGGCACGGGCAGCGTGGAGGCGGTGATGAGCACAACGCGGGCTCCTCGCCGGAGTGCAGCTTGCGCGAGCGCATGACCCATACGGCCGGACGAGCGATTGCCGAGGAAGCGCACCGGATCGATCGGCTCGCGTGTACCTCCGGCCGTGATCAGCACGGTCTCGCCGTGGAGATCCTGTGGTGTTCCCGCGGCCAACGCGAGGGTCTCGCTGACGATGCGATCGACGGGCGCGAGTCGTCCGGCGCCGGTCATGCCACAGGCGAGATAGCCGCTGTCCGGCTCCACGATGCGGGCGCCGCGGGCGGTGAGCAGGGTCAGGTTGGCCTGCGTGGCGGGGTGCTGCCACATGTTGACGTTCATGGCCGGGGCGAGGAGCACGGGTGCGCGCGTCGCGAGGTACACGGTGGATAGGAAATCGTCCGCCAGGCCCTGGGCGAGCCGGGCGAGGGTGTTCGCGGTGGCGGGCGCGATCAGGAGAGCGTCGATATGTTGGGCGATGGCGATGTGCTCGATCGAGCCCTCCTGCATGGTGTCCGGACCCTCAGACGTCTCGGTCGCGGGCTCCCAGAGGCTGGTGAAGACGGGCCGGCCGGTGAGGGAGCGAAAGGTAAGCGGCGTGAGGAAGCGTTCCGCCGACGCAGTCATCGCGACCTCGACGGTGACGCCCTGCGCCTGCAGGCCGCGGACGATCTCCGCCGCTTTGTAGGCGGCGATGCCGCCGCAGACGCCGACCAGAACTCTCATGCCTCGGTGGAACCCAGCACGGAGGCGAGCGGGAGGTTATCGATCAGCCGGGTTTCGCCCAGCCACCCGGCGACCGCGAGCAGGGTGTCCGGCGTGACCTGCTGCTGCGGAAGCAACGTGTGCCGGTCGACGACCTCAGCGTAGTCGAGCCGAAGGCCGGGCGCCTCGGCGAGATGCTGACGGAGCTTCGCTTGCAGCGCGTCGGCGTTGCGCTCGCCCTGGCGCACCGCGTTTTCGGCGCACCGGAGCGCTTGCGAGAGCGCGAGGGCAGCCTGCCGATCTTCGGCGCGCAGGTAGCGGTTGCGCGAGCTAAGGGCCAGGCCGTCGCTGTCGCGGACCGTGGGGCAGACCACCATCTCAATGCCGAAGTCGAGGTCGCGCACCATCGCCTGGAGCACCGCAACCTGGGCGGCGTCCTTCTGGCCGAAGTAGGCGCGGTCCGGGCTGATGATGTGGAAGAGTTTGGCGACGACGGTGGCCACGCCGCGGAAGTGCCCGGGGCGGGACTGCCCGTCCAGGCGGTCGCTCAGGCCGGGAACCTCGACGAAGGTACCGAGCCCGTGCGCCGGGTACATCTCGGCCGGGGTTGGGGCGAAGAGCAGATCGACGCCCTCCGCTTCGAGCAGAGCGCAGTCGGCGTCGAAGGTGCGCGGGTAGCGGGCGAGGTCCTCATTGGGACCAAACTGGGTTGGGTTGACGAAGAGGGACACCGCGACGGCGTCGCAGGCCTTGCGCGCGGCACGCACTAAGGAGAGATGCCCCTCATGCAGCGCGCCCATGGTGGGCACGAGGCCCAGAGTGCCGGCCAGGGAAGAACGGCTCTGCCGGCACGCAGCGCGCATCTCGCGGACGGTGTTCAGGACTTGCACGCGGCGACCTCTTGCGCAGCTGCAAGCGCCTCGCGCACCTCGCGGGGGAGATGGTAGCTTTCGGCATCGGACGGAAACTCGCCGGTGAGCACGGCCTGCCGAAAGGCAGCGAGGCCGGATCGCATCCCTTGGCCGGCATCGCAGAAGCTGCGCACGAACTTCGCCGGGTTGGCAAAGGTGAGCCGGACCAGATCGTAAAACACAAGGATCTGTCCATCGCACGCGGGCCCCGCGCCGATGCCGATGGTGGGGATCTGTGCTTTGGCCGTGATCTCCGCGGCGACCTCGCGGGGTATGCCTTCGAGCACAAGCGCAACCGCGCCCGCGCCTTCGAGCGCCGCGGCGTCTGCATGCAGGGCTTCGATGGCGGCGAGCGTGCGTGCCTGCACGGTGTACCCGCCCAGGCGATGCAGCGACTGCGGGGTGAGGCCGATGTGGCCGACGACGGGGATCTCGGCCCGGGTGAGCCGATCGACGATCTCGGCACGCTCGCGGCCGCCTTCAAGCTTCACGGCTTCCGCGCCGGCCTCTTTCACAAAGCGAAGGGCGTTGCGTACGGCGTCGTCGACACCCGTGTGATAGCTGCCGAAGGGCATATCGGCCACCAGCAGTGCGCTGCGTACCCCGCGACGGGCAGCACGGGTGTGATGGAGCATCTCGTCCACCGTGATGGACAGGGTGTCGGGGTGGCCGAGCACGGTCATGGCCAGGGAGTCGCCAACCAGGATGAGATCGATGCCGGCCTCGTCGGCGAGGCGGGCGGAGGGATAGTCGACAGCGGTGAGCGCGGTGATCGGCTCGTGACGGCGCTTGCGTTCCCCCAGCGTGAGAACGGTGCACTTCGGGCGCAGGGGCTCTGTGCCCGCGCGCTCCTGAACAAAGCTCATGCTGCCTCCAGTGCCGCTCCGAGGCGTCTCGGATGCGGCCTGTGTTTCGGGGTTGAGTATACGCCGACTTTGCTGCGATGAAAGTGGTGCCAGGGGAGGCGCTTACCATGAGCGTCGTGGGCTTTTTTGAACAGATCAGGCAGTTTGAGCCGACGCCGGAGGAGGCACGCGCCCGACGGTGGATCTATGTGCCGTACGATCGCCTGCACGATGGGGTTGGGCCGCTGGGCGAAACGGACCCCGGCGATGCCGTGCTGGTGTTGATGGAGTCGCGGGCAAAGGGTACGCGGCGCGCCTATCACAAGAAGAAGCTCACGCTGGTGTTGAGTGCCATGCGGCACTTCGCGCTGGAGCAGGCAGAGCGCGGCTGCCGCATCGCGTATGGCTCGTCGCCCACGAGCTTCAGCGACGGGCTGCTTGCTCTGCAAACTCGCTGGCAGTGGCCCGAGATCCTGGTGAACCGGCCTGCCGAGCGTGAGCTGCGCGTAGAGTTGCGGGAGGCCAAGGAGAACGGCCTGCGGATCCGCGCGGTGCGCGACACCGCGTGGCTGACGGCCACGGAAGACTTTGAGGCGGTGTTCGGCAAGCCGGAGGCTGGGGGCGAGGAGCGCAACACGGAGCGCGTGAGCGGACGCCGGCAGTACCTGATGGATCGTTTCTACCGGGCGATGCGGCGCAAGACGGGCCTGCTGATGAAAGGTGCGCAGCCGGTCGGCGGACAATGGAGCTACGACGCCGAAAACCGCAAGCCCTACCGCGGCGAGGTGCCCGTGCCGGAGCGGCCGAGCTTTGCGCCCGATGCGATTACGCGTGAGGTGATGGAGCTGATCGCGCAGCGCCATCCCGATCACTTCGGGAAGATCGACGGCTTCGATCTGCCGGTGACGCGCGCGGATGCGGAGCGGGCGTGGAAGTTCGCGCTGCGGGAGCTGCTGCCGCACTTCGGGCCCTGGGAAGACGCGATGAGCGTGGGGCATCCGGACTTATTTCATTCGCTCACGTCGGCGCTGGTGAACCTTACCCTGGTGCGGCCCATCGATCTGGTGACCGACACGGCCGAGGCGTATGAGGCCGGGCAGATCCCCTTGGCGAGCGCAGAGGGTTTCATACGGCAGCTGTTAGGTTGGCGAGAGTTTATGCGCCACATCCACGAGGCGACCGATGGCTATCGCACCGTGCAGAAGGACGGTGCGCCGTCATTCCTCGACGCCCACCGCAAGCTGCCGCCGGTGTACTGGGGGGTGACCAGCGGCATGCGTTGCATGGACACGGTGGTCGGCCAGGTGATCGACAAAGGGTGGTCGCATCACATCACGCGGCTGATGGTGCTGAGCAATCTGGCGACCCTTTGCGGCTTTTCTCCACGAGAGCTGACCGACTGGTTCTGGTTTGCGTATGTGGATGCCTACGACTGGGTGGTGGAGCCGAATGTGCTGGGTATGGCAACCTTCGGCGATGGGGGCTTGACCGCGACCAAGCCGTATGTGAGCGGCGCCGCGTACATCAATCGCATGAGCGACTTCTGTGGGAAGTGCAAGCTCGATCCACGCAAGAGCACCGGGCCTGGCTCCTGCCCGTTCACGGCACTGTATTGGAGCTTTCTGGAGCGGCATGAGGCGAAGCTTGCCGGCAATCAGCGCATGCGCATGCCGCTGAATACGATGTTGAAGAAGCCTGCCGGCGAACGCCGGGCGCTGCGGGAGCGCGCGGAGGAGGCGATTGGCATGCTGGAACGCGGTGAGATCGTGCGGTAGCTCTTCGGTCGTCCCTTAGGGTGTTTGCTGCTTGACAAGCGTCGAGGCCTGGCGTGAGCTTGGGACATGATAGAGAGCCTGCTGGAATCCGGTGCGGAGGACCCTGTCTCCGCGAGTCAGCCCATGACCTCCGAAGAGGTCGTGCGCATCACCCGTGAGACAAACTATGGCACCTGGCGTTTCCAGAAGGGCTGGACGCCGATGCACATCGTCGATGCCGAGGGCTGCTACATCGTCGATGCAAACGGCAAGCGCTATCTGGACTTCAGCTCGCAGCTGATGTGCATGAATCTCGGGCACAAGAACCAGGCCGTGATCGACGCAATCGCGAAGCAGGCACAGGACCTGGCGTATGCCATGCCGGGGTATGCGACGACGGCGCGCGCGGAGCTCTCCAAGCTGCTGCTGGAGGTGCTGCCGAAGGGGCTGAACAAGTTCTTCTTCACGACCTCCGGGACAGACGCGAATGAGGCCGCGTTCAAGATCGCGCGGATGTACACGGGCAAGACGAAGATCCTGGCGCGGTACCGTTCCTATCACGGCTCGACCAGCAGTTCTATCGCGGCGACCGGCGATCCGCGGCGCTGGCCCATGGAACCGCGGGGCAAGGCGCAGGGGGTGATCTTTGGGCCCGAGGTGCACTGCTACAAGTGCCCGATCCGGCACACGTACCCGGGCTGCAACATCGCCTGCGCGGATTACATCGAGCACATGATCCGGAACGAGTCGGACGTGGCCGCCGTGCTCGTGGAGCCCATCGTCGGTACCAACGGCGTGATCGTGCCGCCGCACGAGTACATGGCGAAGCTGCGGCGCATCTGCGATGCGCATGGCGTGCTGATGATCGCCGACGAGGTGATGAGCGGCTGGGGACGCTCCGGCGCGTGGTTTGCGATGGATCTGTGGGGCGTTACGCCGGACATTCTCACGACGGCCAAAGGGATCACCTCGGCCTACGTTCCCCTGGGGCTCTGCGCCACAAGCCAAGCAATCGGCAACTACTTTCAGGATCACTACTTCGCACATGGGCACACGTATGAGGCGCATCCCATGACACTGCTGCCGGCCGTGGCGACCATCCACGAGATGCGGCGGCTGAACCTGGTCGAGCGTGCGAAGGCACTGGAGCCGTTTGTGCTCGAGCGGCTGCTGGCGCTCAAGGCCAGGCATTCCAGCGTGGGAGATGTGCGTGGTAAGGGGCTGTTCTGGGCCGTGGATCTGGTGAAGGATCAGGTCACCAAAGAGCCGTTCAACACCTATGCGGACAAGATCAGCGGCAAGGCCCTCCTCGTGGATCAGATCGCGGCGAAGACGCTTGCGGAGGGCGTAATCATTCAGGCCTGGGTTTCGCACTTTGTGATTGCACCGCCGTTGATCGTCTCCGAGGAAGAGATCGCACGCGGGATCGACACGCTGGACCGTTGGCTACATCTTGCGGACGAGCACTGCGTGGCTGCGGAGAAGCCCGACACGGTCAGCGTGACCTCGGATGCCTAGCGCGTCGAGCGCGGTCTGCCGTCCTCGTGCGGGCCGCGGCATTCCAGCCTCCACGAGGCTCGATGCATAGCACGCTGCGGCTGTTTGGCCCGGTTCACTTCGCCATCCTTGCCGTCATCTTCGGGGTGGGCGTGCTCTCGGCGCTCGCGGTGCGGCGTTGGCCTGGGCTTTGGCATCCGGTGCGGTGGAGCTTCGTTGCGATCGCGGCGATCTCAGGCTGCCTCTGGTACCTCTACCGGTACTTTGGGCTGCGTGATCCGCTGGTGTGGTCGCTGCCGTTTGAGATCTGCGATGCCTCGCTGTGGATGGTCATCGTCGCGCTGATCTGGCCGCGGCAGCGCCTGCTGGAGCTGGCCTACTACTGGGGCATCGCGGGCGCCTCCATCGCGCTGATCACGCCGTACCTCATCGCACCCCTGCTGAGCCTGCCGACCATCACGTTTCTCACCGGCCACGGCATGATCGTGATCTCGCTCATCTTTCTGCTCGGCACGCGGCGGATGCGGCCTCGGCCGGGGTCGTGGTGGTTTGCGCTGCTGGTGCTGAACGGCTTTGCGCTGTTCGACTACCTCTTCGACCGGCTCACGGGGACCAATTACATGTACCTGATCCACAAGCCGCCCATCTCGTCGCTCTTCAACGTGATGGGGCCGTGGCCGTGGTACATCGTGGCGGCGGATGGGCTGGCGGCGGTGTTGTTCTTCGCGCTGCAATGGCCCTTTCGTGTGCCCGCTCCGACGCGCCCGGCGGCCTGAACGGCTCTCCGCGCCGGATATCATGAAGCGGGTATGGCCTTTCCGATCAAGACGTGCGTTGTGTGCTCCGAGGAGTTTGAGTTGAAGCCGGGCAAGCCGGGTTTTGCGAATCGCTGTCCGCAGTGCAGCGAGCCCGAGGGCGTGGAGGCTGAAGGCGCCCGCGGCGATGTGGTCGATCGCAAGAGCGCGGCCGAGCGCGACGAGGCGCGGCGGCATGCGATTCGTGATCTGCTGTACCGCAAAGACAGCTGAGACTCTTGCTGCCGCACGCTCCCTGTGTGTTGTAGGATGGCAGCGACTTTTATGGCGGAGCATACGACCAAGATCGACGTGATCGAAGACGCCGACGCCACGGGCGACGTGGCGGCGGTGTATGAGGAATGGCGGCAGAGATCGGGCCGGCAGCGGATGCCCGGCATCCTGAAGTGCTTCAGCCATCGGCCGGACTTTCTGCGCGAGGTGATGCGCTTCAGCGACTGCGTGCACTTCTCGCAGGGGCATCTGGACCGGCGCACCAAGGAAGCGATCGCGAGCTGGGTCTCGTGGCTGAACCGCTGTCCGTATTGACTGGACTCGCATGCATACTTCCTGCGGGTTCAGGGAGCGGACGAGACGACGGTGCAGGCGATCGCGGCAGGCAGGCTGGACGCGGGCGGGCTGCGCGCGGCGGAGCGCGCGCTGCTCGAATACGTGGGCAAGGTGACCGAGGCGGCCTACCGCACCACGGCCGAGGACGTCGAGACGCTGCGCCGCCACGGCTGGACCGAGCCGCAGATCGCCGAGGCGGTCTACATCACGGCCATGTTTGCCTTCTTCAACCGGGTGGCGGATGCCTTCGGGGTTCCGCCGCAGGGATACCTGGAGCGAGGCGGTGTGACCGGGTGAGCGCCTGAATACAATGCAGGGGAGAGGTGACGATGACTGGCATTCAGTTCCTTACCGATGAACGTGGGCAAAAGACGGCGGCAGTCATCGACCTCAGGACCCACAAGGAACTCTGGGAGGACATCCAGGATGTGCTGGTCTCGCGGGCTCGGCGCAAGGAGAAGGGCATCCCGCTTGCGAAGGTGAAGGCTAGCCTGATTGCGCGTGGAAAGCTGCGGGGCTAAGTACGCCGTGGTGTTGCTGGCGAAGGCCCTGTAGGCGTTGAAGCTGTCCGTGGCGATGAAGCGGGCGGAACGGCCGTTCTGGCAGGCTCGGTACTACGACTTCAATGTGTTTACGGCGGCGAAGCGGGTGGAGAAGCTGAACTACATGCACGAGAACCCGGTGACGCGTGGGTTGGTTGGCTTTGCGGAGAACTGGATGTGGTCGAGTGCGCGGCATTGGCTCACGGGGGAGCCCGGGGTGGTGGAGATTGCGTCGGAGTGGACGGCTGCGCGCAGGGATCGCGGTGCCCCGTAAACCCAGGTCTCAGAAGCGAGACCTGGGGCACTCGATGGTGTGGTCGGTTGAGATGTGGGCCACCCGCCGGGTGCGAATACTCAGGAGAAAAGCTAGCGCACTCAAATTCTGATTATGAGGCGTTGGGCCGTCTCCGCCAATCACTTCAGCTTCTCTGCTTCCCGTTTGAGAAGGGCAAGCATCGAATCCCATTGATCCTGTTGGGACATGGGTCTAATCCACCAAGTCACCTCTGGGGAGCTGGGCTCATGGGTTGAGGAGTGCAAGCCAGTTAGTTGTTGATAATGTTTTGCCTGCATTAGGCTTCTGAGCTGTCCCTCGGCACCCCAAGACCGCAGGACCGCGTCGAATGGATTCGATTGTTGATAGTGAGCAAAACTCACCAGATCAAGCAGGGTCTTCTCTGTTCCTGAGAGTGGCTCGTGCGCTCTAAAGAGGCTTGAAGGACCAAGATGGGGCTGTTCATTAAGTTTTCTCAGCAACACATCCGCAACCTCCTCTGGAGAATAAGTCCGGCTACAATCCTTGATTGTGCTTTCCAGCGCCTCAAACTTTGTGAGCAAGGCGGCAACTTGATCTCGCGCATTCTGGTCTCTGGCAATAGCGTCGAGGAGCGGCAGTAGAGCGGCTTCGCGCTTTGCTGTCTCCGTCTCGGTTGCTGCGATCTTCAGGCTCAGTTCGGCAAGCAGATGTCGGCTTTCCCGCAAATGCACTTGCATACCCAGCAACTGCTCGGTAACAGAACGCTGCAAATTTTCCTGTCTTGTGCTACTTGTTAGCAGCCGCGACACCCAAGACCAAAGATCTAGGACCGGTTCGTAGAATTTGCGGGTGCCGTTCCAAAAACCATCGACGGTAACGGTCCAAAACTTTTCGAGCCTCGGGAGAGTGTCTGATTCTGTTAGTGCTACTTTCACCAAGCCTCCCTGATGTTCCGCCAAACAAATCTTGTTAATATGACGAGATCGCCGGAGAAGAGGATTCGGGCTCCCCACTTCAAACCGGTAGCAACGAAATCGTCAATCTGCCAGCTCTTGCGGGCCCAGTCCACGGCCAAGCTCAACACGATTGCGAAAGCGGCGATCACTAGAAACTGTATGAAGCCAGCAAGACAGTCAACAGTGCTGTGCCAGACTCGAAGTCCGCGTGACATATTTATGGGCCCAACCGCCTTTGTTGGTTGCAGGTGACCCGACTTATTCAGCATTTTCTAGCCTATTGAACGGTGTTGCGATGCTTAGCACCGCAAATTTGACAAGTATGGCACATCAACTTGGCCTTACCTGCCAAACTTTTGCATGCCGCCCATTTGGCTCATGAGGCGTTGTTGCATTTTGGCCATGCCGCCGCCTGAGCCCATGGACTTGAACATTTTGCTCATCTGGGCGTGTTGTTTCAGGAGATTGTTGACCTCCTGGACGCTAGTGCCGGAGCCCATGGCGATGCGTTTGCGACGGCTGCCGTTGATGATGCCGCTGTTGCGGCGCTCCTGGTTGGTCATGGAGTTGATGATGGCTTCGACGCGGTTGAACTGCTTGTCGTCCACGTGCTCGGCGGCCTGCTGGAGGCCCTGGAAGGGGCCGACGGAGGGGAGCATCTTCATGATGGACTTCATGCTGCCCAGCTTTTTGATTTGGCGGAGCTGATCGCGGAAGTCTTCGAGCGAGAAGCCGTCGCCGGAGAAGGCCTTTTTGGCGAAGGCTTCGGCTTTGGAGCGGTCGAGTTTTTCTTCAGCGCGTTCGAGCAGGGTGGCGATGTCGCCCATGCCGAGGATGCGGCCCACGACGCGGTCGGGGTGGAAGGCCTCGAAGGCGTCGGGCTTTTCGCCGGTGCCGAGGAACTTGATGGGGGCGCCGGTGAGCTTGCGGATGGAGAGCGCGGCGCCGCCGCGGCTGTCGCCGTCCATTTTGGTGAGGACGGCGCCGGTGATGGCGAGACGGTCGTTGAAGGCCTTGGCGGAGTTGACGGCGTCCTGGCCGGTCATGGCGTCGGCGACGAAGAGGATCTCAGAGGGGTTCAGCTCGCGCTTCAACTGCGCCATCTCGTCCATCAGCGCCGCGTCGATGCCCAGGCGGCCGGCCGTATCGACAATCAGAATGTCGCACCCGAAATTGGCCGCTTCCCGGCGCGCTTCTCTCGCCAGCCGCAGCACTTCCGGGGTGCCGTTGGCCGCCTGCGCGTCCAGTTTGCCTTCGTACAGGCTTACGCCGGTCGATCGGGCGACAATGGCAAGCTGCTCGCGCGCGGCGGGCCGGTACACGTCCACCGAGACCAGCATGGGCCGATGCCCGCCTTTTTTCAGCCATTGCGCCAGCTTGGCCGAGGTGGTCGTTTTGCCCGAACCTTGCAGCCCGGCCATCAGCACCACGCTTGGGGGCTGCGAGGCTGTCCTGAACCTGGCGATATCTCTCCCCAGCAGCGTCACCAGCTCGTCGTGGACGATCTTGACGATCTGCTCCGATGGGTTCAGCGCGGTGGTTACCTGCGTGCCCAGGGCCTTGGCCCGGATATGCTCGACGAGTTCCTGCGCGACCGAAAGGTTGACGTCGCTTTCAAGCAGCGCAAGCCGGATTTCGCGCATCGCCTCGGCAATGTTTTCGTCGGTAATGGTGCCCTGGCCGCGAAGAGTCTTGAAGGAACGCTGGAGCTTGTCGGAAAGGTTTTCAAACATGGCCTCCTCAGTATAGCCGGGGGCGGAGCGAGACAGAAGCATGCGCAAAGTACGCAAAAGAGGATCGTGCAAAGTGCGCAAAGTGAGTCGTGGCGGCTTTGGTTCCCGGCGATCGATCCCGCCCCGTGCAGCGGGATAATGGACCCATGGATGTTGGCGCGGGCAATGTACGGCTGCTGCGGGAGTATGGGGCCTACCTGCAGGTAGAGCGCGGGCTGCGGCAGAACTCCTGCGAAGCGTACCTGCGCGATCTGGAGCAGTTTGCCGAATTTCTCGAAAAGCAT
>CAXTWN010000072.1:9316-16271 GCA_964248055.1 uncultured Acidobacteriaceae bacterium | reverse complement strand
AGCCCGGCCAGCGCAAAGCTTGCGCCCATGACCTTCATGAAGCCGCGCCGCGTGACCGGGTTCGCCCACTCGCCGGCGCCCGCCTGGCGCGGAAACTCCTGCTGCATCAGCTCCTGGAACTCCGGCGTGTCGGCCAGATCGTCCAGGTTCCGCCAGAATCGCTTGCCGGTCTTGCCGTCCAGCCGCGCCCGCACCTCGGCCAGGGTCAACTTCTTCGCCGCGGTGGCGTTTCCGCCGGGCGTCACCGGTGCGATCCGGGTCACCACCTGCGCGGCGGCCGGGGCAGCTGCCGCTGGTGCCGTCGCGTTGTTCCTGCCTGTCTCTTCGCTGTGCATCGCCTGCCTGAAATTCTTTGCGTTCGCTGGCTCCGTTGACTGCATGGGCTCCGTTCGTCTCATGGTCGGCCGCCTACCGGTGGCACGTTTCGCAGCTCGAAAGCTGCTCCGGCGAACGGATGTGGTACCGGTCGACCAGGAAGACCCCCAGCGCCCGTTGGTCGGTGAACTTCTGATAACTCGCGGGCATCCGGATCACGGGGACGTTGGAGACGGTTTCGCCCGAGCCGTTCAGCGGCCGCGCCTCCATGCTCGTGCCCGACTGCGGCTTGGTCATGCCCGGGGGCCCCGACTGCTGCGGGCTGTTCTGGTTGCCCACGCCCGGCTCCGCCTGCGCGCCATTTAATCCGCCGCCTGTGCCCGGCGGCATGCCCGGGTTCTGCAGCATGGCGATCTCCGGGTTGCCGTTGCCGCCTGGGTCCTGCGTTACACAGGAGACCTGCTGCGCGGTCGGCCCTTCCGTGCTCAGCTGCGTGCACCAAACGGGGTGGCTCTCGCTCGCGCCCGCCCACGCCATGTTGTAGATCTCACTCGTCGGCCGGAGGTTCTTCACCGGGTTGCGATGGCAGTTCAGGCACCACTCCATCTGCAGCGAGTTCTGCATGTACATCAGCGGCATCTCGTCCACGCGCCCATGGCAGCTGGAGCAGCCGAGACCCTTGTTTACGTGCACGGAATGGTTGAAGTACACGTAGTCCGGCAGATCATGCACCCGGATCCAGGGAATGGATTGGCCGGTCGCCCAGCTCTGCCGCACCGGCTCCAGCAGCTGTGCATTGGTCCAGATCTGCGAGTGGCAGTTGATGCACGTCTTGGTCGGGGGGATCCCGGCGTAGAAGCTTTTCTCCACCGAGGTGTGGCAGTACTGGCACTGCAGGCCCAGGCCTTCCACGTGGTGCTTGTGGCTGAACGGCACGGGCTGGTCGGGACGCTGTCCCTGCCGCGTCACCCACGGAGAGCGCTGCAGCTCATTGAGCGTCACGCCCAGAACAATCACGATCAAGCCCGTCAGCACCAGACTCGCGCGAATCAGCGCGTTCGAGCTGCGGTCAAATACCTGCGCCATGCGTGCGTTCCTGCCGCCGCCGGCCAATACGTACATGGCCGAACTATGTTGGTCGTGCGCCCATCCCTGGCCCACACACTGCGGCTCGCAGCCGCCTTGGCCGCCATCGCTGCAGGCGAGAGCCCGTTGCTTGCTCTATAGAAACGAGAGTATAGCAGTGCTCGTTTGAACCCCATCGGACCACGAAGCGGACATGTTGCGCAAGGGCCGGCCCGGTTTCACCGCGATTATCGAATCGCAGATTTGGACCATTTGCTCCAAGCCACACTTTGCGCAGAAATTTCCGCAAGGCGCCCGTATCCAGGCAATAAATGCGTCCGCTACGGTCCGACTTCCTTCCGCGCGACCACACCCTCGACCCATGCCGTCCACTGCTCCTCGGTGATCTCACTGGCCGCCGCGCGCAGCACCATCGCGGTCTCTTCGACCTCCGAGCAGGTGAGCCGGTAGCCGTTACGCTCGGCAAAGAGCGCGAGCGCCGCGAATGCGATCCGCTTATTGCCGTCCGTGAACACGTGGTTCCGTAGGAGCGCCCACGACAGAGAGGCGCCCAGGACGGGGATGGAGGTTACCCCCGCATAGTGGGCTAGCTGCTTGGGTCTGGCAATCGCCGACGCCAGCGCGTTCTCGTCACGCACGCCAGACAGCCCACCATAGGTTTCGACCAACCGGCCATGAACATTGCGCAGAACGTCCAGGAGGACGAAAGAGACTCCGATGTCGGGCTCTTCACTCATGTTCTACTTCGCCAACTCACGATAGGTATTCCGATGCAGTGCCTCGGTGCGCAAAAAGGCCTCTACCTGACGTGTAAACTCCTCGTCGACAGGGGTCATTTGAAACACACCCTCGTGCTTCTCGACATTCAGCACCGAACCCTCAGCGACCGCCATCTCTTCGAGCAGTTGTTTGGGCAGGAGCACGCCGTATCCATTCCCGATCTTGCGAACCTTGAGTTGCATACTCTGATTATAACGTAGTTATAACAAGCTCGACAGGCATTGACCCCGCCATGCCCGACCCCCACCCTCGCACACGCAAGCCGCCCTACGATCCGGCCGAGGCGGTGCGCGCACTTTCGGCGGCCGATCCCAAGCTCGCGCGGCTGATCGAGCGTGCCGGGCCCTTCACCCTCAAGCTCCCCGCCCAGCAGTCTCCCTTCGAGGCGCTCCTTCGCTCCATCCTCTACCAGCAGCTGCACGGCAAAGCGGCCGCCGCCATCCACAGCAAACTCCTCGCCAGCTTCGAGCCAGTCCTGCAAGAGGAAGGCAGCCTCAGCAAACACCCCTCCGCCCAGCACATCCTCGACTGCCCCAACGAGCAGCTCCGCGCCGCCGGCCTTTCCAACAACAAGGCCCTGGCGCTGCGGGATCTTGCCGCCAAGACCCTTGACGGCACCGTCCCCTCGCTCGCCCGGATCAAGCGCATGGCCGACGAAGACATCATCGGGCACCTCACGCAGGTGCGCGGCATCGGCCGCTGGACGGTCGAGATGTTCCTCATGTTCCGCCTTGGCCGGCCGGACGTGCTGCCGGTAAGCGACTACGGCGTCCGCAAAGGCTTTGCGCTGACCTTCCAGGGCCTCCAACCGGACGCAAAGGTCACCCCTGACCTGCTGCCCAGGCCCGAGGTCATGGAGCGTCGCGCACGGAAGTGGGCGCCCTGGCGCTCGGTCGCCAGCTGGTACCTATGGCGTGCCTGCGACCTCGCCGCGGGCAAACTCGTCCAGCCGGAGTAATCGGTGCTGTCCAAGCCTTCAGCCCCGTCGCCGGACAGCGCCACCCGGGCCCGTAGGCTCGCCTGTGCCCTGCTGCTGGGCGCGACGGTACCGGCCGGTCTCGTCTGGCGGCTCGCTCCGCTGCATTTCCCGCCGTTCGCCTTCAAGTACGGCGGCTCGGCGCTCTGGGCCATGGCCGTCTACTGGGTCGTCGCATCGCTGCTACCCCGGCGGTCTTCGGCCTGCCTCGGTCTCCTCGCAGGGACGATCGCCCTCGCCGTCGAGCTCTTCAAGCGGGTTCACCTGCCGCTGCTCGACCGCTTCCGCGACACCCTCGGGGGCAAGCTTCTGCTCGGCCGCTACTTCACCCTGGGCGCCATCGCCGCGTACTGGATCGCGATCGCCGTGGTCGCTCTGCTCGACGCACGCCTCCGCCCCGCACGGCGCTGACACGTCTCCGCGCCCACCGAGGTGCCTCTTCACACGCCCGAAGTACATCGGCTCTCCGACCCAAGTGGCATAGCGCGGGCGCCCTCCCTGCCCTAGGGTAACGATTGACGACCGCTCCTCCGCTCCCGGGCAGCGGCTACACTAAGAACTTCTGAGGCCCCACCCCATCGTGCCTGTGCAAGAAGCTCCGCTCCCCGCCCCCGCACCGAAACCGGTGACCCCGGGACGTTTTATCTGCGTTCACGGGCACTTTTACCAGCCGCCCCGGGAGAATCCCTGGCTGGAGACGGTGGAGGTGCAGGAGTCGGCCAGCCCCTTCCACGACTGGAACGAGCGCATCACCGCCGAGTGCTACGCCCCCAACGGCGCCTCGCGCATCACCAACAAGGACGGCGAGATCACGCGCATCTTGAACAACTATGCGCGCATGAGCTACAACTTCGGCCCTACGCTGCTGAGCTGGCTGGCGATCCATGCCTCGCGCACCTACCGCATGATCCTGGACGCCGACCGCGGGAGCGCCGAGCGCTTCAGCGGTCACGGCTCCGCGCTCGCCCAGGTCTACAACCACATCATCATGCCGCTGGCCTCCGAGCGCGACGCCCGCACCCAGATCCGCTGGGGCATCGCCGACTTCGAGCACCGCTTCGGCCGCAAGCCCGAAGGTATGTGGCTGGCCGAGACCGCCGTCTCCCGCAACGTGCTTGACCTGATGGCGCAGGAGGGCATCCAGTTCACCATTCTGGCGCCCAACCAGTGCGCCCGTGTGCGCCGCCTGCCGCGCGCGGACGCTGACGGCGCCGACCTCCCCTGGACGCCTACCCCCAACGCCACCGTCGATTCCACCCGCCCGTACCTCGTCCGGCTGGACGAGGGTCGCTCCCTCGCGGTGTTCTTCTATGACGGCCCGGCCTCCCGCGCCATCGCCTTTGAGGGTCTGCTGAACTCCGGCGAGGACTTCGGCAAACGCATCCTCGGCAGCCTCCGCTCGCATGCGCGCTCCGACGACGATGCCGGAGAGCCGCAGCTCGCCCACGTCGCCACCGACGGCGAAAGCTACGGCCATCACCATCGTCGCGGCGAGATGGCGCTCAGCTACGCCATGCACTGGATCGAAGCCAACGGCCTGGCGCAGCCCACCAACTACGGCGAGTTCCTGGCGAAGTTTCCACCGCGCTGGGAGGCCGAGGTCGTCGAAAACAGCTCCTGGAGTTGCTTTCACGGCGTGGAGCGCTGGCGCTCCGACTGCGGCTGCAGCGGCGGCAAGCCGGGGTGGAACCAGGCCTGGCGCGGGCCGCTGCGCGAGGCGCTCGACCTGCTGCGCGACCGCACCGCCCCGCTCGCCGAGCAAGTCGCCGCCCCGCTACTCAAGGACCTGTGGCGGGCGCGCGACGCCTACATCCACGTCGTCCTCAACCGCCGTCCCGCCAACGTCGACCGCTTCCTCAGCGACCACGCCACGCATACGCTCACACCCGCGGAGCGGGTGCAGTGCTTCGAACTGCTCGAACTGGAACGCCACACCCAACTCATGTACACCAGCTGCGGCTGGTTTTTCGATGAGATCTCCGGCATCGAGACAGTGCAGATCATCGCCTACGCCGGCCGGGTGCTGCAGCTCGCCGCCAAGCTCTTTGGCGACGAGGGCGTCGCGCTCGAGGCCGAGTTCGTTCAAGTCTTGCAACGGGCAAAGAGCAACCTGCCGGAGCAGGGCGACGGTGCGCAGGTCTACAGCAGGTGGGTGGAAAAGGCGCGGCTCGATCTGGAACACGTCGGTGCGCACTATGCTATCTCCTCCATGTTCCGGTCCTACCCGGACACCGGCGAGATCTTCTGTTTTGACGTCAAACGGCACAGCTATGAGGTACTCACCTCAGGCCGCGGCCGCGTAGGGCTGGGCCGCGCGCGGCTGAAGTCGCGCGTCACCGAGGAGTGCGAGGAGATCTGCTTCGCCGTGCTGCACCTTGGCGACCAGAACCTCTCTGCCGCCGTGAAACGCTTCCTGCCCGAGGATGCGGACGCCTGGGCCAACTTCGATGCGGCAGCGCGCGTTGCCATCCGCCGCGCCAACCTCCCCGAGCTCATCCGGCTGATCGACGGCTTCTTCGGCTCCACGGTCTACTCGCTCACCTCGCTCTTCGCGGACGAACAGCACCGCATCCTCAAGAGCATCCTGAACCAAACGCTCTCCGAGGTGGAAGATTCGCTGATGCGCATCTACGAGGAGCACGCCACGCTGCTTCACTTCCTCGGGGAGACCAGCGTGCCCGCGCCGCCTGCGCTTGCTCTCACCGCCAGCTTCGCCATCAACGCCAGCCTGCGCCGTGCGCTCGAGGCCGACAACTACGACGCCGCCGAGGTCGCGCGCCTGCTGCGCCGCGCCGAGATGGACAATGTCACCCTGGACACCGCCGTCCTGAGCTACGCCGCCGACGGCCGCATGAAGCGCGCCATGGTCGCGCTGGAAGCCGCCGCCCACGCGCAGAAGATGAACGTCATGGCGGAGGCGCTCGCCATTGCGAACAGCCTGCGCACCCTGCCCGCGCCCTCCAACCTGTGGCAGGCGCAAAACATCTGGAACGACCTGCTGCGCCATCCGGACAGCCGCTTTTGGAGCCGCGAATGGCGGGAAAACTACCGCAAACTCGGCACCGCGCTGAAGATCAGCGTGGACGACCTCGCCGCGGAAGACAACCTGCCCGTGCTCTGAAGCGCTGTGCGCGAATTAACGCCTCGCGCATATCACAGACGCGTCCTCTCGACCGGAGCGAACGGCTAACCGTTCGCGTAGCGGAGAGCCCCCCGCATTCTGCGCCGGGCACCCCAGCGCACAAACACAACCCGCACCTTAGTGCGGCAAGTGCTCCTGCCCTTCGATGCTGAAGCTCGCCGTCTGCACCGCGGCAGGTGCGGCAGGATCCTTCGGCTGCGCGCCCCCCACCGACAACCCATAGGCACCGGCCTGCACGCTGCGATTCCCCGCGGCGTCCACCTCGGAGAGCTGCCGCGCGTCCAGCGTAAAGGTCAGGTGCCGGGTCTCGCCGCCGCGCAGGTGCACGCGCTGAAAGCCCTCCAGCTGCACCCTGGGCGAAAGCCCTCCGTTGCTCTCGGCGGGCGGGGTCAGATAAAGCTCCGCGACCTCATCCCCGGGGCGCTGGCTGGTATTGGTGACGTCCGCCTCGGCGATCAGCGTCTCGCCCGCGTGCAGCGTCTGCCTGGAAAGCTTCAGGTGCGCGTACCGGAACTGCGAGTAGCTGAGCCCGTACCCGAAGCGGAACAGCGGCTCGCCGGTGAAGTACCGGTAGGTCCGGCTCTTCATGCTGTAGTCGGTGAACGACGGCAGCTGATCGACGGAGGCGTAGAAGGTCACCGGCAGCCGTCCGCCGG
>CAXTWN010000072.1:8555-9306 GCA_964248055.1 uncultured Acidobacteriaceae bacterium | reverse complement strand
GGGATTGGGGCGCCCGCTCAAGACCTCCGCGAGCGCCGGCCCGCCGGCCTGCCCCGGGTACCACGCCTGCAAGAGCGCCGCTGCGTGCTGTTTGGCCCAGGTATACGCGATGGCGCTGCCGCTGAGCGACACGACGACGACCGGCTTGCCGCTCGCGCCGGCGGCTTCCAGCAGGCACTGCTGCGCCGCGGGCAGCTTAATGTCGGTACGGTCACCCCCGGAGAAGCCCTCGGTGTGGATCGTCATCTCCTCGCCCTCAAGCTCCGGCGACAGGCCCACAAACGCCACCACGGCATCGGCCTGCGCCATGGCTGCTTTGGCCTCGTCCAGCAGCACCGCTGTGGGCGGGATCCAGCTCAGGGTCAGCCCGCCGCCGTACAGCTTCGCATGGTGGGCATACCGGATCTCGAAGGCGTGGGGCTGCGTGTCGGGGAGGTGCAACGTGGCCATGGGCGTCTCAGAACCGCGAGACTCCAGCGTCTCCGGAGTCCCGAACGAGCTCAGCCGCTTGCCATCCACGCTGATGGTGTAGCTCTCGGCGTCGCGGCAGGGGTAGCAGTGCGCGAGCAGGATCGTCACGGGGTAATCCCCGGGTGCGGGCGCCTGGATCTCGCCCGTCCAGCGCACCGAAAACGCGCTTTGCACCAGGCCTTCGACGGGACTGGCGGCGTTCCAGTCAAAGTCGATCTGCGCATCCGTGCGCGTCGCCACCGGCTTGCCCGACCAATCCGTGTTGGCAAAGTACTCGCCC
>CAXTWN010000072.1:0-8545 GCA_964248055.1 uncultured Acidobacteriaceae bacterium | reverse complement strand
CCCTTGAGCCCCTGCTCATGGGCTCCGTGCGCGGGATGGAACAACGTGCGCGGCATGGGCAGCGGCAGCCCCTCGGCGTACGGCGCACCCTGCGCGTAGAGGATTCTTGCATGCGGAAACTGCTCCCGCAGTCCGTCGAGCGGCAGAATCGGGTCCTTGGGCACAGCGTTGTAGTTGCCCTCGATACTGGCCAGCGATGCCGCGTTCGGTCCCAGCACGGCAAGGGTTTTGATGGACGGCGCCAGCGGCAGCACGCCGCGGTCGTTCTTCAGCAGCACGATCGACTCCCGCGCCGCCTGCAGCGCCAGCGCGCGGTGCGCGGGCGAGCCGACTTCGGTGTACGGCACCGCAGCATAGGGCATCTGGCTGGGAGGATCGAACAGCCCCAACCGGATGCGCGCCTCAAACAGGCGTGCCACAGCGGTATTCAGGTCGGCCTCGGTTAGCAGCCCCCCCTTCACCGCCGCGGGCAGCGCCAGGTAGGTGTTGCCGCAGTTGGTATCCGTGCCGCTGAGCACACCCGCGGCCGCCGCATGCTCCCGGTCCGGCGAGTAGCGGTGCCCATTGCTCTCGAAGAAGTCATCCACGGCCCCGCAGTCCGAGGTCACAAAGCCCTTGAACTGCCAGTCGCCGCGCAGCACCTGCTTCAGCAGCAGATCGCTGGCACACGCCGGCTTGCCGTCGATCGCGTTATAGGCGCACATGATGGAGTCGGCCTTGGCGTCCACGATCGTCGCGCGAAACGCCGGCAGAAAGGTATCCCACAGATCATGCGGCGAGGGGTCCACGTCGAAGCGGTGCCGCTCCGACTCCGGCCCGCTGTGCACGGCGTAGTGCTTGGGCGTGGCGATCACGCGGTAGTAGCGAGGATCGTCGCCCTGCAGCCCGCGCACGAACTGGGTGCCCAGCGTCGCGGTCAAGAAGGGGTCCTCGCCGTAGGTCTCCTGCCCGCGGCCCCAGCGCGGATCGCGAAAGATGTTGATGTTGGGCGACCAGATGGTCAGCCCGAAGTAGATGCTGTGAATGTCCGCGCGTACGGCCTCGTTGTATTTGGCGCGCGCCTCGATTGAGACTACCTCGCCTTCCCGGCCAAGCAGCGGGGCATCCCAGGTCGCCGCCATGCCCACCGCTTGTGGAAACAGCGTGGCATAGCCCGAGCGCGCCACCCCGTGCAGACCCTCGCTCCAGTAGTCATACGCGGGCACGCCCAGCCGCGGAATCGCGGGCGCCGTGTTGATGCTCTGCGCCGCCTTCTCTTCCAGCGTCATGCGGGAGACAAGATCGGCAGCACGCTGGGCGGGCGGCAGCGACGGGTCCTGATACGGCAGCTTCTGACCCTGACCTACGGCGGCGGCGAGCGGCAGCAAGCCGGCCAGAAACACGGCAGCAAAAGACATACGCATAGAAACAACTCCCAAGATCAATGCTCAGCAAAGAACGGATCTGCCCCTTGTGAACGCCGCAGCCACATTTGAGGACAGCTAGAGGATTGCGGTGCCGCCGGGGGGCAACGGAGCACTTCCCGATGTGCGCGTCATGCACATCACAGCTTCTGTTCAAACACCGGCTAGGCGACGTCTCTCTCGGCCCTGCGAGGGCGGAAGCGGAAGACATAGAACCCGCCAAACAAGGTCAGCAGCAGCCCCCACCAGAACGTCGGATGCAGCTGCGTCAGCCAGCCCAGCGCCACCTCGTTGGCCGGCGGATGGTTCCACTCGTAAAGTCCCCAGGGCAGCAGCACGAGGCCGTACAACAGCGTCATTGCGCCCACAAAGAACCAGATCGAAAGCATCTCGCCGCGTCCTGTACCTTCGGCCATCGTGTACCCTCCTGTGCCCGGAAACTCACGGGGTGCTGAACCCTACGAACTGCCCACGTGCCGCCGCGCTAGAAGAAGACGAGGTTCAAGCCAAGAAACACCAGGCCCACGACGGCGGCCCAGAACACCGGCTTCTGCCACAGCGTGAGCGAACCGTCGCTCGGGATCTTGGTCGCCCCATAGACTAGGCCGTCGAGCTCCGCGATGGGCCGCGGCTTGGTCACCAGGCTGACGATCACGGTTACGGCCACGCAGATCAGCCAGCTCCACAGCGCGCGGTACAGGTTCTCCGCCATCGGCTGCGCGTCTTTGGACAGCGCCACCTGGGCCAGCGCATGGGCCTTGTGCGCGACGTCGCCGGTGCTGGTGTAGAGGAACATGCTGATCGAGCTTAGGGTGCCGCACAGGAGGCCCCAGAAGCCGCCCGCCTTGGTCGCCCGCGTCCACAGCATGCCGAGGATCACGGTGCCGAAGAGCGGCGCGATAAAGAACGAGAACAGCGCCTGCACGTAATCCATGATGGAGGCCGCATGGCTGACCAGGTACGCCGTCGCAATGGAGATCAGCATGCCCACGACGGTGGACCAACGCCCCATGGCCACGTAGTGCTTGTCGCTGGCGCGCTTGTTCATGTACGCGCCGTAGAGATCGTAGGTCCACACCGTGGAGAAGGCCGAGATGTTGCCGGCCATGCCGCTCATGAAGCCGGCGACCAGCGCGGTGATGCCCAGCCCCAGCAGACCGGGACCGCAGTACCGGATCAGCATCAGCGGCAGCACCTGATCGTAGGCGTGCTGGCCGGTCCGGACCGCCACGTCGCCCGGCACCAACTGATAGATCTGGTGGCCGTCCTTGGTGAGCCCCAGCGCAATGAGGCCCGGCACGATGACGATCAAGGGCACGGCCATCTTGAACGCCGCGCCGATCACCGGGGCCATCTTGGCCGCGCGCAGGTTGTTGGCGCTCAGCACGCGTTGCACCACGAGGAAGTCCGTCGTCCAGTAGCCGAACGAGACGATCGCGCCCAGGCCGAAGATGATGCCGACCCAGTTCACACCCATCGGGTTGGTGTTGAAGTGGCCCAGCGTGGACCAGAGATGCGTGTAGTTGGTCGAGCCGACGTTATGCGCGATCTGCGCCTTCAGATTGGTCCAGCCGCCGGCCTCCACCAGGCCAAGGATGGGGATCAGCGCCGCGCCGGCCCAGATCAGCACAAACTGCAGCACCTCGTTGATGATGGCGGACCGCAGGCCACCCAGCATCACGTAGATGGCCACCGTGATCGCGCCCACCCAGATAGAAAAGGTGATGTTCCAGCCCAGCACGGTCTGCATGACGATGGCCATGGCGTACATATTCACGCCGGACATCAGGATCGTCATCAGGCCGAAGCTGCCCGCCGCCAGACCGCGCGCGCCCTCGCCAAAGCGCAGCTGCAGGTACCCCGGCACCGAGTGCGTCTTGGAGATGTAATAGAACGGCATCATGACGATGCCCAGAAACAGCATCGCCGGGATCGCGCCGATCCAGTACCAGTGCATGGCCAGAATGCCGTACTGGTAGGCCGAACCCGCCCAGCCCATCAGCTCCAGCGAGCCGAGGTTCGCCGAGACGAAGCTCAACCCGGCGATCCACGCGCTCATCTCGCGCCCCGCCAGGAAGAACTCCTCGCTGGTGTTGGTGGATCCCTTGACATAGAAGCCAATGAAGATGACCACAGCGAAGTACAGCACCAGGATCAGGACATCGACCGGCGAAAGCTGCGTGAGTTGACCGACGAATACAAGGAGAAGAGCTGCGGGTACCATCGCGTTCCTAGAAACAAGGGGGGTGCGCAGAATCCAAGGACCTGCGGGTACGTCTTGCTGCCTTTGTTATTCGCCGCCGCAAAATATAGGCAGCGCGAAGGACCAGTGTCAAGACGTTAGCTGCCGGCGTCGAGGCATTTGTGTCCGTCGTGACTCACACACTGTATATCTCGCCGAGGCGCTTGCGATACAGCGCTCTTGCGCGGTCGTACCCTTCGCGCAGGGCCGCGTGCGGCAGGGCCGTCTTCGCTGCATCGATCTGCACACAGCGCTCGGCCACCCCGGCGAAGGTCTGCGGCTCGCCCGCCTGCAGCGCATAGGCCACCATGGCCTGCATCGCCGCGCCCAGGCACCCGGCCTCCTCCTGCACCGGTACCTCGATCGCGGCGCCGGTCGCGTCGGCCAGCAACTGCCGCCAGCCTGCCGAGCGCGCGCCGCCGCCGATGACCCGGATGCGCTCCGCGGGCTCTCCGTCCAGGATCAGGTCCAGCCCCCGCAACACCCCAAAGCTCACGCCTTCCACCGCCGCGCGAATGAGGTTCTCTGGCGTGAAGTTATTCGCCGAGATCCCCACCAGCGACCCTCGTGCTTCAGGCAGATCCGGCGTGCGCTCGCCGTTCAGAAAGGGCAGAAACGTGAGGTCCTCCGCGCCGGGTCCGGTCGCCTGGAGCGCGGCATCGATGTCGGCCACGGTCCTGCCCAGCACCCGCAGGGTCTGCGTCACCACGTTGGTCGCATTCATGGTGCACACCAGCGGCAGCCATCCGCCCGACGACGAACAAAACGGCGCCACGCTCCCGGTCGGGTCCAGCAGCGGCTCCGACCGGAAGGAGTACACCGTGGACGACGTACCCAGGCTTAGCGTCACCACGCCCTCGCGCACGTTGCCCGTCCCAATGGCGCCCATCATGTTGTCGCCACCCCCGGCCGAGACGACGCACGCCGCGGGCAGCCCAAGCTCCTCGGCCACCTCCGGCCGCAGCGTGCCCACGACGTCTTCGGCGCTCACCAGCGGCGGCAGCGCGCGCACAAGCTGCCCCGTTCCCCCGTCGATGGCATCGAGGATCTCGCCAATCCACCCCCGCGTCCGCGAGTCGAAGAACGCCGTCCCCGACGCATCGCCGGACTCCGCGGCAATCCGTCCCGTCAGCCAGAGGTTCAGGTACTCGTGCGGCAGCAAAATGTGCCGGATGCGACGGAAGCTCTCCGGCTCGCGCTCGGCCAGCCAGAGCAGCTTGGAGACGGTATACCCGGTCAGCGGCACCAGCCCGAAGCGCTCAAAGAACGCCTGCCGGCCCCCGAAGCGCTCGATCAGCGCCGCATTCTGCCCCGCCGTTTCGGTATCGTTCCACAGCTTCGCGGGCCGGATCACCTCCAGCCGCTCGTCCAGCACCACGAGCCCATGCTGCTGCCCGGAAACCCCCAACGCCCGGACGTCCGTAGCTGCCGGCACCCCTGCCAGGGCCTGCTTCACGGACATCCGCAGCGCGTCCACCCACCACTGCGGCTCCTGCTCGCGGGCGCCGGATGCCCGCTCCACCAGCTGATGCGGCGCATAGCCGCTGCCCAGGGTTTGCCCCGCGTCATCCACCACCAGCGCCTTGGTCCCTTGTGTCCCACAGTCAATCCCTAAATACATCTCGCCCCCAACCCGCTGCGTTGCCCTCGCGTACGCCACGAAACTCCGCGTCTGCCTTCTCATCGGCCAAACCGGAGGTTGCGACCCACGAAGACTATAGCCCGCGCCGTTTCTTTATTTCGCCTCGGACAATTACCCCTTCGCGGTGCTAACGTGGGAGTCCTGGATCTTGAAGTTCTCGCCTTCGGGAGTCTTTGTGACTGAAACCATCTTTTCGCCGTTCCCCACCGTGCGCTACGCGGGAACCGTCGGCAACGACGAGTTCGCCTACCGCTACTACGACGCCGACCGCGTGGTTCTCGGCAAGCCCCTGCGCGAGCACCTGCGCTTCGCCGTCGCCTACTGGCACAGCTTTGCGATGAACGGCAGCGACCCCTTCGGCGCGCCCACCATCGTGCGCCCCTGGATGAAGAACACCGCGGACCCCATGCAGGCTGCGCGCGACAAGGCGGACGCGGCCTTTGATCTGTTCCGCGTCCTCGACCTGCCTTTTTTCACCTTCCACGACCGCGACATCGCGCCGGAGGCCGACACCCTCAGCGCCTCGCTCAAGAACTTCCACGCCATGGCCGACTACCTCGGCACGCGCATGACCGACTCCAAAGCCAAGCTGCTCTGGGGCACTGCGAATCTCTTTTCCAACCCGCGCTTTATGTCGGGCGCGGCCACCAACCCCGACCCCGACGTCTTCGCCTACAGCGCCACCATCGTGAAGCACTGCATGGACGTCACCAAGCAGCTGGGCGGCGAGAACTACGTCCTCTGGGGCGGGCGCGAAGGCTACGAGACCCTGCTCAATACGGACATGAAGCACGAGCTCGAACAGTTCGGCCGCTTTCTCACCATGGTCGTCGAATACAAGAAAAAGATTGGCTTCACCGGCCAGATCCTGATTGAGCCCAAGCCCAAGGAACCCACGGCGCACCAGTACGACTTCGACACCGCCACGGTGTACGGCTTCCTGAAGAAGTTCGGATTGGAGGACGAGGTCAAGATGAACCTCGAAGCCAACCATGCGCTGCTCGCGGGGCACAGCTTCGAGCACGAGATCGCCACCGCGGGCGACCTCAACATCCTTGGCTCGCTTGACATCAACCGCGGCGACCCGCTGCTGGGCTGGGATACCGACCAGTTCCCCATCGACCTCTACTCCATGACGATGTCGATGTACTACGTCCTCAAGGCCGGCGGCCTGGGCCAGGGCGGGATGAACTTCGACGCCAAGGTCCGGCGTCAGTCCATCGAGCCCGAAGACCTCATCCTCGCTCACGTGGGCGGCGTGGACATGTGCGCCCGCGCCTTCCTCAACGCCGCCAAGCTCTACGAAGAGGGCCTGCTGCAGAAGGCGGTCGACGAACGCTACGCCGGCTGGAACACCCCCGACGCGCAGGCCATGTTCCGAGGCGAGATGACGCTGGACGCCATCGCCGCCAAGACCGAAGCCGCCAACCTCGACCCCCAACCCCGTTCCGGCAAGCAGGAACGCCTGGAGAACCTGGTCAGCCGCTACTTCTAGAGCGTAAGCACAAACGTGCTAACATTGAGCCTTCAGGGGGCATCATGCCGACAGCCAAAGCCAAGCCTTCAGGCTCAAGGACTCCAGCCCAGTCCATGGCCTACCATGGAAAGCGAACGAAGACGGGAAACTCCCTCGGGTTCCGCTTTGAAGGTGCCCTGTTCAAGAGCCACCCCGAGTTCAACGGTCAGGTCACCGCTCGGGTGATTGCCCCAGGGCAGATGTTGGTGAGCGCCGAATCCGAGACAGGGGAGAAGGGTGACCCGGTGATGGCTTCCTTTCTCGCGTTTTTGGGTCAGGATATCGCCGCATCGCCTCACAGTATCCGAGAACTCGATACCGATCTCGCTGCTCGTATCGATCGCCTCACAGGCGGAGTCGCCGTCTCGCTCAAAGAGGATCTGGGGGACGAGGGTCTGTTGTAGATGGTCGTGAATGGATGGAAGCTGTATGCTCATCCGCTTTTTGACGCACAGTTACGACGCTTAACAGATCGGGTTGAAGCCCTGGCCCGTAGAGATCCGGACGGCTACCGCAACGAGCCGGCCACCAAGCTCCTCGCGACCATCAACCGGTACATCCGGGAGGTGATTCCACGGGATCCCAATGCGGCGGAGGTCCGGCAAGGCAACACGCTTGGCGCGACGAATCGGCACTGGTTCCGGGCAAAGTTCCACGAACGCTATCGCCTCTTTTACCGGTTCGCCAGCAAAGAGAAGGTGATCGTCTATGCCTGGATCAACGACGAACGAACTCTGCGCAAGACGGGATCCAAGACAGATCCGTACACCCTTTTCCGGGCCATGCTCGAAAGCGGCGATCCGCCCCGCAGCATGGAAGAGCTGATGCAGCGGGCAAGAGAGGTGCCATGAGAACGCGGCTCGGCTGTCACCTCGGTGCCCTTGCTGCTGCGGCCTTAGCCCTCTCCGCGCCCTTGCACGCCGAAGACGGCTCCGCCGGCTGGTTGCGCTACGCCCCGATCTCGAACCCGGACACATACGCCGCTCTTCCCTCGCAAATTCTCGTGCGCTCGAGTTCTCCGGCCGAACGGAACGCGGCAGAAGAGCTGAGGTGTGGACTGTCATCCATGCTCGGTCGCCCGTTTACCATCACGCAGGACACGAACGGTTCAGAAAAAGGGTGGATTCAACTCGGAGCCCTGTCCGATGTGGACTGGGATCAGTACGCGGCCGAACCGCTTCCGCAGCCGAGACTTGAACTGCCCGCCGAGGGGTATCGCATCGCGATCGGCGACGTGTTCCCGGGAGCCAAGCGGCGCAATGTGTACATCACGGGTGCCACCCCTCAGGCCGAACTCTTCGCAGTTTTCCACCTCCTCGAACTGATTGCTGCGCAGAAAGCCATTCCGGCGTTTGAAACCCAAGCCCCCGCCGCCCCCATCCGCTGGGTCGACCAATGGGACAACCCCAACGGCACCGTCGAGCGCGGCTACGCCGGCCCCTCCATCTTCTTCGAGGACGGCCACGTCCGCGCCGACCTCACCCGCGCTGGAGAGTACGCGCGGCTGCTCGCCTCGGTCGGCCTCAACGGCTGCAACATCAATAACGTGAACGCAGATTTACGAACGCTCACGACTGAACACTTACGTGAGTTCGCCCGCGTTGCGGACGTCTTCCGGCCCTGGGGCATCAAGCTTTCGCTCTCTGTGGATCTGTCCAGCCCCCAGATGATTGGGGGCCTGAGCACCTTCGACCCACTCGACCCGCAGGTCATCGCCTGGTGGCGACAGAAGATCGACGAGA
>CAXTWN010000071.1:5725-16372 GCA_964248055.1 uncultured Acidobacteriaceae bacterium | reverse complement strand
GGCATCGCCCGGTTTGGAGATATGAGACAGGTTGAAGTCCTGTCGCGCTTCCGCAGGCTGCGCGCGCACGCCCCCGGTGGGGCGGCTGCCGCGGTTCACATACCCGCGAACCTTCTCCGCCTCGTCTTCCTCGATGGAGCTCGAATGCGTCTTCTTTTCGGCGACGCCGACCGCGGTCAGAGCATCCAGAATCGTCTTGCTCTTAACCTCTAGCTCTCTTGCCAGATCGTTGATACGAACTTTGCTCATCCGGTCCTTTTCCAAAAACTTCCCTTCGCGCCTAGCTGGTCATAGCAGCCCCATTCGTGTGCGGGATAGAGGTTGATCCAAGGGTATTATCCCCTGAAATGAGAAATTTGCCAGCCCTTTCCGCGAACGCGGGGGTGAGCGCTCAAGCGGAAAGGGACTGACGGGTCGAAGGCGAGCGGTTTTGTTGCAAGTGCCGACGCTACGCTCGCTACCTTCTGTCGTGTTCGTCCGAGTCGATACCCTCGTCCGAAAAGTTCTGTGCCTGCTCTACCAGCTCATCCATCGAGTCGTTGTTCAGCTCGATCTCGGACTCGCGCGCGTCGGCGGCATCGTTGGCGTCCAGGCGCGACATCGCGTCTTCGGCAGCGGCGATGTCTTCGGTCGAAAACTCATTGACCTCGGTTACGCCTCCGGCCTCCGCCGCCTGCTCCGCCAAAATCTCCTCCGGCGTTCTTGTCATCGAATGAACCTCGTCCCCCGCCTCATCTGATGCGGCCGCGGCGGCTATGGCTTCTTCGCCCAGCGGGAGCACGGCCTCCGGCACCGGCGCGTCGGTCGGCCGCGCCTCGCCCTCTTCGTAGTGGCCGAAGTAATGGCGCACGGAGGTGGCGATGCGCTCCACCGACCGCTCGCCGATGCCGGGTACCTCGCCCAGCTCCTCTTCGGTCATGTCCGCCAGCTGCTCCACGGTGGTGATGCCCGCGGCGATCAGCTTCTCCAGCACCGTCTCACCCAGCTCGGTCACCTGCTCGATCGGGGTCTGCGGAGCGCCCTGCATGGCCTGCATCTGCTGCTCGACCTCCTGCCGCTTCTCCTCTTCGCTCTTGATGTCGATCTTCCAGCCGAGCAGCTTCGCCGCCAGCCGCACATTCTGACCCTTCTTGCCGATGGCCAGCGACAGTTGCGTGTCGTCGACGATAACCTCCAGCTGCTTGTCGGTCAGGTCGGCGATCGAGACGCGGCTTACTTTGGCCGGCTGCAGCGCCTTCTCGGCAAAGGTCGTGATCTCGTCCGAGTACTCGATGATGTCGATCTTTTCGCCCCGCAGCTCGCGGATGATCGACTGCACGCGCATGCCCTTCATGCCCACGCACGCGCCCACCGGATCCACGTCCTTGTCGCGCGACTGCACGGCGATTTTGGTCCGCTCGCCGGCCTCGCGCGCGATCGCCCGCACCGTCACCGTGCTGTCATAGATCTCCGGCACCTCGCTCTGGAAGAGGCTCTGCACCAGCGCGGGCGCGGCCCGGCTCACGATCACCTGCGGTCCCTTAGCCGCGCGGTCCACCCGCAGCAGCACCACCCGGACGCGCTCGCCGACCGAAAACGACTCCAGCCGCGACTGCTCCCGCTTGGGCATCCGTGCCTCGGCCTTGCCCAGGTCGAAGATCACGTCCATCGGCTCCAGCCGCTTCACGGTGGCGTTCAGGACCTCGCCGATCCGGTCCCCGTATTCGTTGAAGATGGTGTCCCGCTCCGCCTCGCGTACCTTCTGAAAGATGACCTGCTTGGCCATCTGCGCGGCGATCCGGCCCAGCGGGGTAGTGTCCTTGTAGAAGCGCAACTCCGCGCCCGCCTCGGCCTCGGGGGCCATCTCGCGGGCCTCATCCAGCGTCAGCTGGTTCTCCTCGTCCTCCACCTGATCGTCGGTCTCCACCACGGTCTTGAACACATACGCGCGGATCTCGCCCGACTCACGGTCCAGCTCCCCGCGCATGTTTTCGGCGGTCTTGTAGTACTTGCGGGTGGCGAGCGCGATCGCGTCTTCCACGGCGCCCACCACGATCTCCGGGTCGATCCCCTTTTCGCGGCTCAACAGCTCAATCGATTGGTACAGTGCACTTGCCATGGTCTTGCTTCCTTCTTTCGGCTGCGTCCGTCGCCGGACGCTCATATTTCCTTTTCAGCCCAGATGACTTGTCATCCCCCGTCGGGGATCTTGCGATTTGTCGCCGTTCAGATTCCCGCCACCAGGTGCGCGCGCTCTACATTGCTGAGCGGAATCTGTACCGCCGGCGCGCTCTCCGGAAGATCTTTCTTCTTCTTGCCCTTCTGTTTGACGGCGCCGAGGTCCAGGGTGAGCGTGCTGCCGTCGAAGCCGCTCAGCCTGCCGGTAAAGTGCCGGTTGTTCTCCACCGCGGTAAAGGTCTGCACCTTGACCAGGCTGCCCCGGAACCGCTCGTAGTCGGAGGCTTTGATCAGCTTGCGCTCCAACCCCGGCGAGCTGACCTCGAGCGTGTACTCGGCCCCGGGTACCAGGTCTTCGACGTCCAGCACGGTGCCGAAGTCGCGCGCAAAAGCTTCGCAATCCTCGTGCGTGGTGCCGGAGAGCAACTCCACCGGAACGCCCTTGGGCAGCAGCGCCGCACCCTCTTCGGTCGCAGCCTGCTCGGCCAGTCGGGCGCGACCCTCGGCGTCCTTCTCGACATACACCCGCAGGGCACGGTGCTTGCCGGCTCCCTGGAACTCCACGTCCACCACCTCCAGCCCCAGGCTGGAGGCGACGCGGTCGGCGGTCGCGCGAATTGTCTCAATCGACAGGGCCATGGCTCGGGTTGCAGCAGGGAACCGAATCCGGGCAGCTGCACCTCACTGCCCAACTTTGCCGCAAACAAAAAGTGGGCTCATCGCCCACTCACCTCGTCCGCCGCCTCCCGGAACCCTCACGGAAGCCACGGCAGACTCGTTCGTCTGCTACGGTTTAGCATACCGCGCCCGCGTCCGGGACGCAATTGGGCGTCAGCACTTCGGTAGCGGCAATCTTTACGCGGGGCGTTGGGCCGGGGCCAGGCCGCCCTAGCGCCCGGCGGCGGGCAGAGGGTTCGCCGCGGTATGCGGCTGACCGTCGACGCCGTAGAAGCGGACCTCCGACCGGGTGAGAAGCGCCAGTTGGTGTCCGTCAGGCGACAGCGCGAAGTTCCGGCTGGCCTCGGGAAAGCTGTCCGTCCGCGCCAGCAAGATTCGCTTGCCGTCCTCCATTCGGTACACCCCGACCTGCTCGTCGTTGAGATCCTTGGTGCGAAAGGACATTCCGCCGAGAGGCTGCTTGGTCCGCACCACACGCACCGCATACACCCCGGCCTCGCTGCCGATCGCGCCCGGTTCAATCTGCACCGGGGAGTCCCGGCCGAGGAGTAGGGTCTTACCGGAGCTCCGTATTACCCGGTACCAGCGGTTCGTCTGGTTGCAGCCCACCACGAACAGGGCGTCCTCAAACAACGCGGTGACCTCCGGCTCGCAGCCCGAGTTCACGGTGGCAACCGTGCGCGCGTCCTTGCCGGAGCTCTCCGTCTGCTCGCGAAGCTGCCAGCGCCCGTGCCGCTCCGGGCGGACCACGATCTCACGGCCACCGTCGGTAAGGATCGGCGGCTTCATCTCAGAGGTGGCTGGGCGCACGAGGCGCACCGCGCCGCTGCGATCGATGAGCCGGACCTCGGTGTCTTCCTGCGGCTCAAGGCCGGTTTGATTGCGCAGAAATGCATGGGTTTCGCGGGTGTGCCGCTCCCGCAGCAGTGCAAAGGCGATCTCGTCCCCGGAAGGCGAACTGGCCACCCAGTGCAGGTCGCCCTCGACCGGAACGCGCACCGTGGGCTCGAGATCCGGCCCCAGCACCTGGAGCGCGCCGCCCATGTGGACGGCCACCCGGCCCGTTCCGGCGGGCCACAGGTACGGTCCGGCGCCGTCGACGGTCCAGTCCACCACCCGTTCGACGGCGCTGGTCTGAGCGTTCAGCAGCACCGCGCGGAGGGGGCGCCGTTCCCGCTCCGGCCACACGCCCGGCGAGCGGGAGCGGAGCCGGTGCGTGTCAAAGGTGACCAGGACCTGCTGCGGCGAAAGGTAGCTGACGGTTGTGTCCTGATCGAAGTTCTGGCGCAGGTACGTGCGCAGGCTGTACCCAAAGCGCCCCAACGGCGCGGCCAGGGCCGCACCCGCCGCCAGTGGCTCGCCTGCCAGATCGGCAACATTGCAGTCTCTCGCCGCGCAGATCTCGCTAATGTCCGGCGGAGGCGGTGGCGGAGGAACTGCGAGCGGCAGCGCGGTCTCGTTCCGCCTGGCTTCTGCGACTTCGGTGTGCCCGTCTGCGGAGGGCGCCTGCGCGGTCAGGACCAGCTCGACATGGGTGTCCAGGCTGAAGTCACGACTGCTGGAGAACAGCACCGAGGCGCCCCCTGGACCGGTCCCGACGCCGAGCTCCAGCCTCTTCAGCCCGATCACCTGGCCGGACTCGATCGACGCCGGCCCACTGGGACCCTTCCTGGCCGGCCCGCCTCCGGTCGTCACACCGACACCGACATACACGCCCGCCGAGTGGGCCGCGCCGCCATGCGGCCCTCCATTTCCGGTGCTGAAGAGCCCGGGGTAGTAGCTTGCCTGGCGCTCCGCCTCCGGCTCCTCGACCCGCACCACGGCGACCAGCAGCAGGGAGATCGGCACCTCGTGGAGCCCGTTGCAGTCCGCCTTATCAAAGCTGAGCGCAAGGCTTGCCTCGCGTTGGCTCTGTTTCAGGGACTGCACCGCCGTGACATGACCGGTCACTGTAGAGCCCGCCTTGAGTGTGCAGCCGGCGGTCGCCCACGGCACCATGACGGAGGCCACCACAGGCGCGCCCACCAGCGCGCGCCGGCTCTCCAGCGGCGCCGCCAGCCTGGCCTGCAGCGGCGCCTGCGCGCGGAGCGGGGCAAGGCATATGCCGCTGACGGCAAGGCAGGCCGCGACGAACCATCCCACAGAACGCACCAAAACTCCTCGCGAAAACCGCAGGATCAGCATACCGTTGTCACGCGCGCCTGCCGACTCCCGCTCGCCAACCGGGTACGTCGGCCCGGTGCTGCGACGTGCGATCGTCACGCTCCCGCGGGGGCGGCTTCGGTCTTACGCTAGGGTCGTGGTCAGTTGGAAGGCGTTGTCCAATCTAGTCGCGCGGGCATCGCGGAAGTAGCCCTGGGGATCAGGCCATTTGACCTCGGGCAGCATCTCGAGACCGGGCCTGGCGAAGAGGTAGCCCTGCATCAACTCGATGCCGCAGCGGAGCAGGGTAGCGCACTCGCCTTCGGTCTCAACGCACTCGCCGAGCACCTCGATGCCCAGTTCGCGGCACATGGCCGCCGTGGACGCGACCACAAACTCGGCGCGCGGATTGCGATCGATGCCACGGATCAGTTTGCCGTCCAGCTTTACGAGGCGTACCCCGTCAAGCGCCGACAGGAGGTTGAGGCCTGAGTAGCCGGCGCCGAAGTCATCCAGAGCCAGGGTGAAGCCGTGACGGGCGTACTCCTCCGCAATGCGATGCAGGTGGCCTGTGTCCGTGACTCGTTCGTTCTCCATGATCTCGAAGATGATGCATTCCAGCGGGAAGCTGTGTTCCTGGGCCGCCTGCAGCGTCCGCCGAATGCAGGCGGCGGGGCTGTACACCGCACCGGGCATGAAGTTGACGGAGAGCTTGGCACCGCTTGTCGCGATGCCCAGCCGGGCCGCCAGCTCGATCGATTTAACGCGGCAGGTTTGATCGAAGGCGTAGCGATTCTCATCATTGACCAGGGAAAGCACTTGCGACGCGGAGGCACCGTTCACGCCGCGTACCAGGGCTTCGTATGCGAACACGGTCTCCGACACCACGTTCACGATGGGCTGAAAGGCCATGGTGATATCAAAACCAGCGCTCGTGCCGATGGTCTGGCAGGCGCCACAGCCGGCGTTTCGGTTGAACGCAGCAAAATCAGAAGACATCAAAAAAACTCCTGCACCAAAAAGAAAGCAGCGGCGATCGTGCAGCCTGGTTGATGGCATTTCACCGTGCGGTTCGCGAAGTTTCAACGCAACGATGGTGCGCAGGCCTGCAACCTTTGTGCGGGAGACTACAATTTCGGGAACGCTATGATTCAAAGCCCCGTTCCTGAAGCCCTGACCTTTGACGATGTGCTGCTGGTCCCAGCCTTCTCCGATGTGGTTCCAACCCAGGTCAGCACACAGACGCGATTGACGCGCCGAATCACCCTGACAACGCCGCTGATGTCCGCGGCCATGGATACCGTGACCGAGAGCCGGATGGCCATCGCGATGGCGCAGCAGGGCGGATTGGGCGTGGTGCACCGGAACCTGTCGATCGACGCCCAGGCCGGTGAGATCGACAAGGTGAAACGGTCTGAAAGCGGGATGATCGTGGATCCGGTGACTATTGAGCCGGAGCGGCCGGTCGCGGATGCGCTGGACGTGATGCGCCGCTACAAAATCTCCGGCGTGCCGGTGACCAAGGCCGGCAAGCTGGTGGGGATTCTGACCAACCGGGATCTGCGCTTTGTGTCGCGAACGGATCTGCCGATCGGCGATGTGATGACCAAAGCCAATCTGATCACCGTGCCGGTAGGGACGACGCTCGAGAGCGCGGAGGAGATCCTCCATGAGCACCGGGTGGAGAAGCTGCTGGTGGTCAACGACGCGTACGAGTTGAAGGGGCTGATCACGGTCAAGGACATCCAGAAGAAGTTGCGTTATCCAAATGCCTCGAAGGATGAGCAGGGGCGGCTGCGGGTGGCGGGCGCAATCGGGGCGACCGGGGACTTTCTGGAGCGGGCGGCCGCGTTGATTGAGAACCGGGTGGATGCGCTGGCGATCGATTCGGCGCATGGACACTCGTCGCGGGTGCTCGAGGCGGTGCGGGACTGCAAGAAGCGCTTCCCTGAGGTGGATCTGCTGGCCGGCAACGTGGCGACCTATGAGGGCGCGCTGGCGCTGATGGACGCGGGCGCAGATGCGGTGAAGGTGGGCATCGGGCCGGGATCCATCTGCACGACACGGATGGTGACCGGAGCCGGGATGCCACAGATTACGGCGATTTCAGAGGCGTTTCGCGCAGGGCAGAAGCGCGGGATTCCGGTGATCGCCGATGGCGGCATCAAGTATTCCGGCGACATCACCAAGGCCATTGCGGCGGGCGCCGACGTGTGCATGATGGGCTCGCTGTTTGCGGGCGTAGATGAGTCGCCGGGGGAGACGATCCTGTACCAAGGCCGGTCGTTCAAGGCGTATCGCGGCATGGGAAGCCTGAGCGCCATGGCGCAGGGCTCCGGGGAACGGTACTTCCAGAGCAAGGACGATCTGACCGGCGACTTCAACGAGCGCGTGGATCTGACCAAGCCCGAGAACGGCGCGGGAAACCGGCTCGCGAAGTTCGTACCCGAGGGCATCGAGGGACGGGTGCCGCATCGGGGACCGTTGCAAAGCATGGTCTTCCAGCTGGTGGGTGGGTTGCGCTCCGGGATGGGTTACCTGGGCTGCGGCACCATCGAAGAGCTGAAGACAAATGCGCGCTTTATCCGGATCTCCGGGGCCGGTTTGCGCGAGAGTCACGTACACGATGTGGTGATCACGCGCGAGGCGCCAAACTACCACGTGGAGTAACGGGGAGTAGTCCGCTTGATGATGGGACGGCTTGCGGGTCCCTTGCGGCAACGGCAAACGCGGGGGACGCGGCGTACGCGGTGGGAACTGCGGCGTGATGATTGACTTTAGTCGAGGGACGTCTTCAGCTAGGCGGTCGAAAGAGTCGCGTCGTCCTCTACGCCGAGGTGGGCTTCGTCGCTGGGACCGCCGGCGCCTGGACCTTCGATCTTGGCCCGCTTGCCATCGCGATCGGTCATCTCCGTAAGCGCAGCGAGCTTTTCGGAGATGTGCGGATGCAGGGCGTCCAGGTTGTAGCGCCAGGACCAGTTGCCTTCGCCGGCGCCGGGCTTGTTCATGCGGGCCTCGCTGCCCAGGTGGAGGATGTCCTGCAGGGGGAAGATGCAGGTTTTGGCGACGGAGGTAGCGGCGAGTTTGATCATGGTCCAGTCGATATCGGCGTCGTGATGGAGCGTGCGGGTGTAGATCTGCACGTGCTCGCGTTCAAGCGGGGTGGCATCCTCGCGCCACCAGCCCAGAGTGGTGTTGTTGTCGTGGGTGCCGTTGTAGACGACGGTGTTGGGCACGTAACGGTCAGGCAGGTAAAGGTGCCCGCCGCGCTCCGCGAAGCCGAACTGCAGGATGCGCATGCCGGGCATGCCGAAGAACTCGCGGAGTTCGTCGACCTCGGGGGTGATGAGGCCGAGATCTTCGGCGAGGAAGGGAAGATCGTCACCGAAGATCTCCTTCATGCGGTTGAAGAGGGCGTGGCCGGGGGCTTTTACCCAATGGCCGTTGATGGCGGTCTCTTCGTCGACGCCGATGGACCAGTAGGCTTCAAAGCCGCGGAAGTGATCGAGGCGAACGCTGTCATAGAGGGTGAGGGCGCGCCGGAAGCGAGCGACCCACCAGTCGAAGCCCTGCTTTTCCAGGAGATCCCAGCGGTAGAGGGGATTGCCCCAGCGCTGGCCGGTCTCGGAAAAGTAGTCGGGCGGAACGCCGGAGATGCGGGTGGGTCGGCGTTCGTCGTCGAGCTCAAAGATCTCGGGATGGGTCCAGACGTCCGCGCTGTCGTAGGAGACAAAGATGGCGACGTCGCCGAGGATGCTGACGCCGCGCTCGGCGCAGTAGGCGCGAAGAGCGGACCACTGCTCCTGAAAGAAGAACTGGACCACTTGTTCGATCGCGAGGTCGCGGCCGCACTCGTTCATGATGGAGGACAGGGCTTCCTGTTCACGGAAGGCAAATTCGGTGGGCCACTCGATCCACAGTTTGTAATCAAACCGGCGGCGCAGGACGGCAAAGAGCGCCCAGTCGGTAAGCCAGGAGATGTTGTCCTGGGCGAAGCGCTGGAAGCGCGCGCGGTCCTCGGGCGCGGCGTTGTCCAGGAAGTTGGCCGCGGCCTCTTCGATCAGGGGACGCTTCAGGTCGAAGACCTTGCCGAAGTCGCAGGGACCGTTGTGGCCGGGCAGACCCTGGATGCGCTGGGGGGTGAGCCAGCCGTCGTCGACCAGCCGTTCGAGGCTGATGAGCAGGGCGTTGCCGGCAAAGGCGGAGAGCGCGGAGTAGGGCGAGCTGCCGTAGCCGGTGGGACTGAGCGGCAGCACCTGCCAGAGGCGCTGCTTGGCGGCGACGAGGAAGTCGACAAAGCCGTAGGCTGCCGGACCGAAGTCGCCCACGCCGCCGTAAGAGGGCAGTGAGGTGATGTGCAGCAGGACGCCGGACAGGCGTTCAGAGTTCATGGAATCTCCGGGGCCGGTGCCGGGGAGCACGGCCTCAGGTTAGGACGTGTGGGGAGGGGCAGGAGATGCCGGACGGGCCAGAGCGAGAGCTTAGGGTGCCAAGGAGGCGACTCAAAAAGCAGGTCCTTCCTTTTCGGCTTTGCTCAGGGTCAGGATGACAGGCGTTAGCGAGGAGGCGCGTCCCAGTAAGGCCCTGCTCCTCCACCGGTTGCCCTCAACGCTTGATTTGTCATCCTGAGCGAAGGGAAGGAACTGCTTCTTATCTCCTTCGCCACCAATCCATTCGTCAACCCTGAGCTTAGCTGCCCAGGGGCAGGCCGGTGGATTTGCGGTTTACGGTGATCGCGCGAGCGCGGTCGTAGGTGTCCATGATGGTGCCGGCAAAGACGTTGAAGACCTCGGCGCGTTGCTGGTCGAGGAGCTTGTCGCGGGTGGTGGCGAGGTGCTGGGCGATGTCGTCCGCGGTGGGCTGCTGGAGCTGCGTGAGCTGAACCACTGCGCCGTTGGGGCCTTCGCTGATGGGATTGGAGATGCCACCCTGGGGAAGCGAGAAGATGCTGGCAGCGTCGCCAGAGAGCGAGCCCAAGTCCTGCACCTGGGCGTCGCGGCCTACCAGATCGCTGGTTTTGACGGAGATGTTCATCTCGGCCGCGGCCTTGTGGAGATCGCCGAGTTGCTTGGCGCGGTCATCGAGCTTGCGCAGCTGCGCGGTAAGCAGCTCGGGGGCCTTTTGATCGCGGAAGTCATCGAGGACGTGACCCTTCCAGTCGGCAAACGCGGGTGCGTGCGCGGCCTGAACGTCGACGACCTGGAAGACAGCCTCGCCGTCTCCGGTGGAGGCAGCCTGGGGCGCGGCGCCCTTGGTGGCGGTGAAAGCGGCGTTAATGAGCGCCGAAGAGTCAGGCAGGGTGGGGATGGTGCCGTCGCGGCCGACGAAGTCGGAGGTCGTAAACTGGAGGTTGTGGGCCTTCGCGGTGGCTTCCATGCCCTTCGTCTTGGCCTCGGCGGCGAGCTGGTTGGCGAAGGCGGCCTGGGCGGCGGCGAACTTCTGCGCGGAGAGCTTGCCGGCGATCTCGTCGTGCACCTCGGCGAGGGAGCGGGTGTGCGCGGGCTGCTTTTCCTGGGTCTGGATGATGTGATAACCGAAGCTGGAGCGAACCACATCGGAGGTCTGCCCGGGGTTCAGCGCCATGGCGGCCCTCGCGTAGGTCGGGTCGAGGTTGCTGGTGGGGATCATGGGCAGATCGCCGCCCTGGGCCTTGCTGCCTGGGTCGTCAGC
>CAXTWN010000071.1:0-5715 GCA_964248055.1 uncultured Acidobacteriaceae bacterium | reverse complement strand
AGTTGGCCTTGGCGAGTACGGCGAAGTTGGCGCCACCCTTGATCTGCTGCAGCAGCGACTCGGCTTTGGCCTTGGCGGCGGCGTCCGTCTTGGCGTCCGCGCCCTTGGGCACGGTAAGCAGAATGTGGCGGGTCTTTACCTGTTCGGGCACCTTGTAGTCGGCCTGATGCGCGGCGTAGTAGGCCTGGATCTCGGCGTCGGCGGCCTTGGGCGGGCCGCCGGGGAGGTTCGAGGCATCGACCTCGAAGAAGGCGATCTTACGAGTCTCCGGGATGGCGGTGGCGTAGCGGGTGGGGTTGGCCTTGAAGAACTGTTCCAGCTCGGCGTCGCTTGGATTGATGGTCTTCTTGATGTCCGGAAGCGAAAGCACGGCGTAGTCGAACTTCACCTTTTCGCCCTGGGTGAGATACGCCTGGCGAGCGGCGGCGTCGGAGACGTTCACCCCGCCGGTGACCAGGGCTTCGAGGCGCTGGAGCTCGAGATCCTGCTTCACCTCGGACTCAAACTCGACGACGCCGATGCCGAAGTTCTGGGAGACAAATGCGTCGTAGGCGTCCTGGCCGATAAACTTGCCGCCGGGAAAGAAATATTGACTGAGCGGGCCGGTGCGGAGTTCGCGGGCGAGGTCGGCGTCGCTGACCTGTAGGCCGAGGTGGTCGGCCTCACGGATGAGGACGGCCCGCTCAACCTGCTGCTGGCCGGCGCGGGCCAGCAGGAAGGGAAGATAGTAGTCGGGCAGATTGTTCTGGCGCATGATGCCGCGCGCGGTGTTTTCGACCTGCTGCTGGGAGATCGTGGTGGAGTCGCCGGAGAAGCGGCCCAGCCAGCCGGGGGCACGCACCGTGGCGTAGACGCTGCTGTTGGTGCCGGCACCATTGTCAAAGACGCCGGGCACAAGGGTGACCACCATGGCCAGGATGGCGAGTCCGATCACAACGCCGAAGACGATCTTGGTGGCACGGTTGTCCTGCTGAAACAGCCTGATCATGTAAGGGAGGTAGCCTTCCTGCGCCGGAGTTGGTGTCGCGGCGGAACTGTGCTTTGCGCAGCTTTCGAGCCGGGAGAGGGCTCGTGCAGCGCGCACGCGTAGCGGATTCAGTATAAACGAGCGGCTCCCGCGCTCCGCGCCCGGCTTGGTCCCGGCGGATGCGTTTTCAGCTCAGAAAGCTCGAGATCGCGAAGTTTGTGTCGTCGCGAGGGTGGGGAGCCGTTCTACGCAAACAAAAGGAGACCGGGTTCGCGGTCTCCTTTCTGTATCGAGCTGAGGGTTGGAGTTAGTAGGGGTACGGGTAGCCGTAACCGTAGCCCGGCGGCGGCGGGTAGGGGTAGCGTCGGCGCACGATGGGCTGTGCGGGCTGCCCGGGGCCGGCAGAGTAGGCCAGTCGCTGCATCTCCTGCTCGGAGACGGTGCGGACCTCCGTGGGCTGGGCGACGTGGAAGCTAAGGACAGCCTCGGGCGGAACAATGATGCGACCTCCGGGCGAAGAGGCCGAACCGGCGACCCCGACACCCGCGCCTACACCCGCGCCGATGGCGGCACCGGCGCCTCCACCGGCGACGCCGCCCACGATGGCTCCGAGAGCCCCCAGCCCGAGGGCGCTGTTGACGGTGCCTACCGACTTGTCACGGCCTTCCCGCTGCCAGACATCGGACTGCAGAGGATACGTGACGCCACCGAGCGTGACGCTGTTGATTTGGAGCGAAAGCTCGCCCTCGCCCTTGAGCACGCCTGCGCGTTTGGCGTCCACGACCACGCCCTGCACGATGGCGCCGCGTGGGATGGCCACCTGGCCGCCAGCCGCGATGTCGTTCAGCACCGTGCCGTCAAAGGGCGTGCCCGGAGCGGTGTGGTTGGAGTCCAGGCCACGGTTGATGCGGATTCGGAGCAGGGCACCGCTGGGGACCTGGACGGGGATGCCGGCCTGCTGGCCTCCCATGGGCGGCTGGTACGGACCCTGAGGTGGGGCGGCGTAGCCCTGCTGCGGCGGATAGCCCTGCTGCTGCGGCTGTTGGGGGTATCCGGACTGCTGCGGATAGCCGGGCTGACCTGCAGGCGGCTGGGGATAGCCGGATTGAGCTGGCTGCGGCTGCGCGGGATCCTGCTGGCCATACGCCTGCTGCCCGTTGACATAACCCGGAGGCGGCTGCTGCGCGGCGTTGGACGCGGTCTCCGCACCGTTATAGGGAGCGGCGGGCTGCTGCGGGGCGTAGCTGCCATCCGACTGCAAAACCCCGGGCTGGCCGGCCTCCGCCGATTGTGACGTAGAGTCCGCACCGGCGGAGGCGGGCGTCGCGCCGAGCGTCAGTTCATCGACTACCTTCTGCACGCCAGGCGCGCGGGCGACGAGGTTCTCCGCCCGCGTGCGCATGGCCTTCGTCTGTACGTTGCCGGTAAGGGTCACGGTGCCGTACACGGTGGACGACTGGATGTTTTGGGTGGACAGCTCCGGCGCGGCGGCCAGTGCCTTGAGCACATTTGCTTCCACCTGCGCGTCGGGGGTAGCCGAACTCTCCTGCGCGCGCAACGCGGGCGACGACAGCAGAGCCAGACCCAGCCCGCTCACCACCGCGCGTTCACTCCAAGACCATGCTTTGTCTCTTGCCATCTTTTGACTCCTCGCGGGTGCGCGCCGCTCCCTTGCTAGGACGGAACACCGAACCCGGCAACTACAAAGACGCGCTTCCTTTCATAAAGTTCCGGTACCTCGGCGCGACAGGACCGGCAACGTGAAAGGTGTAATGCGCCTGCACCGTCTGTGGTGTGGGGGCGGTTGAGTGCGAGGGGAGCGGGTTGACGAATGAAAGCCGTGTTTCTATACTCGGAATGCGGGGTGGAGCAGCCCGGTAGCTCGTTGGGCTCATAACCCAAAGGTCGCAGGTTCAAATCCTGCCCCCGCAACCAATCAAATCAGGAACCTGCAGTCAGTTTGATTGATACCGCCTCTACATTTTTCCCCACTGACTCTCAATTGCAAGATTTACGTTTTCAGGCGCTCGCCCTTACTGGCTTGAGCACCACCCTACGACGTCCCCCTTTGTTTCAGCCTCGACGACGCGATAGCCTGTCAGTAGAACTTATTGTCGTTGATCGACGCGTGGCGCATGAGCTTCTATTGGACCTTTTATCGGTGCTCCCGCCTCATCGAGTCAGAACGATAGGTGTAGCGGAAGGTATGCCAACCGATCGAGTCAAATTTGCCGGCTGAAGCCCGACGTGGTCGCCAGTCGAGCGCCGTCAGGGCTTTGACGATGCTGCCGACACCAGATACCCGAACCGACACCAAACGTCGGACATTCCACCAAACACCATCCCGCAAACCGAAGGTTCCGCTTTCAATCTCGGTAGGGTCTCTCCGTCACAGAGTTTGCGAATTCCAGCCTTGTTCGGTTGGCAGAGCGTGCTTGCTTCACGCGAGCAGCTTTCACCACAAGCGCTTCGTGAGGCGGGATGGTGGGCACAGCAGGATTCGAACCTACGACTTCCACCGTGTGAAGGTGGCACTCTACCGCTGAGTTATGCGCCCTGCGCGTCGGAACGACCGCCGGATCGTGGCGTTGAACCACGTCCCGATATACAGCGTACCATCTCGCGGGAGCTCTCGTAGGTGAGCTGACGATTGGGCTGGCTGATCGTGTTAGGCTGAACAGGTTCGTGTGCAGCACGGGCTTGGAGAGATGGCCGAGTGGCTGAAGGCGCACGCTTGGAAAGCGTGTATACCGCAAGGTATCCAGGGTTCGAATCCCTGTCTCTCCGCCATCTATCGTGTGCATGAGGACCTGTCCGCAGCCGGGATCTGTGTCGTGCGTCCTTCTCGACATGCTCTGGGTGGCATCGGAACGAACTAGATCAGTTTGTCCAATGTGATCGGCAGGTCTCTTACCCGAACACCCGTAGCGTTGTAGATGGCATTGCCTATTGCTGCGGCTACGCCGACCAGGCCGATCTCTCCCAGTCCCTTGGCTCCGATCGGGTTCACGATGGAGTCTTCTTCCCGAATGAAGATCACCTCAATGTCGTGTACGTCCGCATGGACCGGCACGTGGTACTCCCCAAGACTGTGATTCATGATGCGCCCCAACTGGTGATCCGTCACGGCCTGCTCTTGGAGTGCCATGCCTATGCCCCAGACCACGCCGCCCATGATCTGGCTGCGAGCTGCTTCGTGGTTGATGATGCGTCCACCGGCTATTGCGCTCACGACCCGGCACACCGACACGGTGCCGAAGTCCTCATCGACTTCGACCTCGGCGAAGACCGCGGAGTGGGTATAGCTCTTGTAGCCATGCTGTTTCAGCAGATTGGGGCCAGTCTTGGCGATCTCGGCGATAGGCTTTCCGTCACCGGCCGCCAGCGTTGCCTGAAGAGAGACAAACTTCGAGGGATCCTTGCGGAGTGAAAGGCGTTCGTTAGCGAACTCCACATCTTCCAAAGACGCACCTTGCAGCGGAGATCCGTCGAGGCCAATCGCCAATTTGAGCACCTTCCTGGCAACCGCCTGACAAGCCTCTGTTACCGCTGTACCGACAGAGGAGATGGTCCACGAGCCCCCTTCAAGAGGAGCCGTTGGTAGATCTGTGTCGGCCAGCTTGACGATAATGCGATCCAGGGGCAATCCAAGTGCCTCGGCCGCGAGGATTGCCATGGCAGTGTAGGTACCGGTGCCGATGTCCGATGTCCCGCTCGCCACCGTCAGTGTTCCATCCGGCGCCAGACTGGCTTTGGCGCCAGCGGGTTGCTGCGGTGACTCCCACACACCACCGGCCATGCCATGTCCTACCAGCGCGGTCCCGCGGCGATTGCTGCGCGGTGTCGATTTCCGCTGACTCCAGCCAAAACGTTCGGCTCCCTGCCGGTAGCACTCCTTCAACTCCTTGCTGGAGTACTCCTTACCGTGATTTTGATCCCTCTCCGCGTAGTTCTGCAGACGAAGAACGATAGGATCGAGACCGGTCTCGACGGCGAGTTCATCCATTGCTGTTTCGATGGCCCACACGCCCTGGGCCGCGCCGGGCGCACGCATGTCTCCGGGCGTAGCCGTGTCCATCGCCACTGTTCTCTCTTCCATGGTGACGTTTTCACACAGATAACTAAGACCACTCCAGTTCGCGATGACTTCGAAGTAGTTTTCATATCGGGAGGTAGCTTGCAGTGTTTCTGCATGGATCGCCTGCAGGTTGCCACTGCTGTCGGCACCCACCCGAAGCTCTTGAAGAGTCTCAGGACGATGGCCGATGGTAAACATCTGGTCGCGCGTAAGAGTCAGACGAATCGAACGCTTGAGCGCCTTTGCCGCAAGCGTCGCAAGGAACAGCTGGTACTGCGGCCTAAGCGCGGAACCGAAGCCGCCCCCAACGAAAGGGGATTCAACGCGCACCTCATCCTTTGAATAGCCGAAGATCTTGGTGACATAGAGCTGGCTGTTCGAAACACTTTGCGTTTTGTCGTAGATGGTCAAGCTGTCGTCTTCGCCATAGACCACTGTTGTGGCGAACATCTCCAAGGGATTGTGGATCTCGGTGGGGGAGTGGTACTCCTTGTCGAGCTTCACGGCTGCTGTGGAGTACACCTCTGCCGAGGTCCCGCGAGCTTTAGGGGGGGCCTCGATACCGTCCCGATTCGTCTTTGTAACCCGCTTGGCGTCCTGTACGGCCACTGCCATGTCAGTCTGGTGCGTAAGAGCCTTGTATTGAACCCTAACCAGGGTTGCCATGTAC
>CAXTWN010000070.1:12104-16721 GCA_964248055.1 uncultured Acidobacteriaceae bacterium | reverse complement strand
GGCTGGCCGCTTTGGTAGCTGGTCCAGTTCCCATTCTGGGTGCCGTCGTACCAGTTCACGGGACTTGCTTCTACGGGATGGTACTGGTCGTCCGGAATGCCGGAAAGCGAAGCCTCCTGCACGCCCAGCAGCACGAGGGCTTCGGTCTTTTGCTGGCCCAGCAGCACCAGGTCGTCCGCGGAGTTGGCCTGGCAGCCGTTAACCAGCAGATCCAGGGAGCCATCCACCGTGGCGCCGGTGTGGAGCACGCTGCCGTCGTCGAAGGCAAGCGCCTTATTCACCAGATGCGAGACCCACTCCAGCGCCATGGGGGGCATGGCCTGCCCGTCGTACAGGAAGTCGTCCGGGTTCACGGGAAAGCCGAGCCGCTCAAAGGCCAGAAAGGCCTCCGGGGAGGAGGCGGGGTACAGCACATGGAAGAAGTCATAGATCTGCGACATCAGATCGGCTGGATCGGCGGACATGGGAGCTCCTGCAGGGTAGATCACATGCCCGGAGAGCGTGGCGCGTCTCCGGGCATGTGATTGTTGGGTGGATCGGCTTGCTTTGGGTTCAGGGCTAGCTGCCGGCACCGACCAGGGCCGGGGTGCTGGAGGTGCTCGGCGTGCTGGAGGAGGAGGTGCCGGTGGTTGGAGAAGTCGTGCCTGAGCTGGATGTGGCAGCAGCGGCAGTCTTCCCGTACTGTGGATCGTCCACCGGCGCGGCGGCGGGCGTGATGTCGCACAGGAAGCCCAGAATCTGGGCGCCGGGGATGCTGAGCGTCGAACCGTTAAACGTGGTGCCGAGCGAGTTGCTGGAGTTCGCAGCGGAGACACTCGACCCCTGCCCCTGCGCCTTGCTGGAGGCGTGGCTCGCGCTGCCGCCGAAGTGCAGAAACCCGAGGCTCACCCCAGCCGACCCGGCCTGCGAGTTGCTGCTGGTGCTGGAACCCTGTTCCGTGGCGCCGTAGCTGTTTTCGAGCTCCGTCCGCACACTGCCCCACTCTGCGCAGGTGATGCTTACGTCCCGCACCACCAGAATCTGCTGCGGAACCATGGGCAGCAATTGATTCTGGTTCTTGATCTGGTCCTCGATATTCCCCGTGCTGATGCTATTCTTTAGCGCTCCGTTCAGGTACCAGTCCTGCATGTAGAACAGGTCACCGGCGAACCAGGGACGCTGGATGGTGCAAAGGGCATAACTCAGCTTGATGTTGAGGCCTTTGGCATCGGTGTAGGTCTTGTTGCTGGATTGCTGCCCGGCGGAGCTTTGCGAGCCTTGCGAGGACGAGGCGCTGGACGCTCCTCCACTGAGCGACACGATGCCCATGAAAGAAGCTCCTGCGCTGCCGCCCACGCTGGACGCCTTGTTAAACCAGGAGTACTGGCTTTGGGCAAGCGAGTGAGACACGCTGTAGCTGTTGTAGCTCATCTGATTGACCTCCAGCGTCTCCCAGCCGCGACACGCACCGGGGGCGATGCTGGCCCAATCCGAGGGCAGGATCTGGCAGTATGGACTGGAGGCAGCGACCGCACCCGCGAGCTGCACGCTCCAGTCCTGGTACGAAGCCTGGGCCGCCGCAACCATATGCGCCTGGTAGGGGTAGCCCACGGTGGCGAGCGCATCGAGAGCGCCTTCGATCTCGGCGGCGCCCTGCGAGATCAGGGTCTGCCGTGCCTGAGTGATCGCCATCTGCAACGGCTTGGACGATACCGGGAAGACGGCCATTTGGTTTGGATCTTCGCGCGCGATCGCGTAGGCTGTGGCGTAATTGCCCACTGCCGTGCCATAGAGCTGCGAGTTGTTCTGGTAGTTCAGGTATTCGGTGGTGGGGTTGGTCGAAGGCGTGCCGTCCGGGTTGGGTTGATACAGGATCTTGTTGGCTTTAGCGACCGCGGCCACCACCGCCGGATCCTGGGGCTCGTCGGCCGAAATGGGGTGCATGCCCGTGAGAATGGCGGGATAGGCATAATCCATGTGCCTGCCGTCCGGGTACTCCTCGTAGGTCTGGTCGTCGGTCACCGAAAGCAGCAGGCAGCCGAGTTGCGAGATGTTAAAGGCAGCCTTTAACTCGCGCGCGGCCTCGGGAGAGATCGTCGGCGGCGGGGGAGGAGCGTTGGGGTCGGTCGCCGCGCTTCCGCTGGCCGTCGTCCCCGGAACGGGGACTGGAGGGGGCGCAGCGGGCAGGTTCGGAGTCGCGCCCTGCGGGTTCCAGGGGGCGTCGTAGTCGTCGGGGTCCACGGGCATGCCGAGCGCCATCATCGAGTACACCCGGCCTCCCTTGAGCGGCTTGTCGTCAGAGCGCATGGGTTGCGTCTGTTTCACGCGCTGGATGATCTGGTCGAAGAGGTTCAGCACCGCGGCGCCGGGTTCGTTGGTATCCATAGGAGACTCCTGTATTTGCGAAGGATGAGCCAGGCGACGGGCGGAGAACTGCGGAACGGGCGGAGGGCCCTCGAAACATCGCGCCCCACAATGGGCAGCTGCGCCGAGCAACGCGAAAGTAACAGCGGGTCACCCGAAAGTACCCTCAAGGTTTCCTCATTTGTCCCCTCAAAGGCCATTTGGAGTGACTTTGAGAATTCGTTGAGAGCCGCCGCGCTTCCGTTGATGCACCATAGCGGAGGCATTTGCAGCGTTCGGCGTCAAGAGGCGTAACGCGCGGAAGGAGCAGCGGGCCGTTCCCGACCAGCGTCGAAAGGCGCGCGTGCAGAAACATGCGGCTTCGATCAGGTGCCTGCAGCGTGCAATTGAAAGAAGAAGTTGGCTTGAGTCTGTACCGCTCAGACCGTCGGGGCAGTCACTCGGCGCGCGCCGCATGACGACCTGCGCCAAGGACACCAAGCGCTCAGTTGGTGGGCCCACCAGGACTTGAACCTGGAACCAACGGATTATGAGTCCGCTGCTCTAACCGATTGAGCTATAGGCCCATCAATGAGTTACGAGCAGATCATTTGCTACCGTAGCGAATACTGTAGCGGGTGACTGCTTTCCCGGCTCCGGTTGGCCCTGAATCTGACCGCTTCGCGCTCTCGCCCGTTGCAGGGTCTCAAACGCACGTTCGACCGATTCAGGCGTCGGGTGAATATACCGCTGCGAAACGACGATGCTGCTGTGCCCAGCAATTTTCATGATCGTGAACGCGTCCACTCCCGACTCCCCAAGCCTTGTCAACATTGTATGTCGGAGCGAATGGAGCACAAAGTCGCCAGGAAAGAGCTGACGACGTATGCCGTCTCTCTTGGGCGCAAACGCGTTTCGATGAAGGTGATTGATCGAAGTGGAGAGATACCGCTTTCCCTCACGGTTGCCGAACACGAAAGGGCTGCTGACATCGGTGGTGCGGGTCTTGAACAAGGCAGAAGCGCGATCAGTCAGAGGGATGATGCGGCGAGCGCTCTTGCTTTTTCCTTCTCGGATACGGATGAATCCGAAACGGGAGCCGTGGATCGGCACAAGTGTAACGTCTGCCCACTCCAGGTTGAGAGCTTCTCCGATGCGCAGGCCCGTTCCTAGCATGAGCGCTGCTACGTCGTGAAGAGGTTGGGGGCAGGCGCTCAGATAAATTGCCTCTTGGTTCGGCGAGAGGACGAAATCGCGCGTTCGCTCTCCGGATAGTAAGCGGATTTGGGACCCGGCTGATGTCACGCCACTCGTGCGCAAGGCGCAAGATTCGGCGTAGCGTGGCAAGCTCCCGATTGACCGTTGCGGGCCCTACAGCGGCCCTACGCGCGACGACATAGCCCTCGATGACACCTTCATCGATGCGATCAGCCCTCGCCCCTCCTATTGCGGGATACTTCAAGAGCTTGGAGAGCTTTTCGACGTAGAACCTGACGGTCTGAGGTTTGTTCTCGTGTCTCGTTCTGCAGTGCGCGACGAACCGCTCCGCCAAGGCGGAAAACATGGGCGCAACTCGGGGCTCGATGATGCCCACCTCACCTTTTGCAAGCGAAGTACGGTGCGCCGCTTCCATCTGCCGCGCGGTTCGGGGATTGCCTTGCTTGGTGCTCTTTTGGATGTGTTCGCCATTAAAGAGGAAGTGGTACCAGTAGACCGAGCCACGTTTAAAGATCGACACTGGTCCTCCTATTTCACGTTTGTCGTTTTGTGGGTCTGATAGAGCTTGCGCATGTACTCGCGCCGTTTGGCCTTCCGGGACGGGTCCCGCTGGTGGAACGCTTCTCTGCACTTAGAACTGCAGAATCTCGCTTGCTCCGTTCGCGCGTAGAACCATCTGCGGTTGACAGGGCATCTCCGCACTCGATCAATAAGTCCTAGTCGAGCCAATTCGATGGCCGTAAGCACAAGCGGAAGTTCAGTCTCTGCTCTGGTGAAGAACCTAAAGTCATCATCATCGCCATCACCCTCTTCTTGCACCTCCCAACTGAGCCCCCATCTCCCGCTTCCATCAGTCAAAATGGCCGGGAAAGTCTTGTATTCGGCCAGTTGTTGGTTCAGTTGGTACACATGCCGCGCTGCAGGAAGATTCAGGTAATCGGCGACGAACCTGACATTGGGAGGATTGGTGATCAGTTGTTGAAGTCTAAGGACGATCCTTGCGAGTTTGCCAGCATCCGGGACCACACGTTTAACGGCTCGCGCCTTCTCGCCCTTCGGAGCAAGCGCGTTCAGCGC
>CAXTWN010000070.1:0-12094 GCA_964248055.1 uncultured Acidobacteriaceae bacterium | reverse complement strand
GCGCGAGCAACAGGGATTCGACTCCCTCCCGGCGCGGGTCCGACGCTTTCTGAACACGCTTTCTGAGCAATGCCATGTACAGAAAAGTATGACGTGTTTTGGCCGAAGTCAAGCGAGCATGCCTTTAGCGCAACTCGCGCACGGAGCAATGACATTGGACAGGCTTCTATCCGTTAACGAAGCAGCCGCCAAACTTGGCGGTCTCAGCAAGTACACAATCCACGCATGGCTGAGCAAAGGAAGGTTGCGGCGAACCAAAGTAGGCTCACGCACCATGATTCGAGAGTCTGAGCTGCAGCGATTTGTAGAGGAACAGAACGCGCCCTCTACTGAAGTTGCGGGTGAGCAATGCCATGCCGCCTGAACGAATGCCTCAACCGCTTTCCGCGCCTCAGAAGGGGCATGAAAGACAGAATGGTTCAAAAGGCCGAAGCGCGAAGCGCAAAAACGCTCAAGTTGTGTGCATCGATGCCGCTTCGGACATGGTTTGGAGGAGGCCGGAGTATCCGATCCTATCAGCCGGAAGATATACCGTCAGGGGCGTAGACGTCCAAGGTCCGCAGTGGCTTCGAAATTACAGGCGTTGGTCCTTGAGGTTAGAGTTCGCTCTCGTCACTGAGCCGGTAAGCGTCTCAGCGTTCTTCAATCTTGGGAATGATCCAAGCGGCCAGCGCATCCGACGTCAGTCCCGTTACTACAAAGCTTGGGTGCTGGCGAACGGCGGGCATCCTCAAAAAGGGCAGAAGATGAGCCCCGATGTCTTCCTAGAAGGTCAGTTCTTCGAAGTTGAGGTGGAATCGTGCAATGTCGGTCCTGACGGTGAACCCAAGCCGAAAGCCGAACACTACTCACGAATAACAGAGATCATTGCGGCGCGCGGGCCTTAAGCACAATCCTTTAATCAGGAATAAACAATCAGGAATCACCCAAGCAAGCAATCACCCAATCAAGTAAGCCGCTCTAAGCTTCGCCTAAGCCAAGGCGCTGGAAGCTAACCCAAGCAAACCTAAAGGGCGGAGACCTTCGGGTCTCCGCTCAGGCCGCTCATCAGGCAGAACCTCACTTATTTCGGAAGACTTCCCGCCGGGGTGTAAGCGGAGCTGCCGTGCTCGTCCTCGCAGAACCGTCGCCCACACTTGAGCAACCCCGCTTCGTCTCGCGTTTCGAAGGAATGCGGTTCGCAGATCCAACAGTTCACCTATCACCCTGCTCGATGCGCTCTTTATCCGTTCGTTCCATGCCCACTCAGAGCCCGCACGTTGTAAATTGCCCAGGACGTGATCGCAATAAGGCGACCGTTCGCATAACCCGCTAATCCAAGAGGTCGCAAATGTTGACCTCTAGCGAGTGCGATCTTCTCAAGCATAAGGATTCCCGCCTCTCGGTCACCTAGCTCAAGACGCGCCAAGTGTGACCGCTCAATCTGGGCATGGTCCGCCAGAAGCTGCTGAGACCATCCCTTAGCGTTGCGTAGTACCTTGATCTTTAACCCAACGCGAACGCAAATGTTGGGCCGTTCCATGCTTCAAGTCTGAAGAATCGTGCGCACTGCACAGTGTCCTATGCGACACTGGCGTGCATGTTGCCCGCCGTTCTCGTTGCCGCATCCTTAAGTGCTGCGCCACAGTACCAAGTGGACGCCAGCACAAGTGGTTTCTCTCTCATGCGCCAATGCGAGTCGCGCATCATCAAGCATCCAACACCTGCCCAGATGGACCAAGGTAACGAGTGCATCGCCTATATAGAGGGATTCGTGGATGGCAAAGGTCCGGAATACAAATTTGGCTGCTTTGTCGGGTTCTCATTCGATCAGATGGCGGCAGTGTATCGTTCGTATATGCAAGCGCACCGGGACTACTTGCAAATGCATAAACGGCTCGGTTTGGATGCAGCGCTTACGCTTAAGTTCTGTTCCTATTGGAAAGAGCCGTCCGTGATTAAGTAGATCGTTGGAGCGAGATGGATTGAGTGAAGGCTCAAGAGAGCCTCCCGTGGATTCCAATTCAGCCGTTTACAGGTCGGCAGAAAAGTCATACTAGATTACGACTTCTGAACGAGCTGCTATAAAAAATGGAGACGGATCCGCTGCCATCTAGCCTTTCAACTAAGGGCGGGGTGGCGACAACCGTCCAACGGTACGATCCTTTGCGGATCGAACTCTTCGGAGCTGAAGGGGCCAAATCCCACTACAGCCTCCCAGCGACGGTCCTTGCATTTGTACACGTTGGCTACGTCTCAGACCCTCTTTCGGTAACTCTCGAAAGATAAGGATAAAAGGAGTTTCGGCAAGAGACCCACGCCACACAGCGCATTAGAGAACCCCCGCTACAAACCAAGGGAGATCACAGCCCTGGAGGGGGTTTCATCTGTCTCGATTCGAGGGCCTCATCCATACACGTTGTGAGGCGCATTCACGTCCAACATTGGATGTAAACCTCAGATTCTTAAATTGCTGACTAGAACAGGCGGAGCGAAGTAGCGCGTGCCGTCCATCGACAGTGGACCGCTTGCACATGCAGGATTGCAGCCAATTTTCTTCTCGCCCGCCTAGCGGATATTCTGCGGTGGTCAGTGGGGAGTGATCCAACGGAGATCCATAAAAGAAACACTCCCGACGCCGTCGGGCGCCCACTCTGAACACTTCGAGGACTCTTGACAGTCATAAGACACGTCCAAGAAGGATGCCTGACAGTTTTCCCTATTGGATGTTGGCTCCATGTTTCTACCACAGACCTTGCATGTTGGCGTTACCGTTTCCATCACCGTGAGAACCTCAATTGCGGCACAGGTTAGCATTTCCGAAAGCGCGCCATCTGTGACCTCTCGCATCCTTCGAGGTACAGTCGCCCCCATATTGAATCCCGTAAGGGTCAGATTACCGAATGTATGTAGCAATTCATCATGATCAACCTTCCAGCTAATCCCTAGCACTGTTTTCCAATCTTCGGTTAGCGTCTGGGGAAGAACATGTTCGATTGTCACCTGATCAAGATCGAGGACCTCGGGTGGTTGAACGACCCCCTAATAGGCAGGAAGGAACGTCATCGCAATGCATGTGAAAGCGCCGATCCCAGCGCTACTCCGTTCAGCCGATGATGCATGTCGATAGCCTGCCTCTCAGTCATCCCTGAGATAAAATCGAGAACGGTGCGAAGCAGCAATTGATCCGACTGACCGTCCTCCCGCTGCTCGAGCAGCTTCTCCCTATACATGTACGGGAAAAGGCGGAGCAGCCTATCAGATCGATCCCACGCAATATCCCGATAAGTGTCAACCAGTCCTTCAATGACTTTCTCTTGCCCATGCTGCTGTGAAGCCAAAGCCGGGTTCAAGATCACATAGTGCCAGGTTAGCTGCTTCAGCATGAAGACTTCTAGTTTCTTCCATTTTGGAATGTCGAGTATCTTTCGTTTGGTAGAGTCCTGTATGCGCATTGTGACGTCTGTGACGTAGCCGCCGATCAGACTGGACGACATGGATTTGAGAGTTCTTCTCTGCAGGTATGAGCCGGAATACTTCACCAGAGATTGCCAACCGCCCGCGATGCCTTCGAAGACCTTAATTAGCTGAGATTCCGTTGCTCCGGCAGGGAGCTTCCCTCTCATGCGGCTGAAGACTTCTTGATAGAAGGATTCTCTCGCCGCTTTCGAGCTACCCAGGGTTTCCAGTGGAATGATTCCAGCCCTGTAGAAGTCCTCCACGTCATGGACGGAATATGTCACATCGTCCGACCAATCCATGATCGCGGCCTCTAGGCTCTGCTCAAGATCACCCGACAGATAGGTCAACCGAGCCCAGGCGAGGTCTTCATCTTCAGAATCATATGCGCCCCACTTGCTCTCTAACGCACGGTTCCTGCCCTTTCGCCAAGGGTATTTGAGTATTGCATCCAACGTAGCTCTGGTGAGATCGAGACCTTCACAACTTACGTCGTGCGCTGAAAGCTTGGTGACTATCCTAAACGACTGGGCATTTCCTTCGAAGCCATCTGAAAATCCGTGCTTTAACGCTGCTTTGTTCAAGAACTGTTCAGCAAGGTGTCCGAATGGGGGGTGTCCAAGGTCATGCGCAAGTGCCGCTGCTTCGCACACGTCCGCGTCCAGAGCCAGAGGCAGATCAGTCTTTGTAAAAAGAACCTCGGCTAGGCGTCTGGCTACTTGGGCAACCTGTAACGAGTGAGTGAGCCGATTGTGAAAGACGTGCACTTCGTCCGCCGAGACCACCTGTGTCACGTTCGCAAGCCGCCGGAATGCGGACGTGTACATGACACGGTCACGATCAATCTGGAAAGGGGTTCGGTTGTCCGACTTGGTCGTGCGATACCGTCTATCGGATCGTAGTGCACCCGCTTTGGCCGCCCGTACCCTATTTGGAGACGAATTCGGAAGTTTCGGCATGCTCTTCAATCAGCAGTCTTCGCGTCGGATTGAAGCGCAGAGTGTGATTCGCGATCATATGCCAAATCACGGCGAGCGCCAATTCTTCACTTGTATCGTTCTGCGTGATACTTACCTTCTGTACAAGATCGGGCAACCGTAGCCCCATCCTGCTCTCCGAAAGCGTTTGCAGGATCGCATGTTCGTACGATTCACGAGTAGCATCAGCTAATTTGGTCACGAAGAACCTCAGAGAGGTGCACCGGCGGCGTCCGGCTCCTGAACGAAAATCTACCACGGCGAAGGGCTTGACTGGTTGCACGTCCGTGGGAGTTTCTGGCCCGATGCGGTGGCGGCAGAATGGACGAGGTGCTGAGCCGCATTTCCGCCCGGCCCCGACCACCCTACCCTGTGGAATTCAAGTGCACTCTGCTCAGACATTTCCGCATGGCCGTTGCGACACTTCGCAACATCGATCAGTACGCCGTCCGGCGATACCCTTCTCTCCTGCCGCAGATTCTCTCATCTCCTCCTGCCGAACCGTCTCATGTAGCGGTTACTGTAGCGGGTACCCGTTTAGATGGGCTTGTACTCACAAAGAGCTGTGCCGGGTAAGTCTCTGAAAAGACAACGCGATACAACTCTAGTCCAATATAACGAAGGTCCAATTCCAAAGATTATGAGTCCGCTGCTCTAACCGATTGAGCTATAGGCCCGCGTTGTCGTAAGCCGCCGTAGCGAAGCGCTTCGTGGATGACGCGCGCGGTCGCCAGAGACGGCCCGGAAACGTTGGTGTGGAAGGTTCCGCGGCGCGAGTTCAGTATCACATGGCGGCTGCACGGCCTGGAGCTGATGCCGTTGCATGCACTCGGCCTGTTCAGGCATCGGCGACCACGTTGCCAGGATGCGGAGCGGCGCCTGCTCTCCTGTCCCGCGTCGGCGTTCGTCCGGGCGGGTGAAGAGGCGCGCTTACCCGCGGGCGAGTGGGTTTTGGGAGTACCGAAAGCACGCACACCAGTTTGTGCCAGATAATTACGCTTCTACGTGTTTGCTTGGTGATCGAGGAAAGCGAACGGCGGTCCAGGAGGTTCGTCCCATGCGGCTTGGAGTCAGCTGGAGATTGGTTGCCGTACTCATGTTCGTTTGCGCTGCGACAGCGCAGGGGCAGACCGGGGCGAAGACGGCCGGAGGGTCTCTGACGCGGCCGGAGGGCCCGTGTGACCTCTATGCTGCGGCCGGGGACCCGTGCGTGGCCGCCCATAGCACGACGAGAGCGCTGTACCGGTCCTACAACGGGCCGCTGTACCAGGTGGTCCGCCAGTCGGACGGCAAGACACTGGACATAAGGGTGGTTCAACCGGGCGCCTCGCCTGCGCACGACGGGGGCGGCTATGCGGACTCCGCGGCGCAGGATGCGTTCTGTGCGAACACCTACTGCTGGATCAGCAAGGTGTACGACCAGTCGCCCAAGCACAATGACCTCTCGCAGGCGCCGCGCGGGGGCTTCAGCGGACCGGCCATGGGTGGGTTGAACAACCTGCCTGTGGCGGACATGGCTCCGGTGACCGTGATGGGGCACAAGGTGTATGGCGTCTTCATTGCACCGGGCACAGGCCTGCGCGTGGATGACGCGAAGGGCACGGCGGTCGACGACCAGGCCGAAGGGCAGTACTGGGTCATCAACGGACATCACTTCAACGGTGGGTGCTGCTTCGACTACGGCAACGCGGAGATCGACAGCCGGGATGACGACAACGGCACCATGGAGACCGCGTACTTCGGCGACACCACCGGTTGGATCCATGGCAATCCTCCGGGCCCCTGGATCGAGACCGATCAGGAGAACAACCTGGTCGGTTGCGTGAACACGGATGGATCGAGGCTGTGCGCGCATCTGCCCGACATTCACTGGCGGTTTGTGACGGCGATGGCCAAAGGGGAACCGCACCGCTGGGCTTCGCTGGGTGGCGATGCGCAGCACGGCGCCCTGACGGTGATGTTTGATGGTCCGCGGGTGAACTCCAGCTACGATCCCATGCGCAAGCAGGGAGCCATCCTGCTGGGCAACGGCGGCGACAACAGCAACAGCTCGCAAGGTACGTTCTATGAGGGCGCGGTTACTGCTTCCGGAACCTTCCCCAGCGATGCCACCGATCAGCTGGTGCAGGCGAACATCGTGGAGGCCGGGTACGATGTGCCGCGGCTCAGCGTGAAGCCGGCTTCGGCCAAAGACGTGACCGGCGTCCAAACGTTCTCGCCGGGGGCTGCCAAGGACACGACGGTCACGTTTACCAACACAACCGGGACCCCTGTGAGAGGAGTGGTGCTTGGCCTGGCCTTGCCGAACAAGCAGTGGACGGCTGTTGTGCAGGGAACGAAGGAGCGATCCAGGACGTTCTCTGAGGCGATTGCGCCAGGAGGCAGCGTAAGGGCGACCTTCACCGTGACTGCGGGGCCGAAGGCGTACCACGGCGACCTCCTCGCGGAGGCCTCGTGGACGGATGCCGCAGGCGGTGGCAAGCAGACCGACACCATGGCAGAGAAGGTGCGAAGTGCCGCACCGGTGCGGATCAATGAGTTCCGCATCGGCTCCGGTGCGGGAGGCAACGCGACCGACTCCTTTGTGGAGCTGTACAACGCCGGCGCGACCGAGGTGGATCTTTCCCACTGGAGCCTGACGGCTCGTCCGGCACAGCAGACCGTGTTTTCTTCGGTGCAGATTCCGGCCGGTACCAGATTGAAGCCGAAGGGCTTCTACCTGCTCGGACTGTCGAACTCCGGGCTGGTGGTGCCGGCGCGAGCGGGGGAGACCATGCTGAGCGTCCGCGATGTCAAAGGAATGTCTGCGGGTGACACGGTCGAGATCGGTACCGGCAGCGATGCGGAGCGTCACAGGATCTCGGCGGTGGGGACGGCGGCGAGCGATCACACCACGTTGTGGCAACCGCTGCCCGACGGACCGATCACGCTGCCCCCGGGCTCGACCAACGCTCCAGTCCAAAGCGTTGCCGGCTTCAAGGTAGGCGAGAAGATTGCCCTGGGCTACGGTTCAGCCGTGCCGTTTACGGGCAGCGGCCTAGAGAAGTATGAGACGGCGACGGTGACCGCGGTCGGTACGCCGGGGATGCAGGCGTATCTGGCCGCAGAGGCACCTGCGGGCGCCACCGCGCTGCAGGTGACGGCCGTGGCGGACATCTCTGTGGGGGACAAGATCCGGCTGGACATCGACAGCCCCGGCCACGGGATGGAGGTGGTCACCGTAACGCACGTTGGCACGAAGGCGAGCCAGACGAATCTGACCGACGACGTGAGCGCCGGGGCGACCCGCATCCGGGTTCGCCGGGCGGACGGATTCGCCGCAGGGGACCACATCACCGTGGGTACGCCTGCGAGCAAGGAGATCGTCACGGTAAGCGCGGTGGAGCGCGATACCCGAGGCGGCGCGGAGATCACGTTTGCTCCGGCGCTGGGCAGCAGGCATGGCCGCGATGAGTGGGTTGTCTCTCCGGGCACGGGTCTGGCGCTGGCAGCCCCGCTGCGCTTCACCCATGCGGCGAATCTGCCGTTCAGCGACCGCGGAACAGGCATCTCGTTCACGCCTGCGACGCAGTTTGTGCACGTGAGCGATGAGCCGATGGAGGCGCTCGGCTCGGGCGTCACCCTGGACGGGCCGCTGACAAAGGATCACGCAGTTAACTCGGTGGTGCGGGACGAGAAGGTGACTACCGCCGGCTACCAGGGGAATCCCAGGCCGGACCAGTGGTTTGGCGGCCCCGAACTTACGACCAGATACCTTCTGTTCGGGCGAATGGTTCCGTTGAATGAGGGTAGTTTTGTGCTGCGGGATGCCTCCGGCGTCGTGGCGGACAGCCTGAACTATGGTGGTCTGTCTGATCCCTGGGCGGCTAAAGGCTATCAGGCGGAGTCAGGGGAACGGAGCGAGGGTTGTTTCGTTCCTTCTCCCGAACCTGGGGGCGGCTTCGGCGGCTTCGGCGGCCTCGCAGCCATCAAACGCAGCGCCGGCCGCTTTCCGGATGGAGCGGACACGGACAGCAACTGTGCAGACTTTGTCGTGGCTCCGGCAACGGTGTTGCCCTTCGGCGCCACGGCCGGAAGCACCACGATCAAGGTGGCCAGCGTAGCAGGCTTTCACGCAGGCGACGCCGTGCAGATCGCCGCGGGTATCGATCGCGAGCGCGGGGTGATCGCCAGCGTGGGTACGGCAGGAGCGACGACCGCGAGCAAGGAGGTTGCTGCCGGGGCGACAACGATTTCGGTCCAGACTCCGTTTGGCTTTGAGGTTGGCCAGACGATCACCGTGGGCAACGAAGCTGATGCGGAGACGGCCACGGTCGCCTCCATCAGGAGGTTCGGAGGCTTCGCACTCGTCGTAGCGGCGCCGCTGAAGCAGGCGCACGCTGCCGGGACGCAGGTATCCGGCACGGGGGTGACGCTGGTCTCGGCGTTGACCCGGGCGCATGCGGCGGGAACGCAGATGGGAGTCAATCTGCCAACGCCAGGCTCTGCCAACGAGTCGGGGCAAGCGAATGCAGCGAGCGGTAGCAGGTAAGAACACGCCGATGCGATCACAGAGCCCTACCGAACGAACGCAGGCTGCGTCCGTCGTGACGACCTCGTGTGCTAACTTTCCCTGATCCAAAGTTCAGCTCAGGGAAGCGTCTGAACATGTCCACACCTTCGCGCGAGTACGCGTCAACGTCCTTGCAACCAAACGCGGCTTCCGCGGGCGAACGGCTGGCCGGCGCCGCAGGCCTCGCGGTCGTTGTGTTCATCCTGGTTGCGGGCTTCTTCTCTCCCGATCCACCCTCTCACGGCGCTCCGGATGAGGCGGTCCGCGCCTTTTACCAGCAACATGCGGTCGGGCTGCTGGCGGGAGCCTTTCTGTGGGGACTTGGCATGATGGCCCTCCTCGTCTTTGCTCTCGCGCTCAGCCGTGCCTGCAATCGATCGCACCTCCAGCTGACCCAGCCGTTCCACACGCAACCGCAATCCCAGCTGTTTGCAGCGGAGCTGATGCGGCTCTTCAGCGTGGCTGCGGCGACGATGTTTCTGGTCTCCCAGGCCACAGGAGGCGCCGGAGCCGTGCTTGCGCGTCACGGTGCCCCGGCCATCACCGTACGCGCGCTCGATGAAATCTCGCACCTCGTCGGGCATCTCGCCACCCTGCCGCTGGGGAGCTTTCTGCTGGCCGCAGGAACGGCACAGATCACGGCGCATCGTGGCGCGCGCTGGATCGCCTGGCTCGGCCTCGCCGCCGGCATCACGCTGGTGGTGACGACGATCTGGATCGCCATCGGTCACCAGTGGCTGCATCACGCCGGGGTCGTTGGCTTGCTTGCCTTTCTGCTGTGGAGCGCAGCCTCCAGCATCTCTTTGCTTCGGGCTCGCCGCTTACCGGGAGCAACGCTTCGGGCGAGTTGATCGTAGCCAAGCCGAAAAGGCGGCAGACCTCACGGAACCTTGTGCTTCATGGCTTGAAGCTGGCGATGTCGTTTACCTGCGCCGGCTTGTCGCCTGTGAACGTGGCGGTGGCACTGTTCTCCTCCACCTCTGTCACCTTGGCGGTCCCGAGTTGATCGGAGAGGACCTTGAGCACGGCGCCTGTGTTGCTCCGGATCACGCGACCGGGTCGCGAGATCTCGACCATGTCGCCGACCTTCACACCGCCCTTGGTTCCCAGGTCGAGGATGAGGGTGTTGCCCGTCGCGTCCGCGACGTTGGCGGTGTACTCGGTTCGGTTCATCGGCACGGGCGCGGTGAGCGTCGGCGAGCCCTCCAACTGATCCGCCACCATCTTGATCGCCTTCAGCGTCGCTTCATCCAGAACCGGGCTGCCGGAGGTGCTGCTTTGCGCGCCCGTGGCCAGGAGCATCTCTGTGCTTTGCGCCGTGCCGTGCCCTTCGGCCGAGGCCAGCACCTGGCCCGTGTTGACGTCTACCAGATGCGCTGTGATCACCAGCGAAACCCGCACCTGCATGCGATGGGCTCCGGAGTTGATCCCAAAGGCCACGATCTTGCTCCCGGTGGTCTCCTTGCTTGTGCCCGTAAACTGCGCGACGGAGCCCAGCACGATCGCGTCCACACCCACCAGCTTCCCGATCCGCGCCGCCGTTGCATTGTCAAAGCGATCGCTGTTGGAGAGGTTTTGCTCCTGAAGAATCTTGTCCACGGCCGAGCGCTCCACCAGCGTCACCTTCCCGCTGGACACCAGCTCGTGCACCAGCAGGTTGGACAGCACAAGGCCCATGTCGTCGTGCAATCCCAGGTTGGTGGCGGTCTGGTTATCCGTTGCTCCCATCTCGAAGTTGAGCACGGCGATCCGCTTGCGGCGTTCTTCGGCGTGCAGCGAGCCAAGCGCGCAACTGAGCAGCAGTACCGCGGCGCACACGCTGCGTGTGGGTGCTACGAGACGGCTCATCCAGCCTTCCACTACGGTCTTCATATCTGCTCCTTGGCTGCCCATATCACCGTCCCAGAAACGACTCCAGATGGCCGAGATCGCGTTCCGCCAGCGAGGCGAACCGCGTCGCCCTCTCCGGATCGTTCGTCGCCAAAGCCTGCTTTGCTTTGGTCAGGTTGAGGTTCATGCTCGCCTGTGTGCTCGCCATGTCCCCGCGCAGGGCCACGCCGCTCTGCGCCATGTTCCGCTGCATCGCGTCCAGGCTGTTGTTCACCGCTGCGGCCCGGGCACTCAACTGATCGAGGTGCATCTCTTCCCGGTCCAGTTGCTGCTTTACCGCAGGGCTGGGCGCCGGAGAAGGCGAAGGAGGTGCATCGGCGACGGGCGGCAGAATCGGCGCGGCAGGCGTGCCGGTTGGGGCCGGGGTGCCTGGCGCGGCCTTGGCAGCTCCGGTGCGGCCGTGTGCGGGGGCGGCGGGTCGTAACGGCGTTGCGGGTGAGGGCTGATTCGCAGCCGCCGAGGACTCCGGCGCGATATTGACAGTGGCCGCCCCGTCGACCGGCGAATACGGTGCTTGCGTCGCGCTCGCCGAAGCTCTCACCGGCAACAGCCCGATGGACGCCGGGGATCCGTTCGTCTCGGAGGCACGCCAGGGCGCAAAGACCAGCATCGCCGCCACAACGAGCGCACACAGCAGCCCGCCGCTCAGATACAGCGCCAGGTGCCTTCCCTGCCGTCTCGCCGCCGACGCCGCGGGTAGCAAAGGAGAAGCTGAGAACGAGATGCGCGGTCGCTCGCCCGGCGCGCCCACCTCCACGGGCGCGGTCGGCAGCAGCGCGGCCAGCGCAGCTCTCACCTCCCCCGCCGTTTGGAACCGCTCCCCCGGCGCTTTGGCCAGCAGCTTCATGACGATCTCGCTCACGCCCGGCGGCAGCCCGGGCGCAAGCTCCACCGGGAAGCGCGGCGTCGTCTGCATGTGGGCGACCATGAGCTCGTAGTCGCTGTCCCCGCGAAAAGGTCGCTGGCCGGTGAGCGTCTCGTAAAAGAAAATGCCCATCGAGTACAGATCGGAGCGCCCGTCCAGGGCCGTGCCCGCAATCTGCTCGGGCGACATGTAGCTCACCGTGCCGAGAGTCGCGCCCGTCTGCGTCAGGCCCTCCTCCGCCGCGCTTCGCGCGATGCCGAAGTCCATCAGCTTCACCACACCGGCATGCGTCAGCATGATGTTTGAAGGCTTCAGGTCGCGGTGCACAATACCCCGCAAATGCGCATACTCCAGCGCCGACAAGGCCTGATC
>CAXTWN010000069.1:0-16776 GCA_964248055.1 uncultured Acidobacteriaceae bacterium | reverse complement strand
CCCTTCTCTTCCGCATACGTGAAAAGGGGCGGCCCGCAGGCCGCCTCTTTTGGATTCCCTCCGCTCAGTGCTCGTAAACCACCTCGCGCACGATGGCGCAGCGCTCCTTGCCCTCCGGTGAGGGCCGGCACAGGCGCGCGGCGCGCAGAACGCGGTGCGCCCTGGCTTTGCCATGGCGGCGTGCGCCCACGCGGCCTCGCGACCAGACTGCCGGGACCATCGCCGCGCTCCCAAAGCTCACGGCAGGCATGCGCGCACCGTCGAGCTCGCCTGGCTCAAACTGCACGTAGACGGGCCGGTTCGTCCGCATCCGGTTGGCGGTGGTCAGCTGCACACGGCTCACCCCCACTAACACGGTCAGGGTCCTGCCCTGGAATGCCGTGGGCTCCTGCCGCGCTCCGGGGAACGGATGCTCGGCGAGCACAGCCGTCCCGGTGCCCGGCAGATACACATACATGTACTGCAGATCGGGGACGCGGAGGTTCAGCCCGGATCGCACGGTGAGGCCGTCCACGGTCAACACACCGCCCTGGATGATCAGCGGGTGCGTCCGCTGCAACAGCTTACCGCTGTGCCGCTCGGCACCCGTCGCTCCACTCTCATCGGGGGCACCGCTCTCGCCCCGCACCGGCTCATTGACGGCAACGGTCGCCCCTGCCCTGTTCCCGGCAGCCACCGCCGGGACACACGCCAAACCAAGCCACAGCAAGCCGGTGGTTCGCACAGAAAACTTCAAACTCTTCACTGTTTCGCTCCTTCGCGAGTCTTCGCAAGCTGCTCGCGTGCCCTGAGCGTAGTGCAGTTCGGCCGCTCTGTCCGGGCCATTACCTGATGACCCGGAACCCCACGGCTATTAACGGAACCGACCCGCGTAGTGCTCTCGTGGCATTCCGCTACACTCGGAGTTGTAGCGATGGCCAAGCTCTTCCAGATCCCCAAAGTGGCCGGCGTCACCAAGGCGACGGCCAAGCAGCAGATGCTCAAACAACTCCGCTGCACCGACGCGCCGGAGCAGGCGCTGCGCTACCGCGGTTTCCGCACCATCGCCGGGGTCGACGAGGTGGGACGCGGCGCGCTCTTCGGTCCGGTGGTCGCGGCCGCGGTCGTTCTGCCCCGCAAGAACGCGATCCTCGCGCGCCTGGGGCTTAGGGACTCCAAGCAGCTCACCCGCGAGGAGCGCGAACGCCTCGACCGCAAGATCCGCAAGTCGGCGATCGCTATCGGCGTCTCGGAGATCGATGCCGAAACCATTGATCGCATCAACATCTACCACGCTACCCGGCTGGCCATGCTGCGCGCCGTTGAGGGCCTCGGACTGGCGCCCGACCACATCATTCTGGACGCCATGCTCATCGAGCACCCCTGTCCACAGACGAAGCTCTTCTACGGCGATGCCCTGTGCCTCTCCGTCGCGGCAGCCTCGGTGATCGCCAAGGTGCACCGCGACGCGCTCATGCGCGATCTGGACCGCCTTCACCCCCAGTACGGTCTGGCGCAACACAAGGGCTACGCCACGCCCGAGCACCGCAAGGCGCTGGCCGAGTACGGGCCCACGCCGCTCCATCGCCGCACCTTCTCTGCGGTGGCGTTGTCGGATCCCGACGCCCTGCTTGAGGACAGCATCGGCGAAGACCAGCTTCTGGAGGACTCCCTGCTGGAACACCTGGCCACAACCGAAAACCCGTCCCCGGACACCCTGCCCGCGTTGCATACAACGGAAGGACCGTCCGCCAACACGGAGGACGCGGCATGAGCCTGCGCCTGCTTTGCGTGGTAGCCCACCCCGACGACGAGTGCTTCGCCTTTGGCGGCGCCCTGGCGCTGGCCGCCGACCGCGGCGTGGAGACCAGCGTCCTGTGCTTTACCGACGGCCAGGCCGCGACCCATCGCGGCAACGCGCAGAGCAGCGCTGAGCTCGGGGCCATGCGCCGGGAGGAGTTCGCCGCCTCCTGCGGGGTCCTGGGCGCGCACGCTCACGAGCTGCTCGCCTACCAGGACGCGCAGCTGGAGTTCCACAGCCTCCATGAACTTGCCGGGTTGCTGGTGGAGCGCATACGTCGCTTTCAGCCGCAGGTCGTGCTCACCTTCGGCGGCGAGGGCGCGCTCAACAGCCGTCCCGACCACACCACCGTCTCCGCCGCGACCACCGCCGCCTTCCACTGGTCCGGCAACGCCAAGCGCCTTCCCGAGCTTGGCGAGCCCTGGCGACCGCAGCGCCTGTTCTATCTCACCACCGACTTCTTTCTCCCCGATCGTGCCGCACCGCTGGTCGCGCCCTGGACCTGCACCCTGGACATCCGCTCGGTCCGGGATCGCAAGCGCCGCGCCTTCGAGCAGCACACCTCGCAGGCCCCGCTCATGGACCGCGCCCGCCTCGTCTTCGAGGATCACGGCGATGCGGAGCGCTACGTGCTTGCCTACACCACAGACCCGCAGGCCGCCGCCCAGACCACAGACCTCTTCGCAGGCCTGCACGAGTAGACCGCGCGGCAGCATGCGGTCCTCAGCGAAGCTGGAACTCCGGCGATCCCAGCAGCAATCCCGTGATCAGATTCAGGGTGTCCGCCGCGCTCGCGGAGCCCGGCTGCTGCGCGATCTGCGCCTGGATCAGCGCTCGGGTCTTCCCCTGTAGAGCGCTTGAGGTCATGCTCGCCTCCAGCACGCTCGCGGCAAGCTGTACGCCGCTGGCGAGTGGTTCAGGACCCGGTGGCACAGCGCCGGACGCGGTGGACGCGTTCCGCATCGTTGCGGCGGGCGAGCGGGTACCCGTGTCCCCTGCCTTCACGGCTGCGTAGGGCTCCGGACCCAACCGCAGCTCTCCAGGCTGCATGAGGCTCATCGCCAGCAGCCGTGGGCTGTCAAAGGGCTGATTCGGCAGCTTGCCATTAGTGAGTTGGTAGGCAAAGTTGAGCCGGCCCACCAACGCGTTGGCGTTCATCCAGCGGTCGGCGGTCAGGTAGTAGCCCACCGGCGGCAGCGCGTAGTAGACCGGCATGCCCATGGTGCGCGCCGCATTCACCAGCGCTCCCGGATTCTGCGGTTCGGTCCCTGTGGCCCGGTACGCCGAAACCAGAAACTCCACCGGCGTCTTCACCCTTACGCGAAAGTACTGTCGCGAGTTGAACTCCGGAGAGTTCACGATCGTCCGCAACATCGTCCGGATGTCGCCATCGTTCGCCAGGTACACCTGCGTCAGCCGGTCGACCAGCGCCTGCGGCGGAATATCCGCCACAAAGTACTGCGCCAGCATGGTTGAAATTTGAGCGGCCGTATGCCGGTCCGCGGCCAGAATCTTCAGCGCCGCGATGCCCTGTTGCATGCTCGCCGGCGAGACCGGGGTCGGGTCCGGTTCACAGGCGTACCCCGCGCTCTTCTGGGCAACCGCACCGTTCTCGGCGATGCAGTAACCGAACCAGGCCTTGGCTCCCGGCTCGTGGCGCTTGGGATCGAACAGAAACGGCCCGCCGTCCTGCGGCTTGTCCACGCCCCAGCCCGTTAGAATCGCCGCGAGCGCGGTCACATCGGCCTGGGTGTAGCCGCCGTTTACGCCGACGGTATGGAGCTCCATCACCTCGCGACCGTAGTTTTCATTTAAGCCGCGATTGCCCGGCCTGGACTTCGGATTCGCCGGGTTGACGCCATTCGCCAGCGAGTTTGGCCCGATGGACTGCGCGTTGTCCAGATAGATCTGCATCGCCGGCGAGGTTGCCGTGGCCAGCAGCAGGTCCCGAAACTTGCCCAGCGCGTGCGCCCGGATGACCTCGCGCTCATAGCTTGCGGTGTAGTACTGATCCGCGTCCTTGCCCAGGAAGATGTTGAAGTGGTTGAACCAGAGGTCCGTCATCACGGCCTCGATCTGCCGCTCGGAGAGGATGTCGCGTACAAAATGTGCCTGCGCCAGCTCGTTCACGAGATTGCCGGTCGAACTCACCTGCGCGCCCATGGCGAGAAACGCCTCGCGCTCGCGGGGTGCAAAGTCGCGCAGCAGCAGATCGCGCTGCTGGCCGGACAGGTTACCGTTGGCCGTGAGCACAATGCGCTCTGGGACCGGCATGGCGGCCAGCGCGGCCATGCGCTGGTTCTTCGGCAGCGCAAACAGCTCGCCAGCCAAACGTGCCGCGGCCGCCTGATCCGCCTGGCGTTGCGCTGCCTTCTCTGTGTCGGTCGGCTCCGAGACTGGTTTGGCCGAAGGCTCCGTCTTCTTGCGATCCTGCTCGGCGTTCCACTTGGAGACCTGCACCTCCATCACCGCGCGTGCCGTCGGGTCGGTGGGCATGGGCGTCTTGCCCTGCGCGACGGCCGCTACCTGCGGGCGGTCGGGGAAGACCGCGAGCGCCTGCGCTGGCGTCATCGCCACGGTGGGGAAGTCGCCGAGGCGCTTGTTCAGGGCGTCGTCGGGGAGACTGCCCGGGCTCAGTTGTGCCTCAAACCAGCCATCTGCGCCCTTCGCCAGCACGCGGTCCACCTCGCCCGGACGCGCCCCGTAGGTGAAGCGGGCCAGCATCTGTTCCACACGCTCGCGGGTGTTCAGAGAAGGCGGCAAACGCTGAATCGGGGCAGGGCGCACACGCCGCGGGATCTGCGCCGGGGCGACAGATCCGGCCAGAAAGACCAGAACGCCGGTGATCAGCGTCAGCTTCCATCCCGCACGCATCCCGCACCTCGCCGACAGTGTAGACCGCGGTCCGTCGTCAGAGTTGCAGACGAGCCGCCCGGGAGCCTTCTTTCCCGCGGGCGGCCGGCCCGAACGGGCTTAGTTCAACATCGTCCGGCGGCAATCGATCACATACTCCAACCCGTCCATCCAGGTGAGCCCAAGTCCCCTCGCCTCCCGCATCAAGCGGTTAAACAACGCGGCATCCGCCGGATCCGGAAGCGCGCGGTGCAACAGCTCGCGGTGACGTGTGAGGGCGAGGTCGGCGTTGTAGTCGGTCTGGAGTCCGTGTGTGCTCATGGCGCAATACCAGCTTGCCCGTCCCGGTCGGCGCTGCGAATACCACACTCAGGGCACAGCACTGACACGGGCGTCCCCAGCCGACCGACCTCTGTGCGAGATCGCCACACTGGCCAGCCCATAGTGGAATCTTCAGCCGATCGCTCTGCACTCTCGCAGAACATCGCGTTCGCAGCAGCTTAAAATGTGCATGAAACACTCTTCCGGAATGCCACCGATACAAGCACCGCAAGTCCTCCTCTTCGACGCCGATGACACGTTATGGGAGAACAACATCTACTTCGAACGCGCCATCGCCGCCTTTATCTCCTACCTGGACCACCGCGTTCACACCGAGGAGGAGGTCCGCGAGCACCTGAACAGCTGTGAGCGCGCCACGATCGCCCAGTACGGCTACGGTGTCAAGAGCTTCCGCCGCTCGCTGATCGCCTGCTTCGAGCAGCTCTCGGAGGCGCCCGTTACTCCCGAAAAGCACGCCCGCATCGTGGCCTTCACCGAATCGATCGCCACCCAGGAGATCGAGCTGCTCCCCGACGTGGAGCCCACCCTGCGCCAGCTTGCCCAGCGCCACAAGCTGCTGCTGGTCACCAAGGGCGATCGCGAGGAGCAGGTCGACAAGGTGGAACGCTCGGGCCTGCGCCCCCTGTTCTTCGCCGTCGAGGTCCCGTCCGAGAAGAGTGCCACGATGTATCGCGAACTCGTGGATCGGCATGCCTGTGAGCTCGGCTCCACCTGGATGATCGGCAACTCGCCGCGTTCCGACATCAATCCCGCCATGGCCGCCGGGCTCAACGCCGTCTTCATTCCCCATGACTTCACCTGGGCCCTGGAACACGAGACGATCGACATGCCGCCCGCGGGCCAACGCCTGCTGGAGTTGGGGCGCTTCGCCGAACTTTTGCAACACTTCTAGACCGCGTCCGCACCGGCAGACACCCTCGACGCCGATGACGGTCCCGTGTACCTGACGCCTCTCTGGGCACCAGCAGGCAGGTCCGGCGCGATGGTATAGTAAACGAGGTTTTCGTCGCTCCTGCACCCGGCGTGTGCAGGCCCAAGCGGAGGTGGCGAAATTGGCAGACGCACTAGCTTGAGGTGCTAGCGCCGCAAGGCATAGGGGTTCAAGTCCCCTCCTCCGCACCAAGCCATATCAGGGCGATACAGGAGCCGATCCGTTAGGGTCGGCTTCAGCTCTTCAGGCTCCGCAAGTGTCACCAGAACGGCCACGGCGAGACAGCTAAAACGGCCCGGATCTCCGCGGGGAGCGTCCAGGCCGCATCGACACTACTGATTTCTGGAGCCGACGAACGGACTTGAACCGTTGACCTGCTGATTACGAATCAGTTTCAGCACTCACTATCAAGAGTCGGCTCCGACGACCTAAGTGCTTTATTGACAGAGCCTTGCCCGCGCGGAATCGTACTAGCCGGATCGTTGAGTTCTGTGACCATTTGGGATCAACATGGGGGGTCGTTGGTCACAATTTGGTCACAGTCGGCCATCAGAGGCGGACCTATCACCAACTGCCCATAGGCAAAGTGACCTGCTCTTCTAGGCAGCTCATTGTGGCACCGGGGCGGAGCGGTGCACGACTGATCTCCCCGTTACGGAAAACGCGGATCCGCGTCCACGTGGCATGGGATCGGCTACCTGATTGCGGCCAGTCCCAAACACCCTAGCCAAAAACGCAAAATCCTGCTAAGAGTTCCACTTAGGGCCAATGACACCAGAGCAGCAGGCTAGAGAAAAGATCGATTCCCTTCTGCGTGCGGCGGGCTGGCTTCTCCAGAACAAGGACCAGATTGATCGTTTGGCAGGCATTGGCGTTGCCGTCCGGGAGTTTTCCTTGCCGAACGGCCCGTGCGATTACCTGCTCTTCGTCGGTAGTAAGGCAGCTGGCGTCATAGAGGCAAAAAAGCTTGGGACGACGCTGGCCGGAGTAGAGGTTCAGTCCGAGAAGTACATCACGAAACTGCCGGAGCACCTCGCGCGCTGGTCCGATCAGCTCATCTTCCACTACGAGTCGACCGGAGAAGAAACCTACTTTTGCGACCGCCGCGACCCGAAGTGTCGCTCACGGCGCATCTTCGCTTTCCAGAAACCGGAAACCCTCCTCGAACTGCTCACGGAGAGCTCGACGTTGCGGTCCCGGTTAGGCCAGATGCCCCCGTTGGAGACCTCGGGGTTACGAGATTGCCAAGTCGACGCAATCCAAGGCTTGGAGGCCTCCCTTGCTAAAGATCACCCTCGCGCCCTGATCCAAATGGCAACGGGAGCAGGTAAGACCTTTACCGCCTGTACCTTCAGCTGGAGACTCCTCAAACACGGGGGCGCTCGTCGCATCCTGTTCTTGGTCGACCGCAACAACCTCGGCGATCAGACCCTGAAGGAATATCAGAACTACGACCCACCTGGTTCAGGCCGGAAGTTCGACAAGACCTACATCACCCAGCATCTGCACGGAAACCACATAGACAGGGATGCCAAGGTCGTCATCACCACGATCCAGAGGCTCTATGCCATGCTCAGGGGCGAGGAACTCGACGAGGAAGCCGAGGAGGCGAGTGCATTTGACACATGGGCCGATGACGAAGGCGAGCTTCGCCAGGTCGAGTACAACCCGAACCTACCCATCGAGGCTTTTGACTTCATCGTCACCGACGAGTGCCACCGCTCCATCTACGGCGTCTGGCGGCAGGTGCTGGAGTACTTCGACGCCCATCTGATCGGACTGACCGCCACCCCCTCCAAGCACACACTCGCCTTCTTTAAGAGCAATCTCGTTGCCGAGTACCCCTACGAGCAGTCCATCGTGGACGGCGTCAACGTCGGCTTCGAGGTCTTCCGCATTCGCACCCTGGTCAGTGAGCATGGCGGCACCGTCAACTCCGCTTGGCACGTACCCGTGCGAGACCGCCGCACCCGAGAGCTCCGCTACAAGCAACTGGACGACGACCTCACATATACCCGCAGAGATCTCGACCGAGCCGTCACCGTCCCCGACCAGATCCGCGCCGTCCTACAGGCCTTCAAGGACAAACTCTTCACCGATCTCTTCCCGGGCCGAACGGGACAGTGGGTGCCCAAGACCCTGATCTTTGCCAAGGACGACAACCACGCTGAGGAGATCGTCCGCACTGTCCGCGAGGTCTTCGCCGAAGGCAACGACTTCGCCAAGAAGATCACCTACCAGACCACCGAAAAGCCAAAGGAACTCATTAAGGCGTTCCGGGTCGACCCCTTCCCCCGCATAGCTGTCACTGTCGACATGATCGCAACAGGAACTGACATCAAGCCTGTCGAGTGCCTCATCTTCATGCGCGATGTTAAGTCCGAAGGGTACTTCGAACAAATGCGCGGGCGTGGGGTTCGCACTCTCAACGACGCCAGTCTCCAGCAAGTCACACCCGACGCCCAGACAAAGACGCGCTTTGTGCTCATCGACGCCGTCGGGGTCACCGAAAGTAAGAAAACCGTCTCCCAACCCCTAGAACGCAAGCGTACCGTCACCTTTGAGACATTACTGGACCAGTCGCCGAAGGCCGGAACGACTTCGATTCAGTATCCAGCCTCGCCGGCCGACTCGCCGCGCTCGACCGGAAGGTCGACGAGGAAGACCGCCAACGCATAGCAGAGCTCGGCGTCGTTGGAGCCACTTCACTTCAAGAACTCGCCGGAAGACTTCTAGAGTCGATCAGCCCCGACGTGATTGATGCCGAAGTCGCCAAGCGCCACGGCGACGTCCAGCTCCTTTCGGACGCCGAGGCCGAAGCTCAACGCAGCGCCGTGGAGGCTGATCTCCGGGAACAGGCCACCAAGCCGATCAATAACGCGGCCCTCCGCAACCTGCTCAAAGCAGTCAAGCAGAAGTCGGACATCGTTATCGACGAGGGCACCCTCGATCACGTCGTCTCTGCGGGTTACGACCTCCAACAGGCTACCCAGCGCACGACCAGCTTTCGCGAGTTCATCGAGAAGCACAAGAACGAGTTGCTGGCGCTGGAGATCCTCTACGGTCAGCCCTTTCCCAAGCGCAAGCTCACCTATGCCAGTATTAAGGAGCTCGCGCAGCGACTCACCGATCCGCCCTACCACCTCACGACAGCCGACGTTTGGCAGGCCTACAAGCGGCTGGAAGCCTCACTCGTTCGTGGCGCACCTGCTGACAAGGTGCTCACCGAGATCATTTCCCTCGTACGTTTCGCCACCGGGCAGGCCGAGTTGCTCGAACCCTACTCCGCCCGCGTCGACCAACACTTTAATCTATGGATAGGTCGCCAGATGAAAGCTGGCCGAACCTTCTCTGAGGAACAGATGAACTGGCTCCGCGCCATCAAGGACTACCTGGCTGTCAACGTGGAGATCGCTCCCGCCGACCTGATCAAAGACAATCCTTTCACCTCTTGGGGTGGCATCGTCGCCGCCCGCAAGGTGTTCGGTACAGAATGAAACAGCTTGCTAGATGAACTAGGTGAGGCGCTAGCAGCGTGAGTAAATCCCTGCCCGCCGGATGGGCTGAGGCATCGATCGGAGGCATCTGCCAGCCCGTATCCCAAAGAGGTCCAGACCGGGGTAAGCAAACTTTCAGCTACATCGATTTGGCCTCTATCGACAATCAGGCCAAGACAGTTGTCGCTCCGAAACTCTTGCGTGTAGAAGAAGCACCTTCGCGAGCCAAGCAGCAGGTGAAGAGCGGGGACGTCCTCTTCTCAAACGTTCGCGTTTACCTCGAAAACATAGCTGATGTTCCAGAGCAGCTAGGTGACGCGATTGCCTCTACGGCTTTCTGCGTACTTCGGCCTGCAGTAGGCATCGAGTCTCGCTATCTGTATCACTACGCCACTTCAAAACCTTTTGTTCTTGAGGTAAACAGCCTTGCTCGAGGTAACAGCCCGCCCTCCGTGCAAGATGCGGACGTAACGTCCCAGACTCTACCGATCCCCCCAACAGCCGAGCAGAAGCGGATTGTCTCAAAGATCGACGAACTCTTCAGCAGCATCGAGGAGGGCGAGCGGGCGCTGGAGCGAGTGCGCAAACTGGTGGAGCATTACCGCCAATCCGTGCTCAAGGCCGCCGTCACCGGGGAACTCACCCGCGAGGAGCGCGAACAAAACGGAGACCAACTTGAATCAGGAGAAGCCCTCCTCACCCGCCTCCTTGAAGCCCGGCGGGAGACTTGGGAACAATCTGAACTTGAGAATATGAGGTCAAAGGGGCAGCGCCCCTCGAACGACAGGTGGAGAAACAAGTATGAAGAGCCTGCTGGACCTGACGCAACGAGGCTGCACCGCCTACCGAGCGGCTGGGTCTGGGCGTCTCTGGGCCAAATCGGACAACCTTCTGGTGGCCTAACGAAGAATCAGCGGCGAGCAGGTCACGCTCTGATTCGTCCATATTTACGTGTGGCCAACGTGTATACCAATCGTCTCGATTTGGACGATGTTCACGAGATCAGCGTATCTGAAGGTGAGCTAAAGCGCCTTACGCTGCAGAAGAATGATCTCCTCGTCGTTGAGGGAAACGGTAGCGTTGGCCAAATCGGTCGAGTGGCTCTCTGGGATGCCAGCATAAGCGACTGCATTCATCAAAATCACATCATCAAAGTGCGATTCAGACATGACCTGTTGGCTTGGTATGCCTTGATCTGGTGCATGTCACCGGGTGGAAGAGCACTGATCGAGGAAGTAGCTTCGACAACGGCAGGCCTGCACACCTTGAGTCTCTCTAAGGTTGCAGCTCTCCCTATTCCGCTTCCAACTTGGCAGGAATTAGAGCTGATTCGAGATGAGTTCGAGCGAATGGAGTCCTTGGTGCTGACACAACAGCGCGAGATCCGAGGAGTTGCAAAGACCGTGAACCAGTTGCGTCAGGGAGTGCTGAAATCCGCCTTTCTAGGTAGTCTTGTGCCCCATGACCCGACTGATGAACCCGCGTCAGTTCTCCTTGAACGCATCGCCGCCGAGCGCGCCACTGCAGCCCCGAAATCTCGCGCCAACAAACAGCCCCGAAAAAGGAAAGCTCAAGCATGACTACCGTCGACTACTCCAGCCTCGTCTCTAAGGTTTGGAACTACGCCCACATCTTGCGCGACCAAGGGATCAGCTACGGCGATTACGTCGAGCAGATCACCTTTCTGCTCTTCTTGAAAATGGACCAGGAACGCATGGAGTTGTTGGGTGAGCCGTCGACCATCCCGGAGAAGTGGCGATGGGAGAAGCTGTCGCCCCTCTCAGGCGACGCCTTGGAGCTCCAGTATCGCCATACTCTAGAAAACCTCTCCAAAGAAAAGGGCCTGATCGGCACCATCTTCCGCAAGGCACAGAACAAGCTCTCCGACCCTGCCAAGCTCAAGCGCGTCGTCTCGCTTATTAACGATGAGACATGGATCGGTATCGGCGTGGACGTGAAGGGCGAGATCTACGAAGGGCTACTGGAAAAGAACGCCGGTGAGGTGAAGTCCGGTGCCGGACAGTACTTCACGCCGCGTCCTCTGATCAACGCCATCGTGGACGTGATGAACCCGCGCATCGGCGAAACCGTGCATGACCCAGCCTGCGGCACCGGCGGGTTTCTTCTCTCCGCCTACGACCACATGAAGAGTCAGTCGCAGGATCGAACACAGCAGCGCAAGTTGCGGGAGCACTCGCTCTCTGGCGTAGACATCGTGGACGAGGTGGTGCGGCTCTGCGGCATGAATCTCTACGTTCCTCGAATACCTGCGAGGGGGACAGCCGGGAGTGGCCCAGTGTTACAAAAAGGTTCCCCTCCCCCGCCCTCCTTTGCCGAGCCGACCTGAGCCACATCAGCCTGAACATTCCCGCCCGTGTTTGCCAATGGCCGGAACGGCCACACCGTGCAAGGCCGTTGATCGTTGCCGGCGTCGATATACCTTTGCCGGCCCGGAACACATTGCGTTATGGCCCCGTCACCGAAGTGCGGTGAGCAAAGTGACAACGGTACTGTTCACAACCCAATCTCTGGGCGTTACATTTGCCTTGTCGAACCACAGTGCAAACGTAACGGAGTTCAATCAGCAATGACACAGGGCAAGTTCGTCGCTTATTACCGCGTCAGCACACGGAAGCAGGGCAAGTCGGGTCTCGGACTAGAAGCTCAGCAACAGGCGGTCCGCACTCACTTGAATGGCGGGAACTGGGAGCTCATCTCCGAATTCACCGAGATCGAGAGCGGCAAGCGCAATGCACGCCCAAAACTTGCGGAGGCAATTACTGAATGCGAAGCCTACGGCGCGAAGCTGCTGATTGCCAAGCTAGATCGTCTCGCGCGCAATGTGGCCTTTATTTCCGATCTCCGAGAAGCGGGCGTTGAGTTCATCGCGGTTGATATGCCGAATGCTACGAAGTTCACGGTTCACATCATGGCCGCAGTTGCTGAACAGGAGGCCGACATGATCGCAGAACGCACGCGCAGGGCAATGGCTACGGCGAGGGCTCGTGGAACGCTTCTAGGGCGCAGGGACAACGCCATAGCTGCCCACAGTTCGAAGGGCAACATTATCAGCGCAGATGTGCGTGGGCAGGCTTCAGCGAAGCGTACGAAGAAGTTGCTTCCAATCATTCGTAAGATACAGGCAGATGGCGTGGCTTCATCACTACGTGAGATCGCCGCTGTGCTGAACGCTCGGGGGGTGCGGACTGCGCGTGGTGGGGATTGGTCTGCTGTGCAGGTCAAGCGATTACTGGATCGTTCAGCATGAGATCCTGCGTACTAACTTGCCCTGATCTGATTCAAGAATCTGATCTCCAGGAAGTCGATCGGGTTGCAGGGAGACGCGGAAAACGATCTACAACGCCCTACAGGCGAACAAGCATGGTTTAGATCGGCCAAGAACAGCAGAGCAATCTTCTGGACTGGCATAGAGGACCCGGGCCGCATTGCTCAAATGAGGGTTCAACGCCTCGATCCGGTGCTAGAGAGGTCCTGAACAACAAAGCGGCCGACGCTGCGCGTATATGTTTCATATGGCGTTGAGCTCAAGTGGACCTACGCCAGGCAAACGCGGAGGGTTCTCAGCCAACGTCTCTGTTCCTGAAAATGACTGTATTTAGGTGTTTTTCGCAGAATTTGCAATCTATACAGGGTCCCGAGTTAGATCCACGCCGCGCGCTTCCGACCTACTTGCGATGGTATGCGCGCTATCACTACGATCCGGTCTGCGATGGTGTATGCGACCGGAACCCGACTCTGTTCCGCCCGACAGAGTCGCATGAGATTGGACGATTCGCCTGCATGCTTCGTAGCTGTAGACGCTCATCCGCAGTAGGGACGCTTGGAAGCATACTCACCGTCGGTCGCCTCTCGACTTGGTACACCGCTTAGCATTCACCTTCCGCTTCTCCAACTTCTATTCGTATGCTCCTACCCCAACACCTGCACTGTGGTATTTGGGTGTGATGTTTGCGTGCCTCGGCTTATAGGCCAGCTTGTACGGATGATGGACGTCAGCCTAGCGTACGCCTTGTTCCGGCCATCCGCTTTACCCCCTGTCCGTGTCTTTTGGCCCGTCGCGAGACGGGCCGCCCGTAGCTTTAGCTTTTCAGAGGTGCTCACCCGGGACCCGCTTGGCGGTATCAGGTGTATTCACTCAGGACTCTTTTCAGGGGTATATCAGGTTTTCCCGGACAATCCTGTCCGCCGTGTAAGGACACCAAAGTCCGGCTACCGGAGGACATGCAAGTCCGGCTCGTCAGCGGACACCGGAGTCCACCGTGCATACAGGGTTTAGGCGTCCTTGGGTCGGGACCTCCCCGGCATGCGAAGCTGCTCTCACTCGTACCAGTTCCGCATCTGCGAAACTTCTCCCTGCGCGTTTAAGTTCGTGATCGTCCGACTCGATTGTCTTGCAATGCGATCCCCACGCCAGCGTGACTTCCTCAACCGTCTGGCCGAGATTCAACAGGAACGCCACTATCGCACGATCACGACCTCTGAATGTCACCTTCTCATCCGTGGAACGACGAAAGCCGTCGCAAAGCGACGTAGCCTCGTTCAGGAGAGCCGTCTGTTGCGCCGGACTCCGTCCAGAAACGGGTGACAGTAGAACCTCCAACGCGATATGTCCACCTGTTTTCATTTCGCAGTCCTGTCCAGCGTCGTTTCGCATAGCCGTCTTCATGCAAAGGCAGAAATGGGACGCTTCTTTCGTCGGTTTCTTCTTGCGATCTTCAAAATCGGCATAGACGGCACACGCGGCAGCTATTTGTTGGTCGTCGAGACCGTGGGATCGAAGGGATTGAATGTGCGCTGGGAAAACCTTGAGCCGCCGTCTGCTCGCCTTGTAGAGCATGGTGGCGAGGGGATCTTGTACGTCCTCGCTCCAAGGCATCACCTCTCTTTGGAGGCACTTGCCTGGATGGCGTTTGGCCCACTCATCGTGTGTGATGACGAGATACTGATTCGATTGAAATGCTCTAGCTTCCAAGAGTTCGAAAAAACCCAGTTTCACAAGGTCCTCATCACCACGGCGCACGGTTTTGTCATCTACTCCCCAATCTCTTGCCCGTTGCTCGGCACTGACCCAGAAAACCCGCCTATCGCTTTTCGCGGTGACCTGCATAGCAAGTTCGTAAGTCTTCGCACAAACGGCACGCTTTATGGGGAAGTGGTAATGCATGCCGCACTTGTAGCCGCCCCCGGTTAGTACATCATCGAACACTGAATCTCTCCATCTTCTAGCTTGCTGTAGCCCGTTTGCGCGCTGGGTGGTTTCTCCGAACGCTCCGTCTGTTTTCTGGACGGCGTCTACATCACTGCCCCTTTCCCTTTCACGATCCGGCGCATGGTGCTGAAGGTGTGGTCAGGAGCAAAGTTGACGCCCGCTTGGGCGTACCCGTTGTGCATGCGTGAGTCGCTTTGCGGGGGTCACACGGGAAATAGTCATGCTGGCGACTTGCAGCTGACGAAGGAGCGCAGGCCATTCGACCGAGAGTCGAGGCGCTTTTGTTGCGTTGAGGCATGGTCGGTTCCTTGAACGAGAGGATCTCCCGAAGTGTCGGGAGGCTGTCTTACCGTGGGATAGGACGACCAAAAGGGGGCCGACTTGCAATCTCAACGTTATTTTCTAATCCCCCGAAAGTTCGCCGTCGTGCCCAACAACTCGACACCTCCGTCATCGTCATATCCCCCGCCGAACAACAGACACGGCGAACTGGAGAACGATCACATATGGCGATGCTGAGCACCAAAGAAGCTGCAAAACAACTGGGTGTGAAACCGGACACGCTGCGGGGCTGGAGGATGATCCATTCCGGGCCAAAGTTCCACCGCTACAGCGCACGGGTATTCCGTTACGATGAGCGTGATGTGGAACGCTACATCAACGAGCATCGGTACGATCCCTCCGCGCGGGCAAGCCTGGAGAAACGAATCCATGCCCATTCGTAAGAAGAAAGGCACGACTTGCCTGTGGTACGACTTCCGGTATGCCGGACAGCGTCACCGGGGGTCGACCGGGGAGACTGCGCTAGCCGCCGCCCGGGCGTATGAAGCAAGGCTCATCACGCAATTGGAGCGCGAAGGGCCGCAACCATTTCGAGGCCAACGCGCACCGTTACTGGTCGAATTTCTACCCACCTTCCTGGCTTCGTTCGAAGCAAGGCAAGACCGGGCGGTGAAAACGAAGATGTACTACAGACGTGGCGCACAACTCCTCGAGAAGACTGCACTGAAGGATGTTCGACTCGACCGGGTAACTACGGATTTGGTGGCGCGAGTTCGGTTTCAACACTCCGGTGCGAACGCCAACAACGCAATACGCACCCTTTCCCGGGTGCTCAGCCATGCAGTTGATCTCGGGTACCTGCACACCGCTCCAAACTTCATCTGCGACGTGAGGCAAGCCGAGAAATGACGTTTACGCCGCAGTACGAATCGCGTTTGCTGGCCGTGGCTCCTCAACCTCTTCGTGACGTGTTCTTGATCCTAATGGACATGGGTATGCGCCCTGAGGAGGTGTACCGCATGCGCTGGGAAGACGTTCGCTGGGAGGAAAACGTCTACCATGTGCCGTTCGGCAAAACCGAGGCTGCCGAGAGGGACATCGGAATGTCAGAGCGAGTACGGGGCATCCTTCTGCAACGTCAACGGGAGCAGAAGGCTAGCAGGAAATATCGTGATAGCCCTTGGGTGTTTCCCTCGCGGCGTGGGAGGCGGAACACTGACGGCCACATCACGACCGTAAACAAAGCCTTTGCCGAAGCTCGGGTGAAGGCCAAACTGCCGGATGGCTTGGTCCTTTATTCGACTCGGCACACCTTCGGCACGGACTTGATGCAGGCAACTGGCAACGTAAAACTGGTGATGAAGAGCATGGGGCACATCGATGTGAAGACGGCGATGCGCTACCAGCATCCAGAAACTGGACAGGTTGGTCGCTTCATCGATCAGCGCAATGCCCAAAGAAAAAGCGCAGCCACCGGGAAGGGTGATCGCGCTTTTGGTCACAGTTTTGGTCACAGTGCCTACCAGCCGAGTGTCCAAAACCCTGTAAACTTCTGATCTTATGGAGCCGACGAACGGACTTGAACCGTTGACCTGCTGATTACGAATCAGACGACAGACTGTTTTGCTAGTCTTGCCGGGGGACGCCGCGGGTGTGCTGGAGTAATAGACACGCGGGTGTAGCGATTCCCCTGCCTTGCCGGGAGAGGACTGCGGTGGACGCAAGTGCCAGCTTCAAGTGCCACTAGAACTGCCACTGCCCTTCCTTGCCTCGTTAGCCTAGATCTCGCCGTCGGCGAGGACGTCGGCATCGAACTGCGCCGCGCTGGGTGGGGGTGCGAGCGGGGTGCCGTCGTCGGGTG
>CAXTWN010000068.1:5594-17125 GCA_964248055.1 uncultured Acidobacteriaceae bacterium | reverse complement strand
TCAGATCGACGGAGGTGAGCTTTTTGGCGCGGAGAAGCTCGCTGAGCTGGCGGACGGTGGCGAAGGCGAGCTGTTCTTCGTTGCTGGCGGAAAGCTGGGCGACCGAGGGTGCGGGGCCTAGCTTCGCGGGCTGGCGCTGCGTGTTGAGGACCGTGCCGGGGAGCACAGGGTCCTGGACGAGCGAGGGGGCGACGCTGTTGGCGAGCGGGATCTTGCGGAGTTCGACGATGCTGTCGCGCTGGTCATTGAGGCTTTCGAGCATGACTTTGCGCTGTTCGGGCGTAAAGCTCACGCCGGCGATGCTCGCGGCGGCCTCGATCATGGCATCGGTGATCTTCGGCAGGCCGGCAGCGGTCGCCGCGCTGTCCTGCCCATCGCCCTGGGCCTCGGCGTTGCCGGAAGCCAAGGCCAGCAACGCGCCCGGAAACAGCGTGGACGCCACGCCCGAGCCGATCCCCGCGGCAGCGGAGACGGCGAGAAACCGGCGGCGTGGGGGGGGGGGGGCCCGCGACCGGGGAGGCAGGCTGAAGGGGGGTCATGCCCGCATTATTGCATCGCTTGTAGCGACGCAGCGGGCACTGGGGAGATGCGGGCGAGGCGTGGATCGCCTTCAGGAAAGACGACTAGAAGGCAAACCTGTGCGACAGATCAGCTCTTGACGGCAGCCTTGATGACCGGCAACTCCGTGAGGCCAGCCTTCAGCGGGCCTTCGGCCTTCATCCCCTGCACAAGCTTCTCTGCAATGCCTTGATCGGTTGCGGCGGCGTTGGTCAGCTCGACGGGAAATAGCACCGCGAACTGCAGTCCGCCCTCGACGAGTTGCAGCCGCGACTCGACCTTGGGTGCGGGCAGGGCTGTTCCCATCCAGGCCTCCACCTGCCGGTGTTGCGCCTCGATGCGCGCGCTGTAGCCGCGGTAGACCTCGGTGATGGCCTGCACGATGGTCTCACTGGTGGCGGGCACATCGGCGTTGGCGGTGAGCTTGGCGGTGAGTTCGTGCCAGGCGTACTCGGTGCCGGGCATCTGCTTGTAAAGCGGTGTGCCGGTCTGGAAGAGGACGGAGTTGGCAAAGACAGCGACGCGCCCGGTGGAGTGGAGCTCGGTCCCGGTGCCGACCAGCTCCATCAGATAGAAGCGCACCAGGCCCACCTCGATCACGTCGCCCGTGACTCCGGTGACGGTGATGCGATCGCCCACGCGCACGCCATAGCGTCCGACGATAAAGAAGTACGCCGCAATGGAGAGCAGAATGCTCTGCAGACCCACCGCGATGCCCGCGGAGATGAAACCGGCAAACGTCGCCAGTGAACTGAACTGGGTGACGAACCCGAAGAGAACCACCAGCCCGCTGAGAAAGCCAACCACGGCACGACGCACGAACAATAGCTGCCGGCGCCGGCGCAGATCGGTGACATAGCGAATGGTAAGCCGGCCGGCGATGTTGCTGGCCAGCGCGATGAGCCCCAGCAACACGGCGATCACGATGACGCGGACGAGCAGATCGCGCAGTACCGAGTTCTCTTCCGCGGTCACGGCCGCTCTCCAGGTGGTCAACGTACCGCGCGCGTTTTCAAGCAGCAGAAGCTCCTGGCTGAGCGGCAGCGTGGCGCTTGCAAGAACCTGAAAGGTCGCCGTGAGCGAATCGAAACGCTTGCGGGTGTTGAGGAGATCCTGTGCGTCGGTGGTGGGTGTGGCCTGCAGGTTCACCGTCTGCTCCGTGAGCACCTGTCCCTGCTGCACCGTGGCACGAAGCACCTTTACAAACGGCGTGCGCAGATCGTCGGCCTGTTTGCTGAGCGCGTCGATGGCGGCGGTTTGGTTGTCGATCGTGCGCAAGGTCGAAAGCAGCTGAAACAAGACCGTCGCCTGGGTGGCGACGCCTGCCTGATGCACCTCAGCGATGCTCTGCAGCATGCCCGGCGCGGGCGGCTTCGCCCCCGTAGCGAGCAGCTCCGGAGCCGATCGCTGCAGGCGGTCGATGTCGCCGGCCAGCCCCGTGTTGTTCTGTGCCTGCGAAAAGGTGCTGACCCGCCCGAGCGCCTCCACCATGGCGCGCTGCAGCTCCATGCCGCCTTCCACCTGCTGCTCCTGCTGCTGCAACACAGCGCGCTGCGCGGGGCGGGCGGTAGCGATCTGCTTCTGGAGCGTTGCGTCCTGCGCTTCCAGCGCGGCCAGCTGGGCCTGCGCCCCCGCCAGCGTCGCGCTCAAGCGTTGCGCCTCCCCCGGTGTGCCCGTGGCGTTCCCCGCGGTCCCGTCGCCACCGGGCGCGTCCGCCTTCGCCGCGCCGGGGACCTTGCTCAGCAGGGCCGCTTCGCTATTGGCCGCCTGAAACGCCAGATGGGCGATCTCTGTGGCGCGCGCTGAACTCTGCTCCGCGTACAGCACATCGCTCGGCTCGCCGACCTTCTGCACCGGCGCCACGGCCGCACGGTAGAACCGCAGGATCGCATTGAGATGCGCCAGGATCTCACTGCTGCGTTTGGGTACATCGATGTCCGTGCCCGTCAACGGCGGCAACTTGGCAATCTGCTGTTCCAGGGCAGCGCCGGGATCCCCAGCGCGGGCGCTTGCGGACCGCGTGGCCTCGTCGGTTTGCGTGCTGCCGGTTGCCGCAGTCGCAGCAGCTTCGGCCGGAACACTCGCTTGTCCCGATGGTGCATTCGGCGCCGGAGCAGGCCCAGAGGTCGAAGCGGGGAGCGGATGCGCACCGGATGAAGTCTGGCAGGCTGCATTCGGTGCAAATGATGACGCAGCCATCAGCAACACGACAGCCAGGGTTGTTCGCGCGAGACAAGTCCGCAACCTCCCCGGCTCTTGTGTTATGAGAGAACTGTGATCTGGTTGCATTCACCTCTAAGATGACACTGGAAGGCGCGCGTAGCCAAACCACGCTAGAACGTGGGATAAAGTGTTGCCATGGAAGCGGACGCGAGCATCTTTGACACAGCCGTGTACAGCGGACCACAAGCGGCCCACTACGCTGGGGTCCCTTACGCCACAGTGCGCAGCTGGATCGGCGAGTATGGCTTAATCAGCCCACCGGAACCCAATCGCCTGTCGTTTAACAATCTGGCGGAAGCGCATGTGTTGAAGTCCATGCGGACCGTGCACAAGCTGTCGTTGCAGGGAATTCGTCGTGCGCTGAAGGAACTCCGCAGGATCCGCGAGACAGATCATCCTCTGCTGGATGAGACCTTTGAAACGGATGGCGTCAGTCTCTGTATCCATGAGAACGAGCAGGTATACAACCTCAACAAGAGTTCGCAGCAGGAGTTTCGCGAGTTTGTGGCCTTGTACCTCCACCGCATTGAGCGCGATCGTCAGGGAAAAGCGGTAAGGCTCTATCCGTTTGTAACCCGGGACGCGGCCCAGGATCCAAAAAACATCAGCATCAGTCCGGAGGTCTCGTTCGGCCGACCTGTCCTTACAGGCACAAGCGTGGCGACGGCCGTCATCGCTGGCCGTTTTGCGGCGCGAGACTCAGTGACGGAGCTTGCCAGAGAGTACCGAGTCGCAGAGTCCGTGCTTGAGGACGCCATCCGATGGGAGATGCTGAAAGGCAAGGCGGCGTAGCACCTCTCGTCGTGTTCCTCGACGAGAACCATTGCCGGAATCCGCACCTGCTCACCGCCTTGGCAGTCGCGAACGTTCGGGTGGAGAAGTTGCTTGATCACTTTGCGTCGGGGACTCCTGACGCAAAGTGGCTCCCGTTGGTGGGCGAGCGTGCCTGGGTCTTACTGACCACCGACGCGAAGATCCGCTACAACCGGCTGGAAAGAGATGCGGTGAAAGATCATGGCATCCGGATGTTCTATTTTACTCGGAACGACATCAGCGGCCGCGAGATGGGCATAGCTCTCGAGAAGGCGTTGCCGGTGATGAAGGCCATTTGCCATGCGAATCAGCCGCCGTTTGCCGCCTCCATCACTCGCAATGGGGAGGTTGCAGTCCGGGATACATTCACCTAGCGCTAAATGTCGAGGTTCTTTACATCCAGCGCGTTTTCTTCGATGAACTTGCGGCGGCTTTCGACGTCCTCGCCCATCAGCGTGGTGAAGATCTCCTCGGTGGCCGCGATGTCCTCGAGCCGTACCTGCAGCAGTGTGCGGCGCGCGGGGTCCATGGTGGTCTCCCATAACTGTGGCGCGGTCATCTCGCCGAGGCCCTTGTAGCGCTGCACGTCATAGCCCTTTTTGCCCTGCTCGATGACGTACTCGAAGACCTCACGCGGATGCGCCTTTTCTACAGGATCCTGGGTCTCGCGCGCGTTCCGCCGCGTTCCCGGCTTTTCCTCGTTGGCGGTGCCGGGAGCGGCGGCGATCGTCTGGTTGACGCCCTCCATCTCGGCGATCTCTTCCGCCTCGTCGAGCTCCGCCTGCGACGGCGCAACGCTGACCACCGTGTCGGCCTTCTTTGCCGTCGCGGCATCCTTGGGGGCGTATTGAATGAGGAAGGGACCGGTGAGCCGGTCGCCGAGTTCCGCCTGTTTGTGCAGCAGCAGACGGTTCTCCGGCGTGCTCGCCAGCGCCCAGTCAAGGCTGCGTGTCGCGCCCTGCGCATCGGTGAAGCTGACCGAGTACAGCTTGTGCTCCTCGTCAAAGATCACGTCGGAGACGCCCTTGAACTGGAAGGTGCGTTCCAGCGCCTTCAGACGCTCACGAACGATCTTAAGCTTGTCCGGTGTTTCGAAGTCAGCGCGTCGCGCGGCGTCCTTGCCGGCGTTGGCGAAGACCTCGGCGAAGGCACGCGTGACCTCCTCATTGCGCAGCCGGCGCGCGGCCTTGTCGAAGGTCGCAAGGTACTCGTTCAGCTGGGTCATGAACCTGGTGAGGTCCTTGCCTTCGAGCTTCGCGCCCCCATCGCCGTAGGTGATGACCATGCCTTCCGAGGCGCGCTTCACCATTACGCGCACCAGCTCGGCATCGTCTTTGATGAACTGCTGGAACTTGCCCTTCTTGATGGAGTACAGCGGCGGCTGCGCGATGTAGACGTTGCCGCGCTTGATCAGCTCGCCCATGTGGCGGAAGAAGAAGGTCAGCAGCAGGGTGCGGATGTGCGAGCCGTCCACGTCGGCATCGGTCATCAGAATGAGCTTGCCGTAGCGCAGCTTGGCAATGTCGAAGTCGTCCTTGCCGATGCCGGTGCCGAGCGCCGTAATCATGGCGCGGATCTCCTCGTGGCCGAGCATCTTGTCGTAGCGGGCTTTCTCGACGTTGAGGATCTTGCCCTTGAGCGGCAGGATGGCCTGGAACTTGCGGTCGCGGCCCTGCTTGGCCGTACCGCCGGCCGATTCGCCCTCGACCAGATAGAGCTCGCAGAGCTCGGGACGCCGCTCGGAGCAGTCGGCGAGCTTGCCGGGCAGGCCGCCGCCGTCGAGCGCGCCCTTGCGGCGGGTGAGATCGCGGGCCTTGCGGGCCGCCTCGCGAGCACGAGCGGCATCGATGGCCTTGTTGATGATCTTGCGGGCGACCTGGGGATTCTGCTCCAGAAACGCCCCCAGACGCTCGTTTACGAACGCCTGCACCGGGCCGGCGATATCGGAGTTCAGCTTGCCCTTGGTCTGGCCTTCAAACTGCGGCTGTGGCAGCTTGACGCTGACGACTGCGACCAGCCCCTCCTGCACGTCCTTGCCTTCCAGGTTTTCCTTCACATCCTTGAACAAACCCATGGAGTGCCCGGCCGCGTTGATGGTCCGCGTCAGCGCGGAGCGGAAGCCGGAGAGATGTGTGCCGCCGTCCACCGTGTTGATGTTGTTGGCAAAGCTGAACACCGTCTCCGAGTAGCTGTCGTTGTACTGCAGCGCGATCTCCATGACCACGTTGCCGACCTCAGCCTCCATATAGATCGGCTTCTCATGGAGCAGAGTCTTGCCTTTGTTCAGGTGCTTGATAAAGCCCGCAATGCCGTCGCTGAACTTGAAGCTCTGGGTCTTCGCCTCACCGGATTTGGCGTCGGTCGCGCGCTCGTCGGTCAGCGTGATCTCGATACCCTTGTTGAGAAACGCGAGCTGACGCAGGCGGCTGGCCAGCGTGTCGGCGTTGTACTCGGTCACCGTGAAGATCGACTTGTCGGGCAGGAAGTGCACCTTGGTGCCGCGGCGCTTGGACGGGCCCATCTTGCGTAGCTCGGAGATAGGATCGCCCTTGGCGTAGTCCATCTCCCAGGCGAAGCCGTCGCGCCAGATCTCAACGTCGAACTCCTCGGAAAGCGCGTTCACGCAGCTGACGCCCACGCCGTGCAGCCCGCCGGAGACCTTGTAGTTCGAGGCATCGAACTTGCCGCCCGCGTGCAGCATGGTCAGCACCACCTGCACCGCCGGCATCACCTCGCCCGTGGGCAAGGTTTTGTTGTCCACCGGGATGCCGCGGCCGTCATCCACCACGGTAATCGAGTTATCCACATGGACCGTGACGTCGATCCGGGTCGCGTGCCCGGCCAGGGCCTCGTCGACCGAGTTATCCACCACCTCATACACCAGGTGGTGCAACCCCTGCTCCCCCGTGGAGCCGATGTACATCGCCGGGCGCAGGCGAACGGCCGCCAGCCCCTCAAGAATGGTGATGTTTTCGCCGCTATAGCTGTTGGCAACCGCGGGGGTGGATTGTTGCGGGTCAGGAAGAGGCGTCTGCGTGGCCAATCGAACTCCGGCAGGGGGCTTGGGAACAGGTTTTTGAGGAACGCCCGCAAAGGCTTGAAAACCTTAGGAAAAGCCCGCCTGTTCTGGTAATTTCCTGCCTTGATTCTACCATGTGGACCCTCGCTCCGAGGCCCTCCATGCGGCCTCAGTGCCCTTCCCGTCCCTGCCCGGATACTTCCGCCGGAGCCTGACTGGCGATGGCATACAGCGCGTGCCCGGAGAGCCGGCGCGCCAGCCGGAAGGCGATCTCGTTCAGCGCCAGCAGCAGGGGAAGAAGGGGCCAATCGCCCGTAAGTTCCACAGTCACGAACGTCGCCATGAACGGGGCGTGCGTCACCGCCGCCAGCAGGCAGCTCATGCCGGCGATGGCCCACAGCGTTGGGTCTGCAGAGGACGCGACGTGCATCGCCCCATGGCCAAGCAGCGCGCCCGCCGCCCCGCCTGCGAACAGGGTGGGCGTAAACACGCCGCCGACGGCGCCCGTGCCGACGCACGCGGTCGTCGCCAGGAGCCGCAGAAGCAGCAGCAGCGCGAGCGCCGCGACGCCGATGGACAACCCGGGCAGCTCCGCCCTGCCCAGGGCCGCGCTGAGGCCGAGGTCGCCGTTGCCCCACACGCGCGGGTCGCGAAGCGAAGCGACGCCGACCAGCAGCCCGCTGCAGGCGAGCGCCAGCGGCAGCCTGCGGCCGACACGGAGGCTCCGCAGCAGCCGCTGGTACGCGGGGCCGAGCAATCCAAAGAGCGCCGCCAGCAGCGGCAGCGCCCCGAGCATCGCGGGATGCGCGAGCAGGGCGACGTGCGTGGGATACAGCCGCTGCCAGCCAAGCAGCATGCCGCTGACCAGCCAGCCGGAGGCGGCCGCCAGACCTAGTAACGGCAGCTGATGGAGGTCGAAGCCGCCGAGCACGATCTCCGCGGCAAAACACACGCCCGCCACCGGAGCGTTGTAGGCCGTGGTGACGCCGCCCGCCACGCCGAACGCCACCAGGAGGCTCAGATCAAGCTGCTTGGCCGCGGAGAGCCTGCGGTTGAACCAGCCGCCCATGGCGGAGGCCGTCGCGGACGCGAACTGGATCATCGAGCCCTCGCGACCCACCGCGGCGCCGGTCGCAACCGAAAACGCCGCCGACAACGTGCGCCAGCAGTTCGGCACCAGCGGGATGATCCCGTGCCTGTGTCGTACCGCTTCCACGTATTCCTCATAGGGACGCGGCTCGCGGCCCAGCCGGTGCGCTCGTTCCTTCCGCAGAACGAGCACCAGCGTAGCCAATAACCCGCCAATTACCGGGGTCAGCACCCGGCGCCAGGGCGGGAGGTGCGCTGCTGCCACCGGCGGCGGTGCCACGGAGTGTGTAAACACCCACTGCAGACCCAGGAAGCCGAGCCGTACCAGCCCGGCCGCCAAGGCGCTCGCCGCGCCCACCAGCACGGCCGCCAGGCCCGCGACCACCGTGAGCCTGCGCAACGGGGCGGCCACCCGGAACAGATGCACCGGCTCAAGTTGTTCCGCCTCCGTGCTCACCTGTCAGGTTCCGATGCAATGGGGGACCAAGCGCGGACGGACTGCGACGGGCTCTGCAGCGCCGCACCTCTACCAGACCCGGCACGTGGGCGCATGCACCATCGGCTGCCCTGCCTTGCAGCCGAACGCCTTTTGAAACTGCGGCATGTTGCTCACCACGCCGTTGATGCGCGCGAAACCCGGGGAGTGCGGATCGGTGATCGCGTTCACTCGCAGGGACTCCGGCCGCGAGTCCTCGCACGCCCACTGCGCCATGCCGATAAAGAAGCGCTGATCCGGGGTGAAGCCTTCGATGTCGTGGAGCGGTTTGCCCGCCTCCTGCATCTGCCACGCCAGATAGGCCAGCAGCGTACCGCCGAGGTCCGCCACATCCTCCCCGCTGGTGAGCTTGGAGTTGATGTGGATGTCATCGACGACCACATACCCCGCGTACTGATCGCGCACGCAGTTGATACGGTCCTCAAAGCCCTTCGCGTCCGCAGGCGTCCACCAGTCGCGCAGGTTGCCCGCGGCGTCAAACTGCCGGCCCTCGTCGTCGAACGCGTGCGTCAGCTCATGGCCGATCGTGGCGCCGGTGTTGCCGTAGTTGGGCGCGTCGTCGAGCGAGGGATCATACAGCGGCGGCTGCAGCACGCCCGCGGGGAAGTTGATGTCGTTCATCTGCGGATTGAAGTAGGCGTTCACCGTGGGCGGCGTCATGCCCCACTCGTTCAGGTCCACCGGCTTGCCCAGCTTGTGCCACTCGCGCGCCTCCTCAAACGTGAACGCATGCTCTTCATTCTCGAAGTACGCATCGCGCTTGACTTCGAGCGTGCTATAGTCGCGCCACTGCGCCGGATAGCCGATCTTGTTGCGGATCGCATGCAGCTTGCGCAGCGCTTCGGTCTTGGTGGGCGGGCTCATCCAATCGAGCGCCCCGATCTCCTTGCCCATCTCCGTCTCGATCTGGCCGGTCATCAGTTCGGTGCGCGCCTTCATGTCCGCCGAGAAGGTGCGGGCCACGAACTCCTGCCCAAGCGCCTCGCCGAGATTGCGATCCACCGCGCGCACGCAGGTTTTCCAGCGCGGCGGCTCCTGTGCCACGCCACGCAGCGTGTGTGAGTAGAACTCGAAGTTTGCCTGGCGGAACGGTGTGGCAAGATACGGGGCGGCCGAGGTCAGCAGGTGAAAGCGAAGGTAGGCCTTGAGCGCGGGCACAGGCTCGGTGGTCAGCTCGGCCTGCACTGTTTTCATGAACTCGGGTTGCGACACGTTGAGCTTCGCGACGTTCGCCGCTCCCTGCCCGGTGAAGAACTGCCCCCACAGAATCGCAGGCGTCAGCTGCTGCAGATCGCCGATCGGCAGATAGTGGTAGATCTTGTGCGGATCCCGCTGCTCCACCCGGGTGAGCTGTGCCTTGGCCAGCGTCGTCTCGATGCGCAGGATGGCCGCGGCATCGGCCTTGGCCTGCGCCTCGGGTTCGCTCGCCAGCCTCATCAATTGCTCCACATAGGCTGTGTACTGTTCGCGGAGCTTGACGCTGCGCGGATCGGTCTTGGTGTAGTAATCGCGATCCGGCAAGCCCAGGCCCCCGGCGCCGACCTCGACGATGATCAGCGACGAGTTCACCGCGTCCTGGCCCGTGCCGGAGCGGAAGAAGTAGTTGCCCGCGGTCTCGTGCTCCAGCGGCGCGAGCGCGGCGATCAGGCTTTCGCGGGTCTGCAGCGCTTGCAGCCGCTCGAGCAAGGGGGCGAGCGGCGCCAGCCCGGCTGCGTCGATCGCGCCGGTGTTCATGCAGCTCTCGAAGTAATCCCCGACCTTCTGCTGCACGGGCGTGCGCTCGGTGGCCTTGGCGTCCGCCTCCAGAATGCCCCAGAGGAACTGCTGGTTGTCGTTCGCCAGCTTTGCATACACGCTCCACGACGCCTGATCGGCCGGGATCGGATTGCGCTTGATCCAGCCGTTGCAGGAGAACTGGTAGAAGTCCACGCACGGATCGACGCTGCGATCCAGGCTCGTGAGATCGAGTGACGGCGAGTAAGGCATCTTCTGCAAGGGTTCGACCGCCGGTGCGGGCACCGCGACGGGCTGCTGCGCGGCGAGGGGTGGGCCGCTACACATCAAAAGAAAGCCGAAGACCATCGCCGTCAGCGAAGCCGGGAAACGCATGAGTTCTCCTGTAGGGTGATCGTATAACGGCCGCTGCGTTGCAGCTGGAGCAGGCTTCGCTGGGAGGAGCTCATCGCCGTTCACTCAGCCGAGGGCGGCGGATAGTAGGGCAGCTTTTCCTGCTGCTGTGTGCCGCGCTTTACGGCGATGTCGCCGAAGAGCAATGCCGGGGTGATGGTGGTCTGCGGTAAGGGATTGAGCTGCTGTGCGACGTAGGGCTCGCCGCCCGCCGCCACGATCTCCGAACGGAGTGACCGCTGATCCAACTCGTCGAAGACCGCACCTCGCACCAGCGTACGCTTGCCGTCCGGCGACACACGGTACAGGAGCCTCGGCGTGAGCTCACCGCCTCCGAGCGTCTCCACCTCGTAGACATCGCGTCCCTGATCCTTGGCGAGGGCCAGCAGCTTGGCCCGCAGTTGCGCGACGGTCATCGGCTCGGCCGTCTTCACCACCAGCACGCTGGCATGCGCATGCGCCGGACCGCCCAGGGTCGCGCGGCCATGGCCGTTCGACGCCGGAAAGTCCTTCACCGGTTCGCGGCTGAGAAGATAGCTCACCAGCTTGCCATGATCGACGATTGTGACCGGCTCCGCGCGCTCGCCCTCGTCATCCACAGCGTACGCACCCAGTAACGGTTTGCCGTCATAGGCACGCAGCGTTGGGTCGTCGACCACTGTGAGAAAGGACGGCAACACGGGACTGCGAAAACTGGATTGGTAGGCGCCCTGGGTGCGCGCGGAGGTGCCGATCTCGGGCCGTTCCGCATCGATGTTGGGGATAAAGAGCTGGTTCACCACATCCGCTGCGGCATCGCCTGAGAACAGCACAGGCCCGTGGTAGTCCTCGGCGTCTACGACCGGGGCTTGGCGCAGGTCTTCGAAGCTCCTGAGGTCGTCCAGGGTGCGCTGGCGCAGGGCGTCCCAGCTCTCCAGGCCGGACGCGGTGACGGCCGTGCTGCCGTTGTTGCGCCCAAGTTGCATGCCGTCGGGCGCCTGGCCGCCGACCGAGATCGTGTCCTGGTAGCCGGCGTAGCCGTGGCGCACCAAGGTGCCGTCCGTGTTCACGGCGTAGCGGTTCACGGCGATGGCGTTCAGCGTGGCGGTGGAGTACTGCACGTCGGGAGCGAAGGCGCGCACCGCGGGGTCGGTGCGGAACAGACCGCTGGCCTCGACGAGGCGCCGCCGCCACTCATCCCGGTCCAGCTTCAGCTCCGCCAGCGGC
>CAXTWN010000068.1:0-5584 GCA_964248055.1 uncultured Acidobacteriaceae bacterium | reverse complement strand
GTGCGGGGCTGAAGTCGTTGGCAGTGGGTGGGGTTTGAAACTGCTTCAGCGCTGCCTGCTTGGTGGCGTAGGCGCGCAGGGCGGCCTTGTACGCCTCGTCGGTGGCAGTCCACAGCGCCTCGCGCAGCGCCGCGGGATCGTTGTCCCCGGGAGCCAGAGCCAGCGACCCGTTGCCGCGCGCGGAGCTGGAGTCCGAGGCGTAGTCGCCGATGCGGACCTCAACGCGCACCACGCGCTGGTGGTTTTCGTTTTCAGTGGTGAGCGCGCCGTAGTTGGCGACCATCTCGCAGGTGCGAATGTCTTCCAGGCGGTATTCGATGAAGTAGGGCCGCCGCATGCCAGGCAACACAAGCTGCTCTTTCTCACGGTTCAGCTCCCCATGCATGGCGTCGAGCAGCGGATCCCCGGTCGCGGCCGAGGGAGCAGCTCCGGCATGTTCACCGCTGCTGAACGCGGCAGATCTTGCGGGCACTGCCTGCTGGCCCAGGGCAGAACGCACGCCGGAGAGCAGCCCCAGGCAAAGCAGCACGCAGGTCCGCATTTTCCCAGCAGTAGCCCGCAACGGCACAAACCGGTGCAACCTCCTCCGACCGCCGCACGAAGCCAATGCGGGCATCTACCGGTCTCCTTTCGCCGCAGGCGCAGGCGCCGCAGAGGCCCCTAGCGACGGTGGCGGCAGGATGGGCGGCCGGGCGGTGCCCTGGGTCTGCCGCTGCGTCTCGATCTCTGAGACCAGCATGGCCGGGGCGACGGCGCTGACGGGGATGGTGCCGCTTTCGGCGCCACATTCGCCGTTGAAGATATCCGGCTTGTCGTTGGTCGCGACGATGCGGCTCAGCGCGGCCTGGGGTGTGCCGACGATCGAGACTCCGCGGACCAGCTCATCCGGGCGCCCGTCCACGTACACGCGGTAGACCACCAGCGGGATAACCTGGAAGGCCTGCGGCGAGGAACGCGTGGTTACGGCAAAGCCGGAGGAGATGTCCTCAAAGTAGAGCCCGTAGGCCTTCCCTTGCTTCTTCGCCTCGGCCTTCAACATGTCGCGCAGCTCGGCGTCGCTCACGGCCTTGGTGGAAGTAACGATGAGATTTCCCTGCCGTCCGGTGGGCATCTTCCCGGTCTCGGCGCGGCCGTGGCCGTTGGAGGCCGCAAAGCTTGCCACCGGCAGACGCGACATCAGAAAGGTCTTGAGCACGCCGTTGTCGACCAGTTGCACGCGCCGCGCCGGCTCGCCCTCATCGTCGAAGAGGTAGTGTCCCGAAAGCGGCTGCCCGTTGAACTGGGTGAGCGTGGGATCGTCGGCCACGGAAAGAAAGCTGGGCAGAATAGGCTTGCCGAGGAGCTTGGTGAAAGTTTGGCCTTCCTCATCGCCGCGCTGGCGCTGTCCTTCCAGCCGATGCCCGAGCACCTCATGGAAGAACACAGCCGCGGCGCGACCGGAGAGGATCGCGGGACCGTCGTAGGGTTCGGTGATGGGCGCTACCCGAAGGTCGTCGAGGTTCTTCGCCATTGCCTCTGTCCGGGCGAGCACCGTCTTCTGATCCGGCAGCCGTCCCGTGGCATCTGCCTCAAACGTCTCCGCGCGGAACAGATCCATGCCATCAGCGGCGCGGGTGCGCGCCAGCACGATCAGCCGGGCCACCTGATTGGGCGCGGCCACCTCCGCGCCTTCGCTGGAGACAAAGTAATCGGTCTCATGCGAGGCCTGCAGGATGGCCATGTCGTAGGTGATGTTCCCGTGGGCGCGGAAGAGGGCCGTGATCTCGCGCAGGCGCTGCTCCCACATTGCCTTGTCGACCGCTAGCGGCGGCGCGGCCGCAAGCACGTTCTTCTGCGGCGTTTCGGCCGAGAAATCTGCCGAGGTATCTTCCTCTTTGGCCCGCACCTGCTGTTCGGTCCTCACCTTTTCCAGCGCGTCGAGTGCCTTGCCGTAGCCCCGGTTAGTCGCGAACCAAAGCGACCGTTCAATGGCGGTGCGATCGTCGGTGAGCGGCAGGGGCAAGGTGGTGAGCGCGCTGGTGCGGTGCGTGCCGTGCGTGTTGTCGAGCGCGGGAGAGCCGAGGCGGACCTGCACATCCGCCGTGCGCGCGTGCGTGGCCGAGGACTGCGCGATGGCGCCGAACTGGGCGGTGATGTTCAGCGTCTCGGCATCGGCGACCGAGTAGCTGAGGAAGTACGGTTTCGGGGCCAGTGCAGGAGCCGCATTCGCGCCGCCGGAAGCACCTCCGGCAGATGCGGCGGGGACCATCGCCGCCCCGAGCGCGCCCATGGCCCGGTGCAGCTCCGCTTCCATGGCCTCGATGAGCACTGGATTGGCAGGCGCTGCCTTCGTCGGCGGCGGCGTGCCGGTGCCGGACGGCCGTACCCGGGGCAGACCCTTGCCCGGCGGCTGGCCGAAGGCGGGGAAGCTCACGGCCAGCCACGCCAGCAGGCAACACAGCGCGGCCCACCCTTTGCTGTGAACCCTGCGAGGTCCCCAGGTTCCCTGCACCCTCTTGTGGCCCGACGTACATGACTCGATCAGCACCTGCCCAGTGTAGCCGCAGGGCGAACAGAAGGCGACGTCACCTTCGTAATGCCTCCTTTGACGCACCCGGGTTAGCGCGTGGGCTGAAGCCCCCTTGCATTCCGCGACCGGGTGTCCCACACTCGGAGCACCTCTTCGGTGACGATGCCCTTGCGAGCCCTCCTGCTATTGATCCTGCTCAGCTTCGCCCTGTGCCCCGCAGGTGCGTTCGCGGCCCAAACGCCGGCCGAGCGCGCTGCCAACGCCTATGCGCAGCAGGAGATCGCGGCCGCCCCCAAAGGCGGCAATCTCCCCGACTACACGCTGCCTCCCGACGCACTTGCCAAGGCGCAGCACCTCTACGCGGTGCACACCACGATGCACTTCGGCGACGAGGCCTGGGGCATGCTGCAGCTGATCCTTCTGCTCTGGCTTGGCGGCATCGCCTGGATGCGTGACCGGGCGCTGCGTGCCAGCCGGAGCCGGTGGGTGCAGGGGTACACCTTTCTGCTGCTCTTTGTTCTTGCGACCACCCTGCTGAACCTGCCGCTTGATCTCTACGAGCACCAGCTTTCGCGCCGCTACGGCCTCTCGGTGCAGGGATGGGGCAGCTGGTTTGGCGATCTGGCCAAAGCGCTCGCGCTCGAGTCGCTGATCGGCGGCCTTCTGCTGATGCTGCTGTTCTGGATCGTCCGTAGGGCGCCGAACCGCTGGTGGCTGGTGTTTTGGGCGGCCCTGGTGCCCATTGCGCTCTTTGCGATGTTCGTCATGCCCTACGTGGAGCCGATCTTCTTTCACTACGAGCCCCTGGGGCGCTCCCATCCGGAGCTGGTCACGCGGCTGGAGGAGGTCGCGCAGCGGGGACACATGGACATTCCGCCCGAGCGCATGTTTCTGATGCAAGCCTCCGAGAAGGTGACCACGCTGAATGCCGATGTGGAGGGCTTCGGGCACAGCAAACGTGTGGTAGTTTGGGACACCTCGATCCAGAAGCTGACGCCGGACGAGATCCTGTTCGTCTTCGGCCATGAGAGCGGGCATTATGTGCTTGGGCACGTCCGGCGCGGCCTGCTGGTGGGCTTAGGCAGCCTCTTCGTTCTGCTGTACCTGGGGTTTCGCTTTGTGCGCCTGGCGATCGAGCGGTTCGGCACCCGCTGGCGTGTTCCCGCGCAGGAGGACTGGGGCGCGCTCGCCGTGCTGTTACTCGCCTTCTCGATCTTCAGCGTGGTGGCCGAGCCGATCAGCGCGACCTTCTCCCGCGCACAGGAGCATGCGGCGGATGTGTACGGCCAGGAGGCCGTGCACGGGATCGTCGCGGACCCGCAGACGACGGCCAGGGGCGCCTTCGATGTGCTCGGCGCGACCTCGTTCGACCTCCCGAACCCCAGTCGTTTCATGGAGTTCTGGACCTATGACCACCCGTCGATCGGCCGCCGCGCTGCCTTCGGCAAGGCCTATGACCCGTGGGCGCCGGGGTACCGGCCGAAGTACTTTTCCGTCCCGGGAACGCCGCACTAGGTCGCAGATCGTCTGCGCGGAAGGCTACAGGACCGAAGCATGGCGGAGCGGGAGGGGCATACCATAGCTCCATGTCCGAGACCTCCTCCCCCGATTGTTTGTTTTGCAAGATCGTCGCGGGTACCCTCCCGGTGAACCGCCTGCATGAGACCGCGGATACCCTGGCCTTCGCGGACATCCGCCCCCAGGCGCCGGTGCATGTGCTGGTCATCCCCAAGCGCCACATTCGCTCCCATGCGCACGCGCTGCCCGAAGACGCGGCCCTGCTGGGGGCGCTGCTGGCCGCCGCCGGCGAGGTCGCACAAGCGCAGCATCTGGAGAACGGCTATCGGCTGGTGGTGAACACGGGCGCGGACGGCGGGCAGACGGTGGAACATCTCCATGTGCATGTGCTGGGCGGCCGGCCGATGGGCTGGCCTCCGGGGTAGAGGACGCGGGTTGCAGGCTTTGGTGGTGTGGAGGAGTTGAGGTTTTCTACCAAAGCCCTGGGTGACTCTTGCCGGCTGGAGCAAAAAGCAGGTCCTTCCCTTCCGCTTCGCTCAGGGTCAGGATGACAACGCCGTTCGCTCAGGTCAGAATGACAACTCCGCTTCGCTCAGGTCAGGATGACAACGTTTTGGTTTCGGCGCTCTGGAAGCGGGGCATTGGGTCCGTACGGGCGGACGTACCTGCGTTTCACAGGATGTTGACCGCCCGCGCGGCCAGCAGCGCGACGGTAAGAAAAGAGATCAGCGCCTGGATCATCATCAGCACCTTCGCCCAGCGGGACAGCACAGGGGAGTCCGTCGGCGAAAACGCGGTGCTCGTGTTGAAGGCGAGAAACAGGTAGTCGATGAAGCCGGGGCTCCAGGACTGGAGATCCATCTGCTCCTTCACCGTGGGATCCAGGGTCATCTGCGGAAACAGAAAGGCGCCCTCGGCGTGCGAGGCGCGCTGTTCCCGCGCGTGCGGTCCGCCGGCGTCCAGCCGCCAGTACCAGGAGGCAAACACAAGGACGTTCGAGATCCACAGCGCGACCGCGGAGCGCAGCATGTCCTGGGGCGACTCGGTGTGCGCGGGCAACGCCTTTAGCAGCAGGCCAAGCGACCAGGCCATATCCAGCGTGACGACCGAGTTGATCACGAAGCCGAGCCTCTGGTTCAGCGCGTGAACGCCTCCCACCCGCGCCAGGACCGTGGGGATCAACAAAACGCTGACCACCGCCAGGAGCAGCCAGCCGGGGCCGACCGAGAGACGCTCCGGCAGAGCCAGGCGCAGCCCGCCGACCGCCAGCACCGCCAGCATCGCGGGCCAGCGCGGTTCCGGGCGGGGCGTGGAAGAAGCCATGCCCTAAGGATGCTCCTTCGGTCTTCCGTGGAGCGGCTTCGGCGCGTTCCTCGTCGCAAAGCGAGGGCGCTTGGGCTTCAACTCTGAACAGCAGACCTGGCTAATTAGCGGAAGGCCTTTCCATGTGGTCGATGACGACTACATCGACCGGGCCTTTGCTGGATTCGAGCTTAAGTCCCAGTTGTTCCTGGAGGGCAGTGAAGATGTCGGGAGCGGCGTCCTCCTGCGGTGCGA
>CAXTWN010000067.1:0-17286 GCA_964248055.1 uncultured Acidobacteriaceae bacterium | reverse complement strand
GCTCATGGGAGCATTAAACCCCATCGAGGGGGGAGCGCCAAACAACAGGGCGGCCCAGAGGCCGCCCTGTCGAGCTTTCCCGCAGGCTGCGGGGCGCGTTACTTCTCGTTTTCAGCAGCCTGCGTAAGGGCCTCGCCGAGCTCGCGGATGTGCTTGGCATTGGCGTTCTGCTCGTCGCCGGCGACAGCCACTGTGTCCTTGCCGAGCTTGGTCACCAGGGTCTTGATCGCTTCGCCGTCGATCTCCTTGGCATGGAGCAGCTTCTTGAGCTTACCCAGGTCCTGCACAACCTTCTTGACGCCCTCATGGTCGTGCTTGGAGAGGTAGTCCTCCCAGCCCTCGATGTTGCTGGTGGCTTTTTCGATGGTGAAGTTCTTGACGCCACCCTTGATGGCTTCGAGGGTCGTATTCAAACGCGTGGTCGGCATGCTTGTCTTCCTTCGTCGGTATGTAACGAGCTTGAGGGTTTGCCCCGTTCAAGGGAGTGCGATGCGTCAGGTGCGGGTGTTACGCCCTGGGCGCTGTGGATTGCTCCACACCACTGCACATCGGCGGGCGAACCTTGTGCGACGCCAACATGGAGACTCGCATACGCGCCTGTCCTTCCCGGGCGGTGGCGCGAGTATGACACGCCGTTGACAACGCGCGATGCCGTCCACCGAGAACCATTTGTGTCCGGCAGCACGTCAGGAGCATCTTACAACCCGACAGACGCCACACCTCCGCGCGTGGTCACTCTCCCCTCATCCACCCGGGAGGCGCGCACTTTGATCGTAGTTCCGTACCTTAATCACCAGGAGTCAACCGATGGCCTTTGAACTTCCTCCCCTCCCCTACGACTACGCTGCCCTCGAGCCCACCATCGACGAAGCGACGATGAAGCTCCACCACGACAAGCACCACCAGACCTACGTGACCAACCTGAACGGCGCCACGGAGAAGCACACTGACCTGAACGCCAGGACGCCCGAAGAGCTGATCAAGAACCTGGACAGCGTACCGGAAGAGGTACGCACGGTTGTGCGCAACAACGGCGGCGGACACGTGAACCACACGATGTTTTGGCAGCTGATGAAGCCACAAGGGGGCGGGGAGCCGATCGGCGCCATCTCCGAGCAGATCCTTCAAGACTTCGGAACCTTTGAGCAGTTCAAGACGAAGTTTAACGAGGCCACCGCGAAGCAGTTCGGCTCCGGCTGGGGCTGGCTGGTCTACAAGGGCGGCAAGCTCGAGATCCTCACCACGCCCAACCAGGACAATCCGCTGATGCAGGGGCTCTACCCCATCCTGGGCAACGACGTCTGGGAGCACGCCTACTACCTGCAGTACAACAATCGCCGGCCCGACTACCTCGCCGCCTGGTGGAACGTCATCAACTGGGACGAAGTGAACAAGCGCTTTGAACAGGCGAAGAAGCAGGGCTAGAACCGCCCGGTCTCTTCGTCCGCGCTTCAACACGTCACCCGTCCAGACTTGTCCTCCTGAGTAGCGCGAAGGACCTGCTTTTCGCTCAAAGCGCCGCGGGCGCCCGAGGGGAAAGCAGGTCCTTCACTTCGTTCAGGAGGACAATCTGAGGTTCGTGCGTCAGTACGGCCCGTACGGCGAAAACCGCGCCCGCGACAGCGGCGCGCCATACGGCCCATACCCATACCCTGACGGCAACACCATGGTCGGCATCATCGGCGGTGGCGGGTACCCGTACACCACCGGCGCTGAAACGAACACAGCCTGCGGCGGCGGCATGTACTGGTAGACCACCGTCTGCGGCATGGGGGGCGGCGGCGGGGCGTATTGGTATTGCGTGGGCTGCTGGTACTGCGGCTGCGGGGCGTATTGGGGCTGCGGAGCGTACTGCGGCGGCGGCTCCTGCCGCGAGATCAGCCCGGGCTGCGTGTAGGGCTGCAGGCTCGGGATCACGAAGTCATCCATGATCTTCAGCGTCAGCCGGGTCTCCGGCTTCAGCGTGGGCCGGGGACCGCGGCGGGGCAGGTTGATCAGATCAATCGGCCAAAGCACCGGGATCGCCCACTCGATGGCATCGCGCACCGGGTGCCCCGTGCCGTGAATGCGCCCTTCCTTGTCCACCGGGTACTTGGGCACATAGACGACCTTGGCCGCCAGCGGAATGACCTCGTTGCCGACGATCAGCCGGTCGAACTTCAACTCCATCCAGCCCTTGCCGACAAAGTGGCCCGGATCCTTGTAGTCCTCAAACCGGCCCTCCATATAGCTCCCGTAGGGGAAGACGGAGCGGCCGTAGAGCTCGACGTGGCTGACACCGCACAGTACGGGGTCACCGATCGATTCGGTCTTTGAGTTAATCTTCGGCTCCGACACGGTGCACTGAATCAGCGAGCCGGCCGGTACCAGTTGCTCAGAGGCGTATCCCGTCAGCGGGGCAGCCAAAAGCAGGAGAGCGAGTAGAGATTTGCCCTTCAAGACGATCCTCCTGTACGTGCAAAGGCCCACACGGGAGCCGGTTACGGTTGCACATGCCCATCGGAACGCCGAAAAGCCAGCGAAGGTCGTGCCCATTGCCAGGTCTTTCTGCTGAAGACCCTGTGTCGAGAATGGCATCATCATGCACCCTTCTTTCGCCGCCGTCAATGTGACCAAAGTGGGGTATCAACGTCCGTGATGATCCGGAACGACACAGTCATACCGGGCTCCGCGCCCGAGCCGATGATCTTGGGTATGTACCACCCAAGAGTCCCCCGCCCCCGTTTCTGCGTCTCATCAACAACCGAGCGCCAATCTCCCCTGAGGCAGATGCATGTGGATTGTCCGGCTGGCCCTGCGCCGCCCGTATACCTTTGTGGTTCTCTCGCTGCTGATCTTTCTTCTCGGGATCGGGTCGGCGATCGAAACGCCCAAGGACATCTTTCCGTATATCAATATCCCGGTCGTCACCGTGGTCTGGACCTACACCGGCCTGACCCCCACCGAGATGGCAGGGCGCATCGTCACGCCCTGCGAGCGCGGCCTGACGACCACCGTCAACGACATTGAGCACATTGAAAGCGAAAGCTATCAGGGCGTTGCGGTGATCCGCATCTTCTTCCAGCCCACCGCCAAGGTGGAGCTCGCCATCGCGCAGGTCACGGCGCTGGTGCAGACCATCCTGCGCGTGCTGCCGCCGGGCACCTTTGCGCCCAACATCGTGAAGTACGACGCCTCGTCGGTGCCCATTCTGCAGCTGGCGCTCAGTGGGCTGGGCGTCAGCGAGGCCGACCTCTATGACGACGGGCTGAGCTTTGTGCGGCCGCGCCTGGCCACCGTGCAGGGCGCCTCTGTGCCGCTGCCCTACGGCGGCAAAGTCAAGCAGGTGATGGTCGATATCGACTCCAACCTCCTGTTTGCGCACCACATGTCCGCCACGGACATCTCCACCGCGGTCAATCAGCAGAACCTCGTGCTCCCCGCCGGCATCGCGCGCATGGGCGACAAGGAGTACGTCGTCAGGCTGAACTCCAGCCCCACCGAGGTCTCGGCCCTGAACGACCTGCCGGTGCGCGCAGCCAACGGCGCCGTCATCTCCCTCAAGGACGTGGCCTCCGTCCACATGGGCTACGCCACGCAGACCAACGTCGTTCGCGAAAACGGCGTCCGTTCCGCGCTGCTCACGGTGCTCAAAAACGGCGAAACCTCCACACTGAACATCGTCTCCAGCACCAAGGCCCTGGTGCCGGCGCTCACCGCCGGCCTGGGCAATCTCAAGATCACGCCGCTGTTCGACCAGTCGATCTTTGTGCGCGACTCCATCAACGAGGTCACCCGCGAGGCCGGGATCGCCGCTCTGCTCACCGGGCTCATGATCCTGCTCTTTCTTGGCTCGTGGCGCTCCACGCTGATCGTCTGCACTTCGATCCCGCTCTCTATCGCGACCTCGCTGGTCATCCTCGCCGCCTGCAGACAGACCATCAACGTCATGACTCTGGGCGGCCTGGCGCTGGCCGTCGGCATCCTGGTCGACGACGCCACCGTTGAGATCGAAAACACCCACCGCAACATGGCGGAGAAGAAGCCGCTCACCCGCGCCATCCTCGACTCCGCGCAGCAGGTCGCCGCCCCGGCCTTTGTCTCCACGCTTTCGATCTGCATCGTGTTTCTGCCGGTCGTTCTGCTCACCGGAGCCGCGAGGTACCTGTTCACGCCGCTGGCCATGGCCGTGGTGTTTGCCATGATGGCCAGCTACTTCCTGTCCCGCACGCTGGTGCCCACCATGATGCACTTCCTGCTGCGCGCCGAGGTGGACCTGTACCAGGACCCCGGCGCCAGCGAGCGCGAAGAGCGCAACAGCTGGGTCTGGCGCTGGCACTCCAAATTCGAGCGGCAGTTCGAAAAAGGGCAGCACCACTACAAGCGCGCGCTCGACTGGGCGCTCGGCAATGCTGCGATCACCCTTTGCCTCTTCGCCTTCCTTGTGCTGATCTCGCTGCCGCTGGTGCTGTTTATCGGCCGCGACTTCTTCCCCTACGTCGACTCCGGCCAGATGCGCTTGCACGTAAACCCGCCCGAGGGCATGCGTATCGAGGACTCCGAACAGTACTTCGCCGCGATCGAAAGGGAGATCCGCCAGGTCATCCCGCCCGCCCGCGTCGATCTCATCCTGGACAACATCGGCCTCCCCAACGGCGGCATTAACCTCGCCTTCGCGCAGTCCGCTACCATCTCCAACTCCGACGGCGACATCCTGATCGCGCTCAAGCCAGGCAAAAAAGACACCCAGGAGCTGATGCGGAAGCTGCGCGCTGATCTCCACATCAAGTTCCCTGAGGCGACCTTCTTCTTCACGCCCGCCAACATTACCAACCAGATCCTGGACTTCGGCCTCCCCGCGCCCATCGACCTGCAGATCATCGGTCGCGGCAAGAACAACTTCCAGGTCGCCCAGCGGCTGATGCACCAGGTCGCCGACATTCCCGGTGCCGTGGACGTTCATCTCCACCAGCAGGTCGAGTACCCGACCATGCAGATCAACACCGACCGCATCAAGGCCGAACAGATCGGCCTGACGCAGTCCGACGTCGCCAACTCCACCCTGATCTCGCTCAGCGGCACCGGCCAGACCGCCCCGAACGAGTGGCTGAATCCGAATAACGGCGTCAACTACCAGGTCGTCGTGCAGACGCCCACCACCAAGATCAGCTCGCTCCCGGAGCTCTCCCGCACACCCGTCAGCACGGCGCAGGGCGACGCCGAGCAACTGCTCGGCAACCTCGCCACCTTCCGCCGCGACGCCTCTCCCATCATCGTCGACCACTACGCCATTCAGCCGGTGTTTGACATCTACGCCGACGTCGATCAGCGCGACCTCGGCGGCGTCGCCAGCCAGATCCAGAAGATCATGCACCGCGAGCAGCCGAACCTCGGCCAGCAGACCCAACTGGTTCTGCGCGGCGAGGTGGCGACCATGAACGACTCCTTCCTGCGCCTGGGCATCGGCATCGTCTTTGCCATCGCGCTGGTGTACCTGCTCATGGCCGTGAACTTCCAGTCCTGGCTCGATCCGCTGATCATCCTGATGGCTATTCCCTGCGCCTTTTCGGGCATTCTCTGGATGCTCTTTATCACCCAGACCACCTTCAGCGTGCCTTCGCTGATGGGCGCCATTATGACCATCGGCGTAGCCACGGCGAACTCAATTCTGCTGGTAGTCTTCGCCAACGACGAGCGCATCGCGGGCAAGAATCAGCGCGAAGCCGCACTCAACGCGGGGCACACGCGGCTGCGCCCGGTGATCATGACCGCCCTGGCCATGATCATCGGCATGCTGCCTATGGCGTTGGCCTTCGGCGAGGGCGGCGAGCAGAACGCGCCGCTGGGCCGCGCCGTCATCGGCGGCCTCCTGTTCGCCACCTTCGGCACCCTGTTTCTCGTGCCCACGATCTATTCGCTACTTAAGAAAAACCCGCCCGTGGACTATGCCCAGGAGATCGCCGATGAGTCCGGCCTCCCCGAGGGAGGCAAGGTCCCACGGCAGCAGCAGGGCAAACCCCAGGAGCAACACGCGTAAATGGCAGATCTTCCCCGCAAGCCAGGCGATTCGCAGTCCCCGCCCGACCCGACCGGCAGCCACAGCCTTCCGCAGCCCCAGGAGAGCGATCCTTCGCACCGCCTGCCCTGGCCCGGCCAGACCGATCCCGCGCAGCTGGGCGAGCGCTTCGCGCACGCACCCTCGCCCGAGGAGCGCGGCCTCGCCGACAGCTTCGCGCGCCGAAACGACGCCCGGCAGGAAGGCCGTGAGCTCGGCCGCGAGTTCGCTGATCCCCGCTACGCCGACCAGCAGAAGCTCGGGCAAAGTTTCGCGGACCCCAACTCGCAGGACGACATCCGCCTCGGCAAAAGCTTCGCGGAGACGAACTTCAGCGGCAAAGAGCACAAACCGCCCCTCACCGAACGCGTACACACGCCGTCCAGCTGGAAGCCGGTGCTCGTCATTCTGGGCTGCCTGCTTCTGCTCGCTCTGATCGGCGGCCTGATCGGCTTTCTGCCCCGGCACCTGCGCGACAAAAAGGTCGACCAGCAGGCCAAGGACCGCGCTCAGGCGAAACCGGTCGTCGAGGTGCAACGCGTACTCGCCGTCAAAGACCAGCAGGGGCTCGTGCTGCCCGGCACCACCATCCCGCTCACCGAGGCGTACATTTACGCGCGCGCCAACGGCTATCTGAAGAAGCGCTACGCCGATATCGGCGACCACGTCATCAAGGGTCAGCTGCTCGGCACCATCGACGCCCCCGACCTGGACGCGCAGGTCGCGCAGGCCCGGCAACAGCTGCAGCAGGCCGAGCAGCAGCTGGAGCAGCAGCGCTCTCAACTCGCCCTCGCCACGGTCACGGTGAACCGCTACCGCGTGCTGGTCGCCAAAGGCGTCTTCTCGCGGCAGGAAGGCGATCAGCAGGAGACCAATTACAGCTCCGCGCTCGCCAACGTCGCCGCCGCGCAACGCAACGTCGACGCCTATCGCGACAACCTGCGCCGCAACGAGGCCCTGCAAAGCTACGAGTTCATCCGCTCGCCGTTCACCGGCATCATCACGCAGCGCAACGTCGATGTGGGCGCCCTGATCTCCGGGGCAGGCTCCACCGGCGGCCCCATCAGCGGCCCAGCGCCCGAGGGCCAGACCTCCGTCTCCGGCGGCTCGCAGCAGGCCGGCCAGGCCAACACCGGCGGCACCTCCGGCAACACCAGCTCGGCGGCTACCCCGGGCCAGTCGCCCGGCCAGGGCGGCCCGTTGTTCGGCGTCTCGCAGGTACAGCGCCTGCGCATCCTGGTCTCCGTGCCGGAGGGCTACGTCACCTCCGTCCACGCGGGCGGCCACGCCGAGCTGCACTTTGAGGAGTACCCGGACGCTCGCTTCCTCGGCGAGATCACCCGCACCGCCGACTCCGTCGCCCCCAACCCCCGCCCCATGCTCACCGAGGTCCAGGTCGACAACCGGGACGGTCGCCTGAAGAGCGGCATGTACGCCGTGGTTACCTTTCCGCCGGCGCCCGGTATCGAGGGCCCGCTGCTGGTGGACGGCGACGCCGTGGTCATCCGCAACGACCAGACCACGGTTGCCAAGGTGGTCAACGGCAAGGTGCAATATGCGCCCGTGGTCGTCGGCCGGGACTTCGGAAACGCCGTCGAGATCACCAACGGCGTCAACGCGGGCGACCTTATCGTGACCCAGGTTACCGACGACGTCGTCCCCGGCGCCCCGGTGCAGACGCATGAAAGCCAGTCCGCGGAAGAGAAGCCGACCGCGCCGCCCCCGCAGACCGCACCCCCTGGCAGCGACATGCGCTACGGCAATATCGGCATCACCGACCAGGCGATGCAGGGCCAGGCCGGGCAGCAGAACCAGAAAGGACAGCAACACGGCAAGGGCGGCGGCGGCAACCAATCCAAGCAGTCTTCCAGCCAGAGCAAGCCATGAAACACATCTCCATCCGCGGAGCCCGGCTTCGCTCGCCCCGTTATGCTCGTCTTCCGAACGTCCTCGGCCTTCGCTCTGGCGCCCGCCGCGGCGCTCTCGCGGTGGCCTGCCTGGGCGCGTTCGGCGTCGCCGGGGCGCAGGTGCCCTCCACGGTGCCCACGCCCTCGCCGGCCCTGCCTCCGTCGCAGACCAACAACCCGCCCACACAGCAGCCCACGCAGCAGCAGAACCCGTCCCCCTCGCCTGCGCTGCCGCCCAATCTGCCGCTCCCGGCGCTCAGCCCCGTGCCGGACCAGCGCTCGGTCCCTCCTGGCTCTCCCATGTCGACGGGCTCCGCCAACCAAATGCGGACGCCCTCGGTCTCTCCGCTGAACGGGCACATCCCGCCCCCCAACGCCCCGGCGCCGCAGATCACACAGGCCGAGAACAGCCCCGTGGAACCCGGCCGCGAGGACGTTCACGGGCTCACGCCGGACTTCCTTGGCTTCCTCGGACCGTTCCGGCATCCGCTCGTGCCGCCGCTCTTTCCCGGCGATGAGACCCGGCTCACGCGCCTGATTCGCGACGGCAAACTCTACCTCTCGCTCCAGGACGCCCTCGCCCTCGCGCTCGAAAACAACCTCGACATCGAAACCGAGCGCTACGATCTCGTGCTCGCCCGCACCGACCGCACCCGCGCCGCCGGCGGCGGCAACCTGCGCGGCCTCGACTACGCCATCCAGGAGCCTCCCGCCGGCGTGGGCGGCCCCGGCTCGCCGCTCCTGAACACCGCCACCACCAACACCAACCCCACAACCCCCACGGTCATCGACCTCACCTCGCTCAACGCCACCGCGCAGGCCCAGACCAATCTCGGGCAGCTGGCCAGCGGCTTCACCTACTCCCCGGGTCCCAATCTGCCGATCTTCGATCCCGAGCTCATCGGCACCGCCGGGTACTTTCGCCGGTCCGACACGGTCACGCTCGGCAACAGCACCGGAACCACCGGCACCGGAGCAACGACCTCCGGGGGCGGCACCGTCACCACGCCGCAGGCCCTCGACTTCGTCGCGCTGAACCTCGCCTACATCGAAGGCTTTCGCACCGGCGCGCAGCTTGAGGCCATCGTCAACAACGATCCTGCCGTGATCTACGGCACCTCCGGGCAGCTCGATCCGTTGTCCACGCCCAGCAGCTCCGTCACCCTCACGCAGCCGCTGCTGCGCGGCCGGGGCAGCAACGTCAGCCTTCGCTTTCTGCGCATCGCCCGCACCGACCAGAAGATCTCCCGCCTGCTCTTCGAACAGCAGGCGCTCGAGACCGTCTACGGCATCTCGCGGCTCTACTTCGACCTGGTCTCGCTGGGCGAAAGCGTCCATGTGCAGGAGGAGTCCCTGCGCGCCGCCACCAAGCAGCGCCAGGACGACCAGGATCAGGTCTCCCAGGGCACGCTCGCGCCCATCGAACTCACCCGGGCCCAGGCGGTCGAAAGCGCCAGCCGCTTCGCGCTCACGCAGGCCCAGGGGCTCTACAAGACCGAAGAGGTGATCCTGCGCAACCAGCTGCTGCGCACCGCGTCCCCGGCCTTTACGGCGCAGTTCGACGAGATCGTACCCACCGACCAGATCATCGTGCCCACCGAACTCGCGCCCCTCAACATCCCTACGCTGGTGCAGCAGGCGCTCAGCCGCCGCCCTGACCTCGCGCAATCCCAGTTGCAGATCGAAACCGGCAGGATCCAGGCCGCCGCCAGCCGCAGCGAGGCCCTGCCGCAGCTAAACGCCTACGCCAACTACCAGAAGCGCGGCTCCAGTGAGCAGCCGTATGAGGTCACCGGCTCCACCGGCACCGGCCAGGCCAACGTGCCGGAGGATCTGTCGCTCGGTGGTCTGCGTGTCTCGACTATCTATCAAGCCGGCATCCAGCTGACGCTGCCGTTACGCAACCGCGTCGCCGAGGCGGACGCCGCACGCGATGAGGTGCAGCTTCGCCAGGTGCAGACCCGCACCGAAACGCTTGCGCCGGGCGGGCGCCCGGCCGTGGAACCCGCCGGGGTGGCGCTGCAGCCCGCCGACGCCTCCTACCGCGCCGCCGTGGCCAGCCGCGACTACCAGGCCGCGCTGCTGGACGCCGAGCGCGATCGCCTCTCTGTCGGTCAATCCACGGATCTCGCCGTCCTCCAGGACGAGGCCTACCTCGCCCAGGCGCGCTCCACGGAGATCGCTGCCCGCTCCAACTACCGGAAGGCCGAGATCGAGCTCGACCACGCCCTCGGCGACCTGCTCGACAAAAATCACATCACGCTCGAAGACACCATCCGGGGCCAGCTTCCGTAACGCTGGCCGTCCGCTGATGTAAGAGGCGCGACGTACAAGTCGAAAGCGTTCGTGCCTGTACCCGCGTGGCTTGAGGAAGGTGTCATCTCGACCGGAGCGAACGATCCATCGTTCGCGTAGTGGAGAGACCCCCGTATCTTGCTCGGAGCCGCCCGGCTGCATCAGGAGCACGGCCTTCTTCGTCGTTCGACAGAGCTCCGCACCCACCCACTTTCTCCAAGCGGGAAAAAGCCGGACGCATGGAGCGTCCGGCCCTTTCCGTTCGCGTGCCGCGTGGCACGAGGTTTGCCTTGAAGCTACTTCTCCACAGCGCCAATTGCCGGTGGGTTCGCCCGCGTCGTGCCGTTGAAGTCCGCCGTGATCGCCGAGATCACCGCACCGCGGTCCAGCACCGCTGCGCCGGCCAGGGGAGCCATGTTGTTGAAGCCGTAGTTGTGCCACACCTCGTCGGTGAGCTGCGGATCGACACCACAGAGCGCGTTGACCTCGCCCGCCGCCGGGCACGTCCAATTGCTCTTCGGCCGGAAGGTGACGTTGTTGCTGTACAGACTGCCGCTGTTGGTGAAGAGGTTGAAGTTCAGGCTGGTCCAGATCGGGTTGGCATAGTCGCCCGTGCCGCCGCTCGGGTACCCATTGGCCGCGTTGTTCAGGAAGCCCAGGAAGATGTTGTTGCGGTAGTCGATCTTGGAGGTCGAGTCGCACGGCCCATAGGTGCCGTCACAATCAATCTCCAGCGTGGTGGAAGACGCCGTGTAGATCGTGTTGTTGTCGATCGTCAACGTCTGCCCCGCGCCCACGCTGACGGCGATGCCGGTATCCGCCGCGCGGCAGAAGTCGGTCAGTTTGCTGTTGTAGCCCGCCGGCGTGCCCGGGATGGCGTTCCGCATGGCGTTGCAGTTGGTCACGATCTCGTTGTTCTGGAGCGTCGCGATGCCGGTGCCTGCTTTCAGCTGCTGGCCCATGTTGCCGTAGGCGAGCACGCGGGTGAAGGTCACGCTGGACCCCGCACCATTCAGGTGCAGCGCATCCAGCCCGTCCTGGGTGTTGTAGCTCGCGACACCCTGGTCGAAGTGCACCTTCCAGCCCGGGTTGCTGGCCACCGTAGCGGTGCCGAACCCGTCGCCATAGCCGTTGCTGGCATCGTCCGTGCAGTCCTGGTAGGGCAGCGCATCCACAATCGGGTACTCCTCCGCGCAGCCGTTCCAGGAGATGTTGAAGTTCTGCACCAGCAGGGAGCCCGTGCCCGTGGTGCCATCGCCGGCGTCCGCGTTCCAGCCCGAAGAGGCGTTTCCGATGATGGCTACATCGGTCATGATCACGTCATCGCCGGTCGGTCCGATCATGCCGGCTGCGGAGAGCCCGTGCACCCTCACATCCGTCAGCGTGTCATGGGTGGAGGTGTTGCTCCACTGGATGCCATCGGTGGCGTAGTCCGACAGCGGGTAGCTGGTGTTGCAGCTGTTGGCCTGCCCATTGCGTCCGCAGGAAGAGAAGTCCGTGATGTCCAGGCACTGCACGTCGACATACGAGGTCCCGGCCATCTCCACAACAGCGCCTACACCGTAGCCGCCGTGCAGCTGGGTGCGGGCTGACTGCGCAGTGCAGCTCCCGTAGTTCCCGCCCAGGATCCTGGTGTGCGCGCTGGCCGTGCCCGAGATCGGCGCCGGCATGCCCGCGGCATACGGGTTTCCCGCGAGACCGAAGAAGTCCGAAGAGTTGGGACCGTTCTGGCCGATACGGTAGGACACCCCATCCGCAATCGAGCCGCGAAGGATGTAGGTGTCGCCGCTCGCGCCGATCCAGCCCCAGGCCGGGAAGACACCCGTGGTCCCGGTGGTATAGGACCCATCGGTCCACAGGTAGCGCACATCCTTGAACGCGCAGTGCTGGTTATACCCTGTGCCGGAGTACGGTGCGTCAGCCTTGCCGTCGCACTGTCCCGTGGGCTGACCGCTCGAATAGCGGGTTCCGCCATCCGTACGCACATACCAGGTCGTGCTGCCCGGGTTCGAAGGAGAGGTCGGCGTCGTCGGGGCCGTCGGAGGCGCCGAGGGTGTTGAAGGAGCGGTCGGGGAGGTCGGAGGCGCCGAGGGCGCCGAAGGCGTGTTCGTGGGGCCGGTCGCGCCCGTTGAACCCGAACCCGTCGAGCCTGAGCCTGTTCCCGTCCCGGTCGGCGGGGCCGTCGTCACCGGCGTCGGCGTTTTGGTCACCGGCACCAGCACCTTGATCGCAAAGGTGCCCGAATGCGTTCCATCCGGATTCACAACCTCGAAGCTCAGGCCCGAGGGCGTGGCACCGAGATACGACGCCGCCAGCACGCCGCCCACCACCGTCGTCGGCGTCGCTCGTCCGTTGATCAGCAGCACCGCGCCCGGGTGGAAGTCATTGCCCAGAACGGCCAGCGGCACGTCCCTGGTCCCCTCCGTCAGCACCTGCGGGTACACCGCCTTGATGGTTGGTTTGGTGAGAGCAAACGCGTGCATCGACAGAAGTGCAACGCTGAGGCCTGTCAGGAGTCTTGTGATTCGGGTCATGCTTCTCCTCGCTAGGTCGCGGCCGGCTCTGACGCCCGTTGTGCTCGGCAGGATCTGTCTGGATCCAGAGACGGGGTCAGAGTGGAGCCGCTGACGATTGGGTTGAGCATCCGCTTCACCGAAAGGGGCTTTGAATCCCACGCGTAACTACCCTGGTGACACGAAAGTTTTCGGCGGGAGGAGATGCTCTGTTTTTGGTGCAGAAAGTGTCGCCGGTCGTCCGCGGCCTGCCCGCTGGGCGTCACGCAGCGACCCTTGTGGGGGATGGGAGGTGAGCTGGCGTCGACGGTCTCCGGTGACCCGGGAGGGGACTCCGCCTGCCGGGGAGTGTAGCTCCGGTGTCAAGGGTTCTGCGGGCCGTTCCTCGGGAAGGCTTCCCCGGACGCGCTCCGCCGGACGCGGTACTATGGGTGCACGCATTCCATGCTTTTCTGCACCCACCGGCCGCGTTCCGTGGCCGCTTCGGTCCTCTTGCCGTTGGCCACAGCGTATGCTCTGCTGCTGACCGCGAGCCCGCCTGCGCTCCGCGCCCAGGCCGTGGAGCCGGAGGTGGTGCAAACCGCTGCCGGAACCACCGAAGTGGGAACATTAGGCGGCGTGCAATACCGCATCGACCTTCCGCCGCAGTGGAACGGCTCGCTGGTGGTCTACTACCACGGCTACGCCGAGCACGGGGCCACCTTCCACATCGCCGAACATCTGCACCCTGATCTCGAAACCGTCACCGAGCGACACTTCGCCGTGGTGCAAAGCGCCTACTCCCAGCCCGGCTGGGCCGTGCAGCAGGCGTATCCGGAGACCGAGGCCTTACGCCACTACTTCGACCACAAGTACGGCCATCCCAAAGAGACCTACGTGATGGGCGGCTCCATGGGCGGGGCGCTGGTGATGATTACGCTGGAGCTCAATCCCAAGCCCTACATCGGCGGGCTGGACCTGTGCGGCGCCGTGGGCCCGACCTTTGTCTCCTTCGACCGCCGCTTTGCCTGGCGCGCTGCCTTCGACGCGCTCTTCCCGGGCGTCCTGGGACCGCTGGTCCCGGTGCCCGCGGACTACGACGACACCCCCGCCGTCCGCGATCGCATCCTCAACGCGCTGAAGGCCAACCCCGCCGACGCCGCGCTGCTGCGCAACATGATGGGCCTGCACACGGACCTCAGCGTGGCCCACGACATCGCCTACTTCACCTTTGTCGTCGCCGATCTGCAGCGCCGGGCCGGCGGCAACCCCTTCGACAATCGCAACTGGATCTACAGCGGCACCAATCCTACCTCCTCCGCCGGCGACATCGAGCTGAACGAGACCGTGCGCCGCTACGCCGCCGACCGCAAGGCCCGCGAGTACCTCGTGCACCACTACACGCCCACCGGCCGGCTCGGCCGCCCCATGCTGGCCGTGCATACGGTGTACGACCCGCTCATTCCGGCCAGCCAGCTGGCGCTCTACAGCCAGATGGTCGAAGGCAACGGCCTGGGCGATCGCCTAGTCCAGCAATACGTTCCCCACGATGGCCACTGCGCCATCACCCCCGAAGAGATCGGCCGCGCCTTCGACGAACTCCTCGCCTGGACCCACAGCGGCGTGCGGCCCGCACCGGGGCTGCTGCGATGAGCGCGCTCATGTTGTGGCCAGATGCAGCCGATATAATGCACTATGGCGACCGTCAGGCCCGACACGCCGTCTTCCACAGCTCCAGCTTCGGGAGCCGGGATGGTGCCCGTGCCTAAGCTGAGCGAAGCCTCGCCCAGCGACTCCGGCCTGCGTTCTGAGGCCGCCCTCGCCTCCGTCCCCGTTCCGCCGCCTATCCGTCCCGGCAGCTCGCTCGACGAGCCCTCGGGCAGCTTCGGCCTGCCGCAGAGTCAGTCTCCGTTGAACGAGCGTTCTAAGCCCGCGTCGCCGCTCAACACCGCCCCGGCCACGGCGCCCAACTCCGCCGATCCCCTTCACCTCGCCGAGCGCTTCGATCACATGCTCGCCACCCTGCGCGAGAATCGGCCCCTTGACGACCAGGAGCTCGTGCGCTCCGCCTGGGCCTTCACCCAGGAGCAGCACGAGGGCCAGAAGCGCGCCTCGGGCGAACCCTACATCATCCATCCGCTCGAGGTCGCGCAGGTGCTCGCCGAGCTCAAGATGGACGCCACGGCCATCGCTGCCGGCCTGCTGCACGACGCAGTCGAAGACACCGACGTTACCACGCTCGAGATCGGCCGCCGCTTCGGCGAGCAGGTCGCCCACATCGTCGAAGGCGTCACCAAACTCGACAAGATCAAGTTCGCCAACCGCGAAGACGCCCAGGCCGAGAACATCCGCAAGATGCTCCTGGCCATGTCCGACGACGTGCGGGTGGTCATCATCAAGCTCGCCGACCGCCTGCACAACATGCGCACCCTGGAGCACCTCCGCCCCGAAAAACAGGCGCGCATCGCCAAGGAGACCCTCGACGTCTACGCCCCGCTGGCGCATCGCCTGGGGATGGGCAAGCTGCGCGGCGAGCTCGAAGACCTCGCCTTCCGCTACGTCGATCCGCTCGCGTACACCAAGCTCACCGACGAGGTCGAATCCCTGCGCGGCGAAGGCGAAGCCTTCCTCGACCGCATCGTCGCCACCCTGGACGGGAAGCTGCGCGAGGCCAAGGTCCACGCCCGCGTCGAGTCCCGCATCAAGCGCCTCTACTCCATCCAGCAAAAGCTCAACGTCCACGCCATTCCCGTCGAGCAGGTCTACGACCTCTTCGCCGTCCGCGTCATCACCGAGACCAAGGAAGACTGCTACACCGTTCTCGGCCTGCTGCATGCCACCTGGCGCCCTGTGCCCGGCCGCTTCAAGGACTTCATCGCCATGCCGCGGCCCAATCTTTACCAGTCGCTGCATACCACGCTGATCGCTGACGGGGGCCATCAGTTCGAGGTGCAGATCCGCACCGAAGACATGCACCGCACCGCCGAAGAGGGCATCGCGGCGCACTGGAAGTACAAGGCCTCCGAGACCGTCTCGGCCAACGACGAGCAGCGGCTCGCCTGGCTGCGCCAGCTCATCGAGTGGCAGCGCGAGATGACCGACCCCAACGAGTTCATGTCCACCCTGAAGATGGATATGTACCCCGAGGAGGTCTACACCTTCACTCCCAAGGGCAAGGTGATCGTGCTGCCACGCGACGCCAGCCCCGTCGACTTCGCCTACGCCATCCACACCGACGTTGGGCACCAGACCACCGGGGCCAAGGTCAACGGCCGCATCGTCCCGCTGCGCTCGCGCCTGCGCAACGGCGACATCGTCGAGATCCAGACCACCCCCGGCCACTCCCCTTCGCGCGACTGGCTCAGCTTCGCCAAGAGCTCCCGCGCCCGCAACAAGATCAAGCACTGGCTGAACGAGCACCAGCGCGAGCGCGCCATCGAGATCGGCAAAAAGCTCCTCGAACGCGAAGCCCGCAAGTTCAAACTCGGTCTGAATAAGTTCGGCAGCGCCGACTTCGACCGTGTCGCCAACGAGTACGGCCTGGGCGGCGAACAGGACCTCCTCGCCGGCATCGGCTTCGGCAAGTACAGCACACGCCAGGTTCTGAACAAGCTCGAACCAGGCACCACCCAGGCCGCCTCAGCCGAAGCCAACCCGACGGAGAATCCGGTCACCAACGCGCTCTCCCACATGAGCGAGGCGGTCAAGCGCGTCTTCTTCGGCAAAGGCTCGGAGAGCCTCCAGGTGGAAGGCCAGGACGATCTGCTCGTCTATCGCGCGCGCTGTTGTAACCCCATCAAAGGCGAAGAGATCATCGGCTACGTCACCCGCGGCAAAGGCGTCGCGGTCCACGCCCGCACCTGTCCCAACGTCCAAAATTTGCTCTACGAGGCCGACCGTCGCATCGAGGTCGAGTGGTCCAATGGCCCGGCCCCGGCCGCCAGCGCCCACGGCAACTCCCCCAAGCCCACTACCTACCCCGTGAAACTCACCGTGCTGGTCGACGATCGTGCCGGTCTCCTCAAGGAGTTCGCGGCGATCATCTCCGAGGACGGCACCAACATCAAAAGCGTCGACACCCGCCCCACCGAAGACGGCGGCGTCCACGTCGACTTCGTCATCGACCCGCCTCCAGCAAAACCTGCGCAAGGTCCCCGGCGTCCGCGACGTCCACCGCGTCCAAAAGGTCTAGCGCAGTCGTCGCGTGGCGCCACTTTCGACATGCATGGGTTCGTCCCCGCGGCGGTATGTCATCCCGCAGCGCAGTTTCGCTACAAGCAGCTTCTCGCCCAACAAGTTGTCATCCTGACCCGGAGCGAAGCGAAGGGGAAGGACCTGCTTTCCGCGTCGGCCAGCAACATCCCCAGCCTTCCTCCGCACACCAACGTCACATGACCGTAATGCCCCCTCCACGCCACTCCCCCCGCCCCACGTTCGCAGAACGGCACAAAAGAGGTATCTTCTTCAGCAACAGCCCGCGTCATCCTTGAGCCACTGCTGTAATTCCTTCTTTCTTGTCGAGGCTGCCTCGTATGCATCAGCTCTTTGCCGCGTTGAT
>CAXTWN010000066.1:1041-17353 GCA_964248055.1 uncultured Acidobacteriaceae bacterium | reverse complement strand
TAGGCGCGTAGCTCAGTTGGTTAGAGCGCTACCTTGACACGGTAGAGGTCGTTGGTTCGAATCCAATCGTGCCTACCACTCCTTCCGGCAGCGTTTCCTGAGCGACGCCGGACCCAAGCGAAGTCCCCCTGGGCTGGAGTTTGCGACAAGAGTTCTGTCTGGAGAGACTTCGATGGCACAGGTCTGTGAGCTTTGCGGCAAAGGGCCGCAGTTCGGCAACAACATCTCGCACGCGCACAACGTCACCCGCCGGCGCTGGAACCCCAACCTGCAGCAGGTCAAGGCCGTGGTCAGCGCGGGCGTGAACAAGCGCCTCAAGGTCTGCACCAGCTGCATCAAGAGCGGCAAGATCGTAAAGGCGTAAGGGCAGGGATTAGGGAGTAGGGCCCAGGGATTAGGGTACTCATGCAAAGACCCGGCTGAGGCAGCCGGGTCTTTGCATGCTGCGTATATCCCTGATCCCTGTTCCCTGCCTGACCTAATTCCTGTTCCTGCCTGATCCCTACTCCCTGATCCCTGCCTCACCCTACTCCCTAATCCCTGCCTCACCCTACTCCCTAATCCCTGCCTCACCCTAATCCCTGCTTACCGTTCGCCTACCGTCGAGCCGTCCGGCGTAAAGCCTAATGAGGCCGAGTTGATGCAGTACCGCTGGCCTGTGGGACGCGGCCCGTCGGGAAAGACATGGCCCAGGTGCGAGCCGCAGGCCGCGCAGGTCGCCTCGATCCGCCGCATGCCGTAGCTGTTGTCCTCGTGGAGCTCCACCGCGTGGGGCGAGACCGGCTCGTAGAAGCTGGGCCAGCCGGAACCGGACTCGAACTTGGCGTCGCTCTTGAAGAGCGGAGCATTGCAGGCGCCGCAGTGGTACAGACCATCGGCGTGATTGTTATAGAGCGCCCCGGTAAAGGCGCGCTCGGTGCCCTTTTCGCGCAGCACGTGGTACTGCTCGGGCGAAAGCTGCTGCCGCCACTCGGACTCGCTCTTCTGCACCTTTTCTGTCTTGGCAGCGGCCGTAGCACCGGCTTTCTTGTCGTCAGCGGCGATGGCGGCATCACTCAGGGGCCCGCCGGTCGGGATCGTTGGCATCGTGTCCTCCTTTTGTCTCTTCTTTGGATGCTCGGCGGCGCACGGTCGAGCCAGGGCGGGCAGGTGGGCCGCTGCACCCGTCAGTCCGCGGTCACCGCGATACATTCGATCTCGACCATCGCGCCCCGGGGCAGCGCGGCCACCTGCACCGTCGAACGGGCCGGCGGGGTGTAGCTCTCCGGCGCAAAATGCCGGCCGTAGACCTCGTTCATCGCCGTAAAGTCGCCCAGGTTCTGCAGGAAGACGGTCGTCTTCACCACATCGGTCAGGGTCAGGTCCGCCGCGTTCAGCACCGCGCGCAGGTTCTCGCAGACGCGCTCGGTCTGCTCCGTGATGCCGCCCGGGACCAGCTCGCCGGTGGCCGGATCCAGCGCTACCTGGCCCGAGGTGTACACGACGTTGCCCACGCGCACCGCTTGGGCGTAGGGGCCGATGGCGGCGGGAGCGGAGGTCGAGGAGACGATCGTCTTTAAAGGCATACGCCGATTGTCGCCTCTGCCCGTCGCGGCTGTCGACTGAACGCCCTCGCCAACTCAGGGATGCGATGAAGGGTGCAGAAGCTGTTGCGCGAGGGCGTTCTGGTAGTCCGGATGCACGGTCTGGGCCAGATGCAGCGCCGTGGCGAGCCGCTGCTGCCCTTCGGCGGTATTTCCGGAGGCGAGCAGCGCTCTCCCAAGCGCAGCGTTCACCTCGGCGGAGTCGGGCGCCTCTGCGGCCGCGGCCTGCGCCAGTGCCAGGGCCTGGGGCGTCTTGCCCTCCTGCAGCAGCGCGCTTGCAAGCGTTGCGTTGCTTTCTGCCGCCAGCAGCGGCACCGCGAAGGTGCCTTGGTAGACGAGCACGGCGTCGCCGATCCGCGCATCCGGCACGCGATCCCGGAAGAGGGCGTACGGATTCAGCTCCTCCGGCCCCCACATCAGGCCCGAGACATCGGTCGCGGTGAGCAGGATCGTTCCGGAGATGGTTGGCGGAATGGGCCCGCTGGGGATCCCAACGTTATGCGCAAAGCCGTTCGGCAGCGGACGGCAGCGAACGCCGTAGTACGCGACCGGAACCATCGGGACCTCTTCATCGATCCAACAATCCTTTGAAGGATGGCCGTCGAGCCAGGCTTTGGTCCACTTCAGCCCTTGCCCCCAGTCGTCGTTGGAGTCGGCGAGCAGGCGATAGGTGTGACTGGGACCGCCGGCGAACTCGTTGGCATAGGCCAGGTAGTCGGGGAAGTCGTGCAGGGACGAAAGCACCGTGAGCAGCAGACCGGCGGCTACGGCGATGCGGGCCGCCCGCGAGCGCTCAGCGAAGGCGGCCGCGGCAGCCCCGGCGAGCACGATGCAAAAGGGATAGATCGGCAGAAGATGCCGAATGCCCATGTTCACCCGGGGCAGAGCGCCTGCGAGCAGGAAGAACATCGCGGGCAGCGCCAGAAACAGCAGCTCACGGCGGTGCCCGGCAAGGCGCGCAAACGGCACCAGAGCCAGGAGCACCAGAAGAAGAACCGTGGATTTGACGAGAAACGCCGCCGGAAGGAAGAACCACTGTCCTGAGCCGTAGACGTGACCGAAGAGAAAGCTGGGGCGGTTGGAGATACGCAGGATGTCCACCCAGCCGAACAGGTAGGCCTCCGGCAGAAGATGGTGCCGCGCGCAGAGACCGACGACGGCCTGCTGCAGCGGACTGCCCAGGCCGGTCGCGTAGACGGCAAGGTTGGGCATGATCTGCAGCCCGCCGGGACGCGCAGCGTAGCGGAAGCCGTAGATGGCCCATAGCCCCAGGTAGCCCGCCAGCACGGCCCCCAGGAGCGCATACGCGTAGAGCGTCGCGCGCCGGCGCACGGCAAAGGGCAGCGTCTCCGGGTCGCGATGCAGCAAAAAGAGGTCCGCCCCGGCGAGCAGAAACAGCGTGGGCAGGAGCAGCAAGCCGGAGTGTTTGGCCGCGAGCGCCAGTGCGGTGCACAGGGCGAACCACGCCGCCCGCGGCACAGAAGGGCGTTGCGCGAAGCGATAGAACGCGTAGACGGCCGCGAAAAACAGGCATGCCAGCGGGACGTCGGTGGTCACCAGGGCGCCGTTGGCCAGCAGAACCGGTTCAAAGACCGCCATAACCAACGCGAACAGACCCGCGAGTTCGCCGAACATCTCCCGTCCGGCAAGAAAGACAAGCCATGCCAGGCCCAGACTGAACAGCATGATGACCAGGCGGCCGCGGAGCAGGATTTGGTCTGCGTCCGCGGTGTACAGAAGCTCAATGGAGCTGTTGACGTCCTTGGCCTTGAAGAATGGGATGAAACTCTCCGCGGGCTCTCGCAACTGCAGCGAAAGCAGCGGTGCGGCGGCCAGAAACTTCACCAACGGCGGGTGTTCGGGATTGCGTCCGAAGTCCGCATGTCGCCAGTACTCCAGCCCCGCGAACAGATGGGCGGACTCGTCAAAGGTCTGCGACTCCTGCCGCACGGAGGCGAACAGGAGCAGGGCCATGAGCGCCAGCAGGAACAGGACAAGGAACGGTGTCGCCCGGCGCAAGGACGGAACGGAGGCTGAAGCAGGAAAGGCCAAGATCACCTCAAGAACTCAGAAGGCCGGGCGCAGCCCTGGTGGAAATGGGCTTGCCCGCGCGGACCCCAGCTTACGAAGGAGAGCCTGACCCTGTTGGCGGTACCCGATCAAAAAAATCTCAAATAGGCCTCAGTTGCCATCTTAGAAAGGCAGAGGTGAAAGCATGGGTCTTTTGGATTCGATTGAGGGTATGGTGGGCGGAGCGCAGGGCGCGCCCGCGAGCGAACAGGGCCGGGTAGCCGGCGGCTTCCTGCAGAGCGTAGGCGAGCAGCCCGGCGGATTGGGCGCCGTGATGGACATGTTCCGCAACCGCGGCATGGACCAGCACGTCCAGGGATGGCAGACCGGGCAGAATCAGCAGGCGACGCCGGAGCAGGTGCAGACCGGGCTCAACGGAACGGGACTGCTGGAGCAGACGGCGCAACGAGCGGGTGTCTCGCCCGAGGTGGCCAAGGTCGCGCTGGCAACCGTGCTGCCGATGATCATGGCGCACATGACGCAAGGCGGCCAGCAGGCTCCCCCGACCTCCCAGGGCGAGTTCGGCGGTTTGGCAGGATCGCTTCTATCGCGGTTCCTGTAAAGAGAGCCGTCTCCGATGTTGTGAAGCTGGAGATCTTTCCGATCGGTGCAGTAGTCGCAGCCAGTGCAGCGTGTCGTTCTTCAGATTTGCCTCGGCTGTCCCGCGCTGAGAGACAAGGGCAGAAGGTTGGTCATACTATGGCCGGTCTTCTGCCGTTGCTCACGACATCTTCGTAAACTGCCGTAAGCTCATCGCTTGCGTGGCTCCGGGGTAAGCGTCACCAGATATACATCGTTCGCGTGCAGCGGAAGGTTCGTCTGATAGGCACCCTCGGTCAGTGCGACTGAGGTAGTGGTCTCCGGAGCACCGGTGCTGGCTGCGTTGAGGGTGGCGACCTGCTCGCGGGTGAGCTGATCGGGATGCCCCATGCCGAGATAAGCGGTGTAGGCGTCGTTGTGGCGGTACCCGACGGCATAGGTGGCCACCTGGTACCAGCCAGCGGGCAGGTGATCCAGCTGGAGGCGAAGGGTGCCCTTGGTGGCCGCGGGAAGATCGTTCACGTAGAAGCTTTGGTCGTTCTGGCCTTTGGGAGGAACAACCGGGGTGTAGTCCCAGACGAGCGCCTGGACCGAGCCGTCGGGGGAACGAGTGATCCAGGACTGCGGGTCGTCGGTGGCGAGGTCTTCGGCGCCCTCGGTGCCGAGCTGATGGAGAAAGCGAAACGCGAAGTAGGCGGGTTTGCGGATGCCCTCCAGGTTGATCAGGCCGAAGCCGCCGTGGAAGGGAGTGAAGCGCGGGCCCGCCTCTTCGAAGATGTCGGTAAAGGTCCAATAGGAGAGCGAATCGACGAAGGGCGAGGCGCGCTTGATCTTGTCCAGGATGAAACTCGCCTGATGGTACTGGTCGTGCATGGGGTCGGAGGGGGTGTAGGCAGAGCTCCACTCGGTGAAGTGGAGCTGCATGCCGGGACGGCCGGAGTGCGCGAGAAGTTCGCGGGAGTGCTGCATGCGGCCGCTGACGGAGTCCCGGTCAGGGTCGAGGACCGTGCCGGAGGAGCCGTCGGCATCGAGGAAACCCTGCTTCACACCGTAGGCGTGCGAAGAAACGAAGTCCGCAGGCACATTGTTGGCGACGACGTACTTCTCGAAGGCCTCTTCGAAGGCGTAGGGCATGGCGGAAGCGGGTCCCCCGACACGGCACTGGGGGCACTCGGCCTTGATCGCCTCGGCGGTGTTCTTGTAGAGCGCAAGGTAGTCGTCGAGCGTGCCGGTCCAGAAGCCATCGCGGAGGTCAGGCTCGTTCCACACCTCGAAGTACAACTGCGCGACCTCGTTGCGGCCGTAGCGCTCCACCATGTGCGCGGTGAAGGCGCGGATGAGCGCATTCCATTTGGCGGGATCTTTGGGCGGAGTGACGTTGCCCTTCCACCAGAAAATCGTTTTGGAGCCGCTGGCGAGCGCGGACGGCATGAAGCCGAGCTCGACGAAGGGGCGAATGTGCTGCTGGAGCAGCGCGTCGTAGAGCGCGTCGACGTATTGGAAGTTGTACTGCGGGTGGCCCGCCTTGTCTTCGCGGTAAACGCCCATATCGTCATGCAGGATGCCGTGGAAGCGGATGTACTCGAAGCCGATCTCGTGCTGCACGGTGCTGAGTTGCGTCTGCCAGTCCGCGCGCAGGCCCTCGTTGGCGCGGCACGCGCCGATGCAGCGAAGAGGAACGCGCGAGTGCGGGCCGGTGGTGTGCGACACGTCGGCATGGACCGTACGCGTCTGGGCGGCAGCAAGTTGCGCGAGGAAGAGCGCTGCCAGGGCAACGGCTGGCGCGAGCGAGCGGGGAGGGGCAGACATGGCGCCTATCCTAGACTGCGCAGGGTGGCTGTTGCCATGGCGAACGAAGATGCGGTTGTGAAGCGTGCTGATCGCTTGGAAGGATGCGCGACGGTTCTTGTCACCAAGAGAAAGAGGCAAGACTCCCGCGCGGGAAGTCGTGCCTCTTCACATGAGCGAATCCGCAGGCGTTTAGTGAGCGGCCCACTCGATCTTGGTGAGGTCGATACCTTCCTTGACCATCTCGTAGAGCGGGCTGAGCTCGCGGAGCTTGGTGACGACGTCGATGAGCTTGTCGGCGACGTAGTCGACCTCGGCTTTGGTGTTGAAGCGGCCCAGGCCGAAGCGGATGGAGCTGTGAGCGACGTCGTCACCCAGGCCCAGCGACTTGAGTACATAGCTGGGCTCGAGGGTGGCCGAGGTGCAGGCCGAGCCGGAGCTGACGGCGATGTCGTTGATGCCCATCAGGAGAGACTCGCCCTCGACGTAGACGAAGCTCATGTTGAGGTTGCCGGGCAGGTGGTGGTCCATGTTGCCGTTGACCTGGGTGTAGTCGAGAGCGGACTCGAGCTTGTGGCGCAGATAATCGCGCAACTCGCGCTCGCGGACGGCCTCGGCGTCCATCTCGTTCATGGCGATCTCGCAGGCCGCGCCCAGGCCGACGATGCCGGGGACGTTGAGGGTGCCCGAACGCATGCCGCGCTCGTGGCCGCCACCGTTCTGCTGCTCGGAGATCTGAACGCGGGGGTTGCGGCGACGGACATACAGGGCGCCGACACCCTTGGGGCCGTAGATCTTGTGGCCGGAAAGCGAAAGCACGTCGATGTTGTCGGTGAGGACGTTGACCGGGATCTTGCCGACGGCCTGCACGGCGTCGGTGTGGAAGATGACGCCCTTCTTGTGGCAGAGCTCGCCGATCTCGCGGACCGGCTGGACGACCCCGATCTCGTTGTTGGCGTACATGATGGAGACCAGGATGGTCTGGTCATCCATGGCGCGCTCGAGCTCTTCGAGGTCGACCAGCCCGTCGCCCTTGACGGGGAGATAGGTGACGCGGAAGCCCTGCTTTTCGAGCTTCTTGCAGGTATCGAGGACGGCCTTGTGCTCGGTTACCTCGGTGATGATATGGTTGCCGCGCTCGCGGTACATCTCCGCGATACCTTTGAGGGCAAGGTTGTTGGACTCGGTGGCGCCGGAGGTGAAGATGATCTCCTTGGCAGTGGCCCCGATCAGCTTGGCGATCTGCTCACGGGCCTTGTCGACGCCCTGCTCAGCCTCCCAGCCGAAGCTGTGATTGCGGCTGGCCGCGTTGCCAAAGGTGCCGGTGAGGTAGGGCATCATGGCCTCGAGCACGCGCGGGTCCAGCGGCGTGGTGGCATGGTTGTCCATGTAGATGGGCAGCTTGACCCCTGCGGGCAAGGGCTCGTTGGTGTGCGTGACGTTCATTCCCAGGGTTTCTGCCATAACTGTGTGCTCCAAATCTGTTGTTGCTCTTCTTGGTTGTCGTTCCCTCAGGGGATCCGTTCACCTGCGGGTCTGAAACAAAACTCTCGGTCCTTACACCGCGATCGTGACCAGCCCGGCCGCGACCGGGGCGGGAGTCGCGGCTTCCACCGGTTCCACAAGATCCGCGATCCGGATGCCGCTTAGGAGGTCCTTGATCGAATCGTTCACCTTGCGCAGTGGTTCTTTGATGGTGCAGGTGCCGTGGAGGTCGCAGGTACCGTGGATCGTGATGCAGCTCGTGATAAACAGGGGCCCATCGATGGCGCGGATGACCTCAAACGCGGAGACCTCGCTGCCCGGACGTGCCAGGGCATACCCGCCGTTGGTTCCCGCCGAGGAGATGAGGATGCCCGCACGCGTAAGCGTTTGGAGGATCTTGGCCAGCAGCTGCGGCGGGATGTGGTACGCGTCGGCGATGTCCTTGGCGGACTGCGCACCGCACTGCGCGTGCTCGGCCAGGTACTTCAGGGCCATGAGCCCGTAGTCCGCTTTTTTGGTGAGCCGCAGCATAGAAAGGTGGCGCCGGGCGAGCGGGAGGCACTCGCAGCGTAGAAACCGGGCATTCTCAGTGTACGGCGGGCTCCGGGGCGGCGCAACGGAGAAGGAGCGCCATTTTGGGCCAAGCCAAATCTCCGCCGACGGCGCTGGGCTGCAAGTAGGAGCAAGTTGCGCGAAGCGAGGGAGCAGAATAGGCCTGATCCGGGGCGGTGCATCGGCTACCATGCAGTCTCGCCCACTTCAGTGCCTGACCTACGCCAGTTCCGCGCCACGCCCAACCTGCTGACCATGTTGCGGCTGTTTACGCTGCCGTTTCTGGTGATCGAGATCCTGGATGGGCATTGGCGTTTGGCGTTTCTGCTGCTTTGGGTGGCGGGCATCTCGGACGGACTGGATGGGCTGCTGGCGCGGTTGCTGAAGCAGTCGACGACACTGGGGCAGTACCTCGATCCGATCGCCGACAAGGCCCTGCTGAGCACGCTCTTTCTGGTACTGACGCATGTGGGCGTGATCCCGCGCTACGTCACGGTGCTGGTCTTCAGCCGCGATCTGGGAATTCTGCTCATCTCGACGCTGCTGTTCGTCACCAACATCCTGCGGGACTTCCGGCCGAGCTGGCTGGGCAAGGCGAGCACCACCGTCCAGATCCTCGCGGTGCTGACGGTGATGACCGTGCAGCTGGCGCCCAGCCGAGGGCTCCTGGACACGAAGTTCGTCCTGCTTCGGGTCGTCGCGCTGCTGGCGCCGCTGTCCGCGGCCCAGTACGCCTGGACGACGCTGCGCAAGGTGCAGACGCAGGGAAGCGGCGCGGCTGCGGTGTAGCAGCTGGACAGGGGCTGCGGCTTGGGACGGCTCAGGTCTGCTTGCGCCAGAAGCCCGGCAGCTGCGCGATGTAGATGGCTTTGCTGACCGCGGCCGTGACCAGGGTGTACCAGCGCGCCGCCCGGAGCGGCAGCCGCAGCGCGGGGTAGGTGAACAGCCAGTAGCGGAAGTTGCGACCGTAGGCCTCGCGCAGCTCGCCGTGGGCCTCTTCGAGCCGAAGACGGTCCTGGCTGTGCCCCCGAAATTCCACCAGGATCGACGGAAACCAACGCCGCAGCGCGACGTTGAGGATGGGACCGGCGAGATCGGGGCGGTCGGGCAGCAGCCGCTGCACCACCGCGGAGAGCTGCCGGCCAAAGACGCGCCCCAGCGAGTAGCCATGCGCGTTGCCCACCCGCGCCGCCACAGGCCGGGTCCACAGCACGGCGGAGCGACGATGCTGTCGCAGCAGCGGCAGGCTCCAGGAGAGCTGCACCAGGTTGGTGCCGACGAACTCTGCGGGATCTTCATGCGGCAGGCTGTTCAGCCGCTCCTTGTTGACCACCATGCCGCTGATAAACGTGAACATGATGTTCACCAGAAAGGCGAAGGTGCGGGCGTCGCGCACGGTGTGGACGCGACGATGGAGCGGATCGCGGCTGCGCTCGGCGGCGAAGTCGTGGCGGTAACCGTAGCTGGTGGCATAGATCAGGTCTAGGTCGGCCGGCTCGCCGTCGGGGCCCTGCAGCAGGGCGAGCACCTCGTGGACTGCACCGGGAACGATCCGATCATCGTCGCCGCAGATCCAGAAGAACCGGCCGGCCGCCTGGTGGAAGCAGAAGGCGAAGTTTGCGTCCGCGCCGACGTTCTCCGCGTGCCGGTGCGTGCGCAGGCGGGCGCCCGCGGCCTCGAAGCGTTGCTTCGCGCAGGCGATGACCTCGGGCGTGTGGTCCTCGCTCGCGTTGTCGGAGAGGAAGACCTCCACCTGCGGCGTGCCGGCGATCTGGGGCTCAAGAACCTCAAGTAGACCCCGGAGCTGCTCGGCGCGGTTGAAGGTGGGAACGGCGATGGTGAGGAGCGGACGTTGGGTGGAACGCAAGCCGGCGTCGCCTGGGAGTGACTCAGGCAGCATGCCAGATCCTCCGCCAGCGTAGGAAGATGTAGGTGCCGTAGCCGAGGCCGATGGTCAGAACGCCAAAGCCGTACGCCGCGGCGATACCCCAGGCGCCACCATGCGGACTCTGCCACCGGCCCAGCAGGTAGGCCAAGGGAGCGATATACAGCGCGCCCAGGATGGAGTTGCCCATGAACTTCTCCTGCTTGTGCGCGCGCAGGTAGAGCGCCTCCGCAAAGATGACGATGTTGCCCACGGTGCCGACGAACAGCATGGCCAAGGGCACGGGCGCGAGCAGGCGGCTGGAGAGCAGCGCGCCATGGACGCGCACGCCGCGGGCGCCCAGCTCAGCGAACGCCAGCCACACCGCGGCACAGGCCAACGTGGCGGCCAGGGTGGACTGCCACAGGGCGCGGAAGAAGATGCGGTCCAGCCTGTCGTACTCCCGCCGCGCGATCATGCGGCCGAACGGCGCGGCCTTGGTGTTCATCCAGGCGACCGCCATGGTGGACAGGGTGGCGCACACGTTCAGGCTCATGCCCATGCGGCCTGCCTCCACCGGTCCGCGGAAGTACATCAGGATGGGCGTGAAGATCTGCGTGGTGACGTAGCCGGCCAGCCAGGAGACGGCGATCCGCCATTGAAACGGCCAGATCTCCGCATGCCAGTCGATGTGAAACTGCGAGGTGGCGTGGCGCAGTAGGGGGCGCAGCAGGGTGCGCTTGCCCCAAAGGAACCAGGCGCCCGCCAGGGCCTGGCCCAGGATCATGCAGCCAGGCGCGAACAGCCCGGCGTGGAGGAAGAAGGCTCCCCAGCCGAGAAGCGTGCCAAAGACAGACTGCCGCAGCTTGGTGCGGGCGACCTCGGGCACATACCCGCAGCCCTCCAGGAAAGAGAACAGGGGATCGATCTGAAAGGTACAGCTGCTGGCGGCCACGGCCAGCAGCCACGGCCAGCCGAAGTGGACATCGTTGCCTCCGGGGCGCGCGGCGGTGTGCCGAAAGAAGACAATCCCCAGGGGCGCGAGGGTCGCGGCCATGAGGACCCCCGCGGTGGTGTACCAGCGGACAGATTTTTGCAGCACGCTGGCCAGCCGGCAATGCGCCTGCGCGGGGCCGGTCACGGTGCCGTCCGGGGCGATGTGGAGGTGCGCGGCCTCATGCGAGGCGGTCTGCAGGATGACGACCGAGAAGCCCAGTTCAAAGACGATCTGCATCGCCACGAGCGAGTAGAAGTTGTAATAGAAGCCCTGCTCTGCGGGCGTGAGGAACCGCGCGATCAGGGTGAGCGTGCCGATGCCCGCCAGCGAGGACCAGCCACGCGCGAGCACGGTGAAGGCGATGGCGCGATCGATGCCCAGGGACCGAGCCAACCGGCGGGCCAGGCCGCTTTGGCGGGTCTCGGCGGGGTTAGGATCGGCGTGCGGATGTTCCGGAACGACGGCCGGAGCTGTGGGCGCGAAGGTTCCATCGAAGAACGCGCTCTGTTCCTCGGCACCGGGCGGAAGGCCTTGGGACACGACTTCGGAGGCGGGCGTCAGGGGCGGCATCGGGTGGGTGATGCCGGCAGGCTGCGGCGGGGTCCCACCCGCTAGTTTAGCGCGGGTTGGCGTCCCGGAGCGTCGTCTAACGGCGATGCTAGGCTGCTGTGCATGACGCCCACGCCGGAGCTTGAGACCCCACGGCTACTCCTCCGCCCGCTCACGCTGGCGGATGCCGCGCGCACGCAGGCGCTGTTTCCGCAGTGGGAGATCGTGCGTCTGCTCGTGAAGGAGGTGCCCTGGCCGTACCCGGCCGACGGCGCCGAGCGCTTCTATCGCGAGGTGGCGCTGCCGGCGGTCGCGCGCGGCGACGAATGGCACTGGACGATACGCCTGAAGAGCAACCCGGCCGAGCACATCGGGGCGATCGGGCTGTTTCGCAACGACGAGGACAACCGGGGCTTTTGGCTGGGCCTGCCGTGGCAGGGGCAGGGCTATATGACCGAGGCCGTCATCGCGGTCAACGACTTCTGGTTTGACACGCTCGGGATGCCGGTCCTGCGGGCACCGAAGGCCGTGGCCAACACCGGGTCGCGCAACATCTCCGAAAAGACGGGCATGCGTGTGGTCGCGACCATGGAGAAGGACTACGTCTCCGGACGGCTGCCCTCGGAGGTGTGGGAGGTGACCGCTGCGGAGTGGCGGCGGCTTCGTCCAACCTTGCCCTCCTGAAGATCACGCGCACAAAGTGCAAGGGCGAACCTGGGGTGCCAGATTCACCCTGTGTTCGAAGGGAGAGCAGACTTAGCGGTGACCGCCGTGGGAGGCCTCGTAGCCGCCGTGGAAGCCCTCATGACGGCCTTCGCCGTTCACCCCGTGGAAGTCGTTGCTGTGGAAGTTATTCCAGTGATCCGGCGGCTCATGGTACCCGCCGTGTTCGGGGAAGGGACCATGGTAGCCGTAGCGCGGATCAAGGTCGTGGTTGACTGGGCCGTAGAAGCCGGCCGGACCATGAAACCAGGGGCCGGCACCGATGAAGATGCCGCTGGTAAACCACTGCGGACCGTAGTAGCCGTAGGGAGCGCAGTTGTAGGGATAGTAGCCGTAGTAGCCGTAGGGGCAGACCGGCGCCGGGCCGCCGATGTTGACGCCGAAGGTGACCTGCGCGGGCGCCTTGGCCGGAAGGGCGGCGCCCAGGCCGAGTACCGCTACGCCGGCGAGAACTGCATGGCGAAGAGAACGAAGTTGCATCGAATACCTCTCGCAAGGTAAGAATGCGGTCTCCGCGCAGAAGTTGCGTTGCACTCCGTGCGCCTTTCGGAGCATTACGATCGTGCCTGGCTGGACCGTTTTGCGGCACCGCGTCTGCGGGGCGGCACGGGTTTCTTCAGCTGGGCCGGCTCGGGGCGCTCGCGCTTGCGTTCCACCTTCTTGCCGGCGGCGGCGCGATTCAGCGCCTGGACCTCGCCCGGGGCGAGCTCGCGAAAGGCGCCGGGCGGCACGTCGAGCGTGAGGGCGCCGTAGGCGATACGGCGGATCTTTTCTACGTGGTGGCCGACCTCTTCGAACATCTTGCGCAGCTGGCGGTTGCGGCCTTCGGTCAACGTGACCTCGAACCAGGGGTTGTCGCCGCCGCGGGCCTGCTCGATCCTGGCGGGCTGGGTGAGGATGCGATCGCGGCGCCCGGACTTGACCTCGTTCAGGCGGCCGCGGTCGATCATCACACCACGGCGGAGCTGGTCGATGGCCTCGTCGGTCGGCTTGCCCGAGACCTTGACCAGATAAGTCTTTTCCACGCCGGCGCTGGCCTTGGAGAGCCGGTTGGCGAGCTCGCCGTCGTTGGTCATCAGGAGCAGGCCCTCGCTCAGGTAGTCGAGCCGGCCGACGGGGTAGAGGCGCGGCAGCCGCTGGTGCTCGCCGGTGACCTTCTTCTGGCTCTCCTGGCCCAACAGTTGGGCGACCGTGGGGCGGCCTTCGGGGTCTTCCAGGGTGGTGACGTAGCCGCGCGGCTTGTTGAGCATGAAGTAGCGCTGCGGCTCAGGGCCGTGGAGCAGCTTGCCGTCCACGCGGATGTGATCGCGGGTGGGGTCGGCACGGGTGCCCAGCTGGGTGACGATCTCGCCGTTGACCTGTACGCGGCCCTCGGTGATGATCCCCTCCGCGGCGCGTCGGCTGGCGACCCCGGCGCGGGCGAGGATCTTCTGCAGGCGATCGCCGTGAGGTTCGGGGTCGGGCGCGGCGGGTTGGGAGCGGGGGCGGGTGTTCATTGGATAGTTTCTTGCGTGAAGCGGGTGATCTTGCTCCCGTGTCTCTGGCCATGATGCAATCGGCAAGAGGTTAGCACCTGCTGGATCAAGCTTACGCGTTGGCGAGCGGAACTGTGCAGGGCTGGGATGCGAATCGAGCGCTGCGTTCGGCTGAAGCTTTCCGAGGAGCTTGGTGCAGCTGCGGGCAAGATGCGGGGGTCTCTCCGCTGGACGAACGATGAAGCTGTTCTCTCCGGTCGAGATGACACCGCATAGGGAGATCAAGCAGCGCCCACCTGCAACGATTCTTTATAGAGGAAGCGCTAGCGCAGTTTGCCGGACGGTGGAAGCGAAGGACCTGCGTTTTGCCCTGATGCGGTGGGGCGCTCAGGGCTTGAACAGGGTAAGAACTTCTATCAAGGCACCGGTTGCAGGCTCTTCACTTTCCGCGCCGGCGCAGGGCAACACCGGCATAGACCAGCGCGCCCGCCAGTCCGACGAGCGCAGCGAACAGCAACGCGGGCAGCGGCCCCACACGCTCGTCCCGCGCAGCCCATAGCGCAAAGGCGATCAGCAGCGTGGGACCCAGGCCGGCCAGCAGGGTACCCGCGACGCCGCCCGGAACGCGGAAGGGCCGCGCGAGACCGGGTTCGCGCCGGCGCAGAAGAGCCAGGGCGACGAACTCGAGCAGCAGCGCGGCGCCGTAGAGCACCAGATCGATGGAGATCAGGCGTTCGAAGCTGAGCCGCAGCGCGAGCGCCCAAAGCACGGCGCAGGCGACCAGGGCGGCGGACGGCACGTGGAAGCGGTTTTCGCGGCGAAACAGGCGAGGCATCAGGCCGTCGTGCGCCATGGCAAAGGGCACGCGGGCGTAGCTCATCATCAACGGGTTGAACATGCCGACGCCGTTGATCAGCCCGCCCAAAACCACCGCCAACCCCAGCCAGGGGCCGGCCAGGGCGCGGGCGGCGTCGGTCCCGGCGCCGGTGGAGAACTGCGCCACGCCGAGGCCGGCCAGCCCGACCGCCAGCAGCGGAAGAATGTAGGTGAAGGCGACCAGTCCCGTGGCGCCGAGCATCGCGCGCGGGTAGTTTCGCTGGGGGTTCTCGACCTCCTGTGCCACGGTGGAGGCGTTGTCCCATCCCATGTAGTTCCACAGGGCGACGGAGATGGCGCCGGGGAGGTCGCGTTGCGGGACGGCGGCCAGCAGGGCGCCCGCGCCGTGGCCGTGCCACTGCCACAGGGCTACCGCGGCCAGCACCAGGAACGGCGCAAGCAGCGCGACGAAGAGGGCCATGGAGCTCTCTCCCACGGCGACGGCGCCGCGGAGGTTCCAAAGCAGGCAAACGAGGATCACGGCCAGCGCCCAGGCGGTGCCGCGGTACCCGGAGGTCCAGTTGGGGGCGAGGCGACCGAGATAGAGCACAAAGGTCACGGGGTAGAGCGCCATGTCGAAGACGCTGGCCGCAAGCGACAGCCAGGCCTCCTGAAAGCCCCAGAACGGCCCCATCGCGCGCCGCACCCAGGCGTAGAAACCGCCTTCTTCGGGCACGGCCGCCGCGAGTTCACCGATCATCAGCGCGGTGGGCAGGCTCCAGAAAAATGGCAGCACCGCCAGGATCACCAGGGCCGCCCCGTAGCCTGCATCGCCAATCAAATCTTCAAGCCCATACGGGCCGCCCGACACCATGAAGTAGGTGGCTGCCAGCAGCGGCAGCAGGCGCATCTTGCGTCGCGCGGGCACGGCCAGGGGTGCAGCTACGCTCAAGGTCATGTCCGGCATAAACAGGAATGTACCCCACACCGCCGGCGGAGACCAAATGGAAGTGCCACGTGCAACAGCCGGCTGTGATTTTCGATGAAGTGAATCTGTGCTGAAACAAACTTACCTGCAAGCTGGAGCAGCGCGCATCCCAACGCAGGTACAGACGACCGGGCGTACCTTGCGGACATGACCCGAACAAGCTAAACACCGAAACGCCAACTTTTACCTGGAGCTATCGCATGCCGACCACCCGCTTTACGACCACCATCAACGCCATCAAGCAGGGCGCAAAGTCCTTCACCATCGAGAAGGCCACCACCAACATCGAAGGCTGGGAAGACTATCTTTCCAAGCACGACGCAGAAGGCGTCAAGAAGGTCGTCCAGGATCTCGGCAAGCTCAAAAAGCTGCTGCATGCCAAAGAGCTCGACGGCGAGGCCATCAAGACCCTTGTGCAGAAGCTGGGCAAAGACACCACCGCCGTAGCAGGAGACGCCGAAAGCGCCACCGCCAAGCACGTCAAGGAACTCGGCGAGGCCCTTTCCTCCGCAACGGAGTAAGTGCCGGCAGGGAGCCGCAGCACGATGCGGCTCCTGTCTTATCTATCCACGCAAAACAGCGGCCCACTCAGGAACAGGCTCTACCCAATGCATAAACCCGGCGTGTCCGAAAGCCACGAGTTTGTGCCCCTTGTCGGTAGAATTGTCGAGTATGACCGCGAGATCAGCTTCAGGTAGTAACTTCTTCATATTTGCAAGAGTGCGCGGAAACCGTCTTCGCTGATCCTCTTCAGGCACGTCGTGCCCGCCCTTTTCCACCCGGGCCTTCACACGCTCGATGTTGATTTCGACCGCTCGCATGCCGACGAACCCGACCATAAGGTTATAACCGGCCGCTTTCGCTTGTGCCGCCATACGCAAA
>CAXTWN010000066.1:0-1031 GCA_964248055.1 uncultured Acidobacteriaceae bacterium | reverse complement strand
GCCAGCAATAGAACACGCTTACCGGCCTCGATATTCGAGTTATGCGAATCTAGAGTCGCCTGAAGCGATCTTGCGATGGCATCGGGATCAAGAACAGGGGTCTGCTGAAACTTGTCTCGGGCGGTTGACGTGAGAGTGCTCTTCCCACATCCGTTCGACCCCGCGATGATCGTGAAGATTGGCCTGCTCAAGCCGCTTCGCTTTCGGTCTCCGCCACTGTGTGTGCCTTCTCTTCACGGATCCACTCAAGCTTCCGGCGCTCCCACTTTACGCCTTCCTGGCAATCCCGCTCCAGACTCTCGGCGAACTTCTGAATGTCGAACGTGTTCACATCGATCCAGTTTCCCATGCCCACCATCCTACTCCCCCTCATCTCGCCCGTCATCCTCTCCTTCCAGCTCCGCAAACTGCTCCTCATCCACCTCCATCTCCACCACCCGCGCCGCGCCGGCCTGCGTCTCCACCAGCACCTGGATGCGGCCTTCCGCCTTCTCGAGCTCCGCCTTGCACGCGTTTGAAAGCGATACTCCTTCCTCAAACAGGCGCACGCTTTCTTCCAGCGTCAACTCTCCCCGCTCCAGCCGCTCCACGACCGCTTCTAAAGCCGTCAGCCGATCCTCAAACGTCGCCATAACCCTCGATCCTGTCTCATCCTCGCGCAAACCCCAGCACCTGCGCCGCCGCCTTGTACTTGCCGAACGGCGCGCTTACCTGCACACCCTGTACCCTTGCCCTTACCGCCCTCAGCATCTCCTGCGCGATCAAGATGCCCTCCGCACGCGCGGCTTCGGGCGAGTCCGCCGCACCCATCCGCGACAGGATTTCCTCCGGCATGCTCACCTTCAACTGGTCGCGCATAAACTCTGCGTTCTTCACACTCGTCAGCGGCCAGATGCCCGCCACAATCGGTATCCGAAAGCCCTCGATCCGGTCCAAAAACTCGTCCAGCAACCGCAGGTCGAACACCGGCTGCGTAATCCCAAACTCGCCGCCCGCCTCAACCTTTGCGGCAAACCGCCGCACCTCGTGGT
>CAXTWN010000065.1:0-17354 GCA_964248055.1 uncultured Acidobacteriaceae bacterium | reverse complement strand
CAAGCAGAAGCTGAGACAAGAACAGCAGCCCGCAAAGCAGACCAACGTCGCTCCGGAGCCACCGAGGGAAGAGCCTCCCGACAGCGATCCTTCGTCTCTTGTGGGCGCGCCGCGCAAACCACGGCCCCACATGCAATCCGGAGCCGTCGCCCTGCCGGAACCGGAAGAAGCCACTGAAACCAACCTGGTCTTCTCCGCTTAATCCGCACCAGATGCCCGAAACCGGCAGCGTTGAGCCGCAGATACGGCTTAGCTCCGCGTAGGTGCTCCGTCGCTCGCCTCAGCCAACCAGCTGACGCACCAAGCGCACATACAGCGCAACCGCTTCCGACAGCTCCGCCTTGCGGATCCTCTCGTCCGGCGTGTGCGCCGTGTGAATGCTCCCGGGCCCCAGCAAAAACGGCTCTCCCCAGTTTGTCAGGCTGGGAATGTCCGTGGTGAACTTGGCCACCATCGTCTCGAAGCCCTCCACCGCCCGCATCTGCACAAACGGCAGCTCGAGTGAAAACTCGACCGCGCATCGCCCCGCCACTGCTCCCCGAATCGCCGCGCGGATCCCCTCGGCAGGTCCGACCAGCCGAACCAGCAGGTGCGCCTCGGCCTTGTCGGCGATCACATTCGGTGCCCGTCCGCCCGAGATCAGCCCCATGTTCAGCGTCGTATCCCCGACCCCCTCCCCCCCCGCCAGCTCCAGGGCCTGGATCGCTTGCAAAGCCGCCAACAACTTTTCGATCGCCGACTCTCCCAGCTCCGGGTACGCCGAGTGCGCCGCCTTGCCCGTCGCGTACAGCTCTACCCGCAGCGCCCCTTTGGACGCCAGCGCCAGTTTGTTGTCCGTAGGCTCGCCGTTGATCAGAAATTTCGATCCACGGGGCCTCCGGTTCGCCACCGCCGCCCCGGCCGAGTCCCGTTCCTCGCCGACCAGGAACAGCAGCCCCACATCGATGCCCTCCCTCTGCAGCCGCTCCGCCGCGGCGATCTGCGCTGCGATGATCCCCTTGGCATCGCATACCCCCCGCCCGTAGAGGTGGGTCGCATCTTCGCGGCAGGGTCCCAGAAACGGCGGCACCGTATCCATGTGGGTGGAAAGCACCACCTCCGGCATGGCGCCCGCGGTCGGAGTTGCATGCACATTGAACCGCGGCCCCGTTCCCCCGCCCGGCGTCTTCGCGGGGTCTGGTTGCGGCACGTCTTCCCGTTCCACCACCCAGCCCTGGTCCCGCAGAAACGTTTGGAGGAACTCGCCTGCAGCAGCCTCGTGATACGTCGTGGACTCGATGTCAACAAGCTGCCGCGTGAGAGCAATGGGATCGATGGGCATGTTTCCTCAGCATAACCGTCGCGCCCTACACTGAGGTCTGATGTCCTCCGTCGCTCCGTTCCGCTCGCACGTTCAGACCATCGACGACCTCCGCGGCCCCGCCGGCCGGCTCGAAGCGCTGCTCAACACCGGGTACCCGGACGCGCGCTACGCCGCGCTGGTCGCTCATCCGCACCCGCTCGGCGGCGGCAGCATGCACAACAAAGTCGTCTACCACACGGCCAAGGCCTTCGCGCACTTCGGGCTTCCGGTGTTGCGCTTCAACTTCCGCGGCACCGGCCTCAGCGAGGGCGCCCACGACGAAGGCCGCGGCGAGGTTGATGACGTCCGCGCTGCCCTCGATTGGCTCACGCACCGCTTCCCCGGTGTGCCGCTGCTCTTTGCCGGCTTCAGCTTCGGGTCCAACGTCGGCCTGCGCGCCTGCTGCGGCGACCCGCGCGTCCACGGCCTGATCGGCATCGGCCTCCCCGTCCGCGCCGCCGGACGTGACTACCGCTACACCTTCCTGCCCCACTGCGGCACCGTGCCCAAGCTCTTCGTCTCCGGCGACACCGACGAGTTCAGTCCCCAGGGCGTGCTCGAAAGCTACCTCGTCAGCGCCTCCGAACCCAAGCGCATCGTCTGGGTTCAAGGCGCAGACCATTTCTTCGCCGGAACAAAACACTCCCCCGGCTCCAAGCTCGACCAACTCAGCGCAGCCATCCGGTCCTGGCTGAGCCAGGAGTTCAACCTCACGAATCCGGTCTAAGGCTCGGCTCCGCAGTTGTCCACTCACGAAAGAGCCGGGCGCACTCCGCCGGTGCCTCTTCCGTCGGAAGATGGCCCACTCCCTCCAACACACGCAGTTGTGCCTTCGGCAAATGGCATACGAGAAGCGGCGCCGTCCACGCGGGCACCACCCGATCCTCTGCTCCCCAGAGCAACAGCACCGGAACCGCAACGGTGTGGGCCTCCAATGCTGCTCCAAGCCGTCGCATATCGTGCAACCACGTCTTCAGCAGCCGAAGCACATGCGGAACTGTACCCGGCTGGTTGAGGTTTGTCTGATAGGAAGCAAAACGGTCTACGCCGATCTTCTTACCCGATGCCAGCATTCTCTCGAAGCCGAAGCGCAGCATGGCGGCCGGCAGCTTCGGAACCAGATATGCGAGCGCACGCCCTACACGCGAAAGGTAGAACTCAACCAGCGGTCTCTCGACCCCCGAGAACGGATGAGCTGGACACAGCAACAGGAGGCCTCGCACGCATCCGCACTGCCCGACAGCCATTTGCAGCGCCAGCGCCCCTCCATAAGAATGGCCAGCCAGAATCGCCTCGTCTACTTCAACAGCTTCTAGAAAGCCGCGGAGCAAACCCGCCAGGCTCGCAAAGCTGCCGTCCAGTTCCGGTGTTGCCCTGGAAGCGCCATTTCCAGGAAGATCCAACGCGAGCACGTGATTGGAATCGGCCAGCAAGGCCGCAAAAGGAGCAAAACTCTCCGCTGTAGCCAGCAGCCCATGAAGACACACCAGCGAGGGACGATGCGGCCGCGCGGAGCCCCACTCCAAGAACGACAAGCGCACCCCATCTACGACGGCCCACCGCTTCTCCGGACGGTTCATCTCAGGGGATCAGATCGAAACTGGAACCAAAACCTCCGCGTTCACTTCCGCAGCAGGTTCTTTCATTCTGAGGAGATCCGACAGCATGTCCATTGCCACGTCCACATGCTCACGCTCGATCAAAAACGGCGGCAGAAATCGCAGCAAATTTCCCTGCACCACATTCAGCAGGACGCCCTGCGCGAGCGCCGCCTCGGCGATCGGACGAGCCGGCTCGTCCAGCGCCATCCCCAGCAGAAGACCGCGTCCGCGCACCTCTCCCGCCCGCTCGGTCTCGGCGGAGATCGCCTCCAGCTGCTCGCTGAGGTACTGCCCCACTGACGTTACCTGCGCCAGCAGACCGTCCTCCTCGACCACCCGCAGGAACTCCAACCCCAGCCGGCAGGTCATCGGGCTTCCGCCCAGGGTGCTGCCGTGCTTGGCAAGCCCGAAGGAGTGAAACAGATCGTCGTTGACCAGCAGCGCGCTCAGCGGCAGCCCACCCCCCAGCGGCTTGCCCAGGAGGAGCATGTCCGGCTGCACCCCGGATCGCGAAAAGGCAAACCAGTCGCCCGTGCGCCCCAGGCCTGACTGGATTTCGTCGAAGATCAGCAATGCGCCATGCTCTTCGGTCACCCGGCGAGCCTCGGCCAGGTACTCATCGGTGAGCACATGAACGCCACCCTCGCCCAGGATCGGCTCCAGCAGCACCGCCGAGGTCTCCGCTCCCACCGCCGCACGCAGCTGTGGCACATCGTTCCGGTCCACAAAGCGCACATGCGGAATGCCAGGTCCGAAGTCCATCCGGTACCGCTCCTGCCCAGTCACCGAGAGCGATCCGTAGGTGCGCCCGTGGTAGGACTGGCGCAAAGCGACAATCTCCCGCTTATGCTCCCCAAAGCCCTGCCGCGCGTGCGTCCGGGCCAGCTTCAGCGCGCCCTCCACCGCCTCGGAGCCACCGGTCGAGAAGAACACCCCCCGCATCCCGGAGAGCGCGCAGAGTCGTTCCGCCAGCTCGATCGGGTAGCGGTTCGCATACTGGGGGGATAGATGCACCAGCCGCGCCGCTTGCTCCGCCATCGTCGCCACCAGGCGTGGATGCGCATGGCCTAATGCGTTCACGCCCAGGCCAGCCATGAGATCCAGATAGCGCTTCCCGGCAGTATCGAAGAGGAAGACTCCCTCGCCGCGTTCCATCACCACGGGGAACCGCGCGTATACCGGCAAGAGGACCTCAGCGTCGCGCTCTAGCAGCGCCAGCGGGTCAGATTCAAAAAAGTAGGGACTGTCCTTCACCTCCCCATTGCACAGGACCCCGAAGCTACGGTCAAGACAGGTTCGCTAAAAAGGGAATCTGTTTTGGTCAGTGCAGACAAGGGCTTACGCAATATGGAAGAGGTGTATGGTTTCCTACACCTGTTCCAGCTATCCTTTTCAGGACGCCCGCAGAACGCGAGCCGCCTTTGGCCCCTCACTTGCTCTGCACTTACTGGCAACAGAGCGCTCCTTTCGCTAGAGATGAAGACCGCCTCGCAAACACGGCTTGTGGCAGTGCTTCTCGCGGTTCTGACCCTTGCGCTTACCGGTTTGGCGATCGCTAATCTCGTCCAGGAGCTGAGCTACGACGCGCCAACAGACGGGGTCGTCTGGACCGAGACGCCCGGCGGCCTGCGGGCCCAGATCGTGCCTGCGGACACCCCTGCCGAACGCGCCGGCATCCGGGTCGGCGATGTGCTCACGGCCATCAACAACAGCCCCACACCCCGGCTCGCCGCGGCCGAGCAGGCCATCGACCAGAGTGGCGTCTGGTCCCACGCCACCTACTCGCTGCTCCGCACCGCCGCCAGGGCCCGGCCGCCTGCTGCGCTTGAGATCGGCGTCTATCTTGAGCCGGCGGATCGCTCCGACCATCAGGTCCTTCGCGTCATCGCGCTGGTGTACCTGGCGATTGGGCTCTATGTGCTCTTTCGTCGCTGGACCGCGCCCCAGGCCACTCACTTCTTCATCTTCTGCCTCACCTCCTTCGTCCTGTACGGCTTCAAGTACACCGGCCTGCTTGACGGGCTCGACGAGGTCATCTTCTGGGGCGAGATCGTCGCCACGGCCCTGCAACCTGCACTCTTCCTCCACTTCGCCCTCAGCTTCTCCCGGCCTGCCGGAAGCGTTCCGCTGCGCCGGATCGGCCGCGCCCTGCTCTATCTTCCCGGCGCGGTGCTGGTCTGGCTGCGCTTCCGCTCCCTGACGGAATGGTCCGTCACGGGTCTGCTCCAGCATCGGCTGGACCAGATGGAGTTTATCTATCTGGCCGGCTTCTACGTCCTGGCCGCGGCCGTCTTCTGGGTTCGGTACAGCCGCGAGACCAAGCCGCTTGAACGCCAGCAGCTCAAATGGCTCACCCGCGGCACCCTTCTCACCGTCACCCCGTTCACGGTGCTGTACGTCATCCCCTACCTGGCGGACTGGAACGTGCCCCCGGTTCTGGCCAAGGTTGCGCTGCTCTCCCTTCTGCTCCTCCCGCTCACCTTCAGCTGGGCGATCGTCCGCTACCGGCTCATGGACGTCGATCTCATCTTCAAGCGCGGCGTCGCCTACACCCTCGCCACCGCGGCGCTGGTCGGCCTCTACTTCGGCGTCATCGCGCTTTCCGCGGAGGTCGTCCACAAGCGCCTGCAGCAGTCGCCGCACCTGCGCCTTTGGGGCCTGCTGGCCGCGGTCATCGTTACCGGCCTCATCTTCGATCCGTTAAAGCGGGCGATCCAGGCGCGCGTCGACCGCATCTTCGACCAGAAGCGGGTGGACTACCGCGAAGCCCTCGTCGAGTTCGGCCGCGGTCTCAACGCGCAGACCGATCTGAACGCCCTGGTGCACTCCATCGTCGAGCGCCTCGAGAGCACCCTGCTCGTCACCAAGGTCGCGATCTTCCTGGCCGAAGAGGGCTACTCCGTCCGCACGCCCCGCTTCACGCTGGCTGCGTCACACGGCCTCCCCGCCGGCCTCGCCGAGGCTCCCCTGGACCTCGGCTTCCTGAGCTTCGAAAATGGCGACCAGCCCACCCACATCTTCTTCGAGACTCCGCAGGCCATGCTCCGGCTCCCCGAGGCGGAGCGTTGGACCTCCGCCGCGCTCGACCTGAACTACTACGTCCCCTGCCGCGCCGCCCGGCACGAGAGCGGCGGACAGGGCACCGTCGCCGTGCTCGGCCTGGGACGCACCGGCACCGGCGACTTCCTCTCCAGCGAGGACATGGAACTCCTCGAATCCCTCGCCGGCTATATCGGCATCGCCATCCAGAATGCCCAGCTCTACCGCCGGCTCGAACAAAAGATTCAGGACTTCGAGCGGCTCCGCGACTTCAACGAGAACATCGTCGAGTCCATCAACGTCGGCGTGTTTGCGCTGGATCCCGAGGACCGCATCGAGAGCTGGAATGCCCAGATGGAGCTGATGCACGGCCGCATGCGGAGCGAGGTCATTCGCCGTCCCGCGCGCGAGGTCTTCTCCCCGGAGTTCGCGGACGAACTGGATCGTCTGCGCTCCGAACAGGGCGTCCACACCCTGTACAAGTTCCGTCTGCCGCTGCCGAACGGCGAAGTGCACACGGCCAACATCACCCTAGCGCCGCTGCTGAACCGGGCTCTCGAAGCCGTCGGCCGCATCGTCATTCTGGACGACATCTCCGACCAGGTCAGCATGGAGGCGCAGCTTACTCAGGCGGAAAAACTCTCCTCCATCGGCCTGCTCGCCGCCGGCGTTGCGCACGAGGTAAACACCCCGCTTGCCGTCATCTCCAGCTACACCCAGATGCTCGGCAAGCAGCTGCGCATGGACGAGACCGCGCAGGCACGGCTCGGGCCCGTCATCGAAAAGATCACCCAGCAGACCTTTCGCGCCTCCGAGATCGTCAACGGCCTGCTCAACTTCTCCCGAACCGGCACGGTCGAGTTCTCCCGCGTCGATCTCAACCAAATCGTGCGCGAAACGGTCCTGCTGCTGGAGCACCAGATGCGCTCCTCGGGCGTGCAGGTCACCACGGACCTCGCGCCCGACCTGCCCGCCATCTCCGGCAACCGCGGCAAGCTGCAACAGGTGCTCGTCAACCTTGTTCTGAACGCCCGCGACGCCCTCAATGACCGCCCCGCCCCGGTGATCTCGCTCACCACGCAGGTAACCGGCCAGCAGATCGAGCTGCGCGTCTCCGACAACGGCGCCGGCATGCCTCCCGAGATCCTGCGCAAGATCTACGACCCCTTCTTCACCACCAAGCTGCAGCCCCGCGAAGGCCAGCGCAAGGGCACCGGATTGGGCCTCGCCGTCACTTACGGCATCATGCAGGAGCACAGCGGCACCATCGACGCCACCAGCGATGTCGATCAGGGTACCGCCTTCCGCCTTCTCTTCCCCGCTCTTGACGCCTCGCGCGATCTTCGCCCCCGCGAGCTCCCAACCCCAACCGGTGTTACCGCCGGCCAGGCCACGCAACGAGGATCGGAAGTCCATGCCTGAAGTTCTCGCCGCCGGCCGTGCGGTCACGCCGGAATACCCATCCCCTCCCGCTGCGGCCAACAATCTCCGCATCCTCATCATCGACGACGAGGCCGGCATCCGCGACTCGCTTGAGACGCTGCTCACCCTGGAGGGCTTTCAGGTCGATCTCGCTGTGGACGGTCCCAGCGGCCTCGATCTCCTCACCCGGCACAGCTTCGATCTGCTGCTGCTCGACCTGGCACTGCCCGGCGAAAGCGGCATCGATCTGCTGCCCCGCATCAAGAACCTGGTTCCACTGCTACCGGTCATCATGATCACCGCCTACGGCACCGTGGGCAACGTGGTCGACGCCATCCAGGCCGGCGCCGCCAACTTCGTCCAGAAGCCCTGGGATAACGAAAAGTTACTCGCCGATATCCGCAGCGCCATCGGCAAGGCCCGCGCCGAGCAGGAGGTCCTGCAGCTCAAGCGCACCCTCAAACAGCGCTACTCGTTTGAAAACATCGTCGGCAAGAGCGAGCCCATGCTGCAGCTCTTCCAACTGGTCGAGCAGGTCGCGCCCAGTCGCTCCACGATTCTTATCCAGGGCGAAAGCGGCACCGGCAAGGAACTCATCGCCAAGGCGATTCACGCCAACTCTCCGCGCCGCGAGCGCCCCTTCATCCCGGTCAATACCGGCGCCGTCCCTTCCGAGTTGCTCGAAAGCACCCTCTTCGGTCACGAACGCGGCGCGTTCACCTCCGCCGTCACCGCCAAAAAAGGGCTCTTCGAGGTCGCCGACGGGGGTACGCTCTTCCTTGACGAGATCGGCACCATGAGCATGGACATGCAGGCCAAGGTGCTGCGTGTGCTGCAGGACCGCCGCTTCATGCATGTTGGAGGCACGCAGGAGATCCAGGTCGATGTGCGCATCATCGCGGCCACCAACGTCAACCTCCAGCAGGCCGCCAGGGAAGGCCGCTTCCGCGAGGACCTCTTTTACCGCCTGAACGTCATCCCTCTCGAGCTTCCACCGCTGCGCCAGCGCAAGGTCGATGTGCCGCTGCTTGCCAACCACTATCTCCGCCACTTCTCGCAGGAGAACGGCTTTCCCTTGCGTGAGCTCTCCCCGGAGGCCCTGCGCATCATGATGGACTACGCCTGGCCCGGCAACGTGCGCGAACTGGAGAACGCTATGGAACGCGCCGTCGTTCTCTCCCGCGGCTCCCAGGTCAGCCCGGATCTGCTGCCACCGCAGCTTCGCGGGCAGACGTACTCCACCGCGCTGCTTGAGGAAAACTCCAGCGCCTCGCTCTTCGACGTCATGGAAGAGATTGAGCGACGAATTATTGCCGATCGGCTGGAGCGCTGCAACTGGAATCAGACCGAGGCCGCGGAGTACTTCCGCATCCCGCTATCCACGCTCAACCAGAAGATCAAGCGCCTCAACGTAGAGGTCCGGCGCCGGCACCGCGAATAGCGGTCGTTCTGCATGTGCGTTGTGGCAGCTCGGCGTGGCGCGAAGCCTAGCGCCGACTCTTGCCCTTCGCCGCAGGCGCGGACGCCTTCTTCGCCGGCACGGGACGTTTCGCGGCCTTCGCCGCCACCTTGACCGCGGCGGTTTTCTTCACTGCCGAGGTCTTCGCCTGCACGCCTCGCCCGGTTGACTGACCCTTGGCCGGGCTCGATCCCTTCGCGGGCCTCTTCACCGCCTTGGCTGGCGTCTTCTTGGCGACTTGCTTAGCGACCGGCAGGGGTGGAGCGGCTTTCGAGCCCGCAACCTTCTTCGCCGGACTCTTCTTACTCGCAGCGGCTGACGTCTTGGCGGGCGACGCTGCCTTGCTGTCAGCCTCTTTGGCCACAGGAGATCTGGCGCTCGCCTTCTGGGGCGCTGCCTTCGCGGCTACCTTTGTTACCGGTGTCGGCACCTTTGCTGCTCCTTGGGTAGCCGAAGTTGCAGCTTTCGCAGGTGCGGCTGTGGCCTTTGCCGGCGCGGTCGACTCCTTCCCCGCAGTCTTTGCTCCAGCCACCACCTTGGTTCCGGCTGTCTTCTTCGCGGCTTCCAAAGCCACCGGACTCGCTTCCTTCTTCGCGACGGCTTTCACGGCCGGGGTCGCAGCCGCGGGCTCCGGTACCGCCTTCTTCGCAACAGGCACAGGCACAGGCTCTGGCTTTGGTTCCGGCTCAGGCTCCGGGGTGATCTCCGGCTCCGCTACAAACCTTCCGCTGACCCCCGTCTCGTCCTGGTCTTCACTGTCGGCAGACTCGTCCGGCTCAGCGGCGACCTCCTCCGCTGCGATCTCCGGGATCGCCTTCCGCGAGCGGCTGCGGGCGGACTTCGCCGGACGACGCCGCGGCGCGGCCTGGGCCACCGGCGCCGGCGGAGAAAACGGCTCCAGGAACGCCCGGGTCGCCTCCGGCGTGGACAGCTTGTCGTCCATCAGCGCGAAAAACAGATCTTCGAGCAACTGCTCATACCCGGGAAGCTCGGGCGTGATGCGCATCTCCTGCATCAGCGCGTAGGGGATACGCTGCCGCATCTGAGGCCACTCGTTGATGAAGGCCTTGAGCTTGCCCTGCACGGCTCCGCTGCGTGTGCTGTACGCCAACCACAGCACCACCTCCGGCTCCGCCGCGAACAGCTGCTTCCACGTGCTTGAGGGCGCGGCCGAGGCCTTGCCCGTGATCTGTCCCGCAAGCTCCTTGCTCCGTGCCTCCAGCGTCTCAATCTGCTGCACAAAGCCGGGTCGTACAAAGAGCGCCTTCAGGCCCGCGACCTCGTCCGGCGTCATCTTCGCGGTCAATAGCGGGAAGAACGCCGCCGAAGGATCGACATGGATACCGAGACCCTCCAGCTGGCCCATGGCATCCCGCATGCGCTCCAACCCTTCGCGGTCTGCCTTTGCCGGGGTCCACGCCGGGTACAGCGCCTCGGCCCAGCCCTCGCCTTGCAGGTGCTCCAGCGCGCCCAGGGGATCTTCTTCGTGGGCGATCTCTTCCAGCTCGTAGCCGCGGTCGAACTGCGACATCGCCGCGATGAAGTTTTCTTCCTTGGCGGCCGCATACCGGCTCGCGGTCCGCTCCTCCATCGTCCAGCCCAGCCGTTCGCCGATCCGGGCGGCGCGCAGCAACAGCGAGGGCTGCTCGATGAACCCGTAGTTTGAAACCAGCCGAAGCTCCCGGTTTTCCAGGTCTGCGATCCCGTTCAGCGGGTCCAGCAGCAGCCCGTAAGAGCCTTCGTTCAGCGAGATCGCCATGGCGTTGGCCGTGAAGTCGCGCCGTCGCAGGTCATCCAAGATCGTCGCAGGTTGCGTCTCCGGCTGCCCCGGCTTCGGGTAGTGCACCGTGAGGGTCGGCCCTACCTCAACCCGAACGCCGCCCGGGAAGGTGAGATACACCGACGAAAGTACCGGGTTCTTTCCCGCGATCGCCCCACCGCTCGCCGTGAGGTCCGCGAGCAGCGGCTCCGTCTCGCCCTGGATTGCGAAGTCCAGATCGCGGACCGGCGCCCCACTGCTCAGGTCGCGCACCGCCCCGCCCACGAGAAAGACCGTCAATCCATGTGCGCGGGCGGCGTCGCGCACCGCCTCCAGCGCTCTTCGTTGGGCGGACGTCAGCCGGTTCTGCAGGAGGTAAATATAATCGGCCATGGGGAAGACAACGGCTGCGGTCCGGTCGTCGGCGCCCCGCTAAGCGTTTGCATTTCTTGCGCTTAGACGGTCCTGAACCTCCGAGCCGACACCTGATTTTACACGATCCGGGGTTCCGCACTCAGCAAAGTGCACACTTTTTGCGACGCTCAACAGCTGGGCTCGACGCGCTGCGCACCGCTACCAAACCCGCTGCGCCGCAACTACTCCACTACAATCGCCACCATGACCCTCGGGGAGTTGGCCCGGCAACTCGGCGCAGATCTGGTCGCAGGAACGCCCGACGCCGCTGGTCCGATGGAGCCGGTCCCGCTTGCCGACCGGTCGCTCACCGGCGTCGCGGGCATTGAGTCCGCCGGGCCCAGCGAGGTCACCTTCGTCGCCAATCCAAAGTACGCGGCCTTTGCCCGCCGGAGCACCGCGGCCGCCGTTCTTGTTGAGCCTGATTTCGCTCCGCTCCCGGTCCCAACCCTCCGGGTACCCAACCCCAAGCTCGCGTTCGCCCATGCCGTCGCGCTCTTCCATCCGTCGCCCACCTTCCAGTCGGGCATACATCCCACCGCTGTCATCGCCGACTCCGCCCGCATCGGACCCCGGGCGCACATCGGTCCCTACGTCGTCGTCGGCGAGCACTGCCGTGTTGGGGCAGACGCGGTCCTCCTCGCCCACACCGTCCTGTACCCCTCGGTCACCGCCGGCGACCGGCTCTTCGCCCATGCCCACGCCGTGGTCCGTGAGGGCTGCCGTTTGGGCGATGACGTCATTCTCGGCAACGGAGCCGTGATCGGTGGCGACGGCTTCGGCTTCGCCCGCGAGGCCTCCGGCGCCTGGGTCAAAACCGGCCATCCCCAGCCGGCGGTGCTCGAAGATCGGGTCGAGGTGCAGGCCAACAGCTGCATCGATCGCTCGATCGTTGGCGAGACGCGCATCGGCCGCGGCACCAAGATCGATAATCTCGTCCAGGTAGGCCACGCCTCCACGGTCGGCGAGGACACCCTGCTCTGCGCGCAGGTCGGCCTGGCGGGATCCACCCACGTCGGCCGCAACGTCATTCTCGCGGGCCAGGTCGGGGTCGCCGGTCACCTTACCGTGGGGGACGGCGCGGTCGCCACCGCCCAGACCGGCATTCCCTCTGACGTCGCTCCAGGGGCGGTCGTCAGCGGCTATCCCGCCATGGACAATCGTGCCTGGCTACGCATGGTCGCGGCGCTGCAACGCGTGCCGGACCTGCTGCGCCGTATGCGTGTCCAGGCCCCACAATGAGGTACGGCAAACCATGACGCCCAGCCCAACCCCTACACGCTGGAAGAAGGCGCTAGTTTGTAGCCTGCTCTTGGCTCTTTGTCTCGCGACCGGCTGCCATTCAGAGTCAGACTTTGTAAGCGCGAGCATCACCAATCGGTCCGGCGCCCCCATCCGGCTCATCGAGGTGGACTACCCGAACGCCAGCTTCGGCACGCAAGATCTGCCCGACGGCGGAACCTTTCAGTACCGCTTCAAGATCTTCGGGCGCGGCGAGACGAAACTCCTCTGGACCGACGGTGCCGGCAAGGAACACGCCTCGGACGGTCCCATGCTCGAGGAGGGCGGCAAGGGCTCGCTCACCATCACTATCACCGCGGCCGGCGCCTCTTGGAAGGACGCTGTCCAGCGCTACGGCGTCTAGCCGTCCTCGGTGGCGAAGCCCCGTCGAAGGGCACCTTCGCCGCTAGTTCAAGCCCGTCGGTCTCCCCACCGACGGACTTCCCGCGCCGGTCCGCTGCGCAGTCACCTCTTCCTGGCCGCTCTGGCCGGATCTCTTGCGCTGGCTGAAGGCATACGCGACACCGATTGCAGCGACCACAACGACCGCACCGATAAAGATCAACAAAAAGGCAAACATGGCGAGCTCTCCCCGGCTGCTTATGCACAGCCCCAAGCCAACTACGATGCCGTCGCCACGCCTCCAGTAGACTCTGGCTGATGAGCAAGGGCACCTTCATCACCTTCGAAGGGCTGGACGGCTCTGGCAAGTCCACACAACTCGCGCTCTTGCACACCGCGCTCACGGCCCGCGGCCAGGAGGTGGTCTCGCTTCGCCAGCCTGGGGGCACGCCGTTCGGCGATCGCATCCGCACCCTCCTGCTTGACTCCCGGACCGAGCAGGCGCTGGGCGGCATCGCGGCTGAGGCCGAACTCGCGCTGATGTTTGCCGATCGCGCCCAGTCGCTCTCGCAGATCATCCGCCCTGCACTCGCCCGGGGCGCCGTTGTGCTCTGTGACCGCTACACCGATTCCTCCGAGGCCTACCAGGGTGCCGGCCGTGGCCTCGGTCCCGAGCGCGTTCGGGCGCTGCACCAGGCGGTCTGCGACGGCTTGGAACCAGAACTGACCGTCCTGCTTCTGCCGCCCCTCGCTGCCTCGCTTCGGCGCGCCCGCCGGCGCAATCTACGTCACCTGGAAACCGAGGGCACGGACGAGAACCGCTTTGAACGCGAAGGCGACGCCTTCTACGCCGCCGTCTTCGCCCAGTATGAGGAGATCGCCCGGCGCGAGCCCGAACGGGTCCTGGCCCTCCGCGAGAACGCCGCTATCGAGTCCATAGCCGCTCAGGTTCTTCGCGCGGTGCTGGCGCGATTCGCCGCACGCTGGCCCTGATCTCCGCCAGCAGCTTCTCTTGCTCCACCATGAGCGACACAAGCAGAAGAACGACTTGCGTCGTACCGGAAAGCGCATAGCGGGCCCAGCTACTCGCCTCGCGTAGTCTGAACATCGTGGGCTTTCCCTCCCGTTTCGCAGACTTCCTCGGCAACGAGACCATCGTCACCGATCTCCGCGCTGCCATCGCCAGCGGCCGGTTGCCCTCCTCCATGATCCTGGCCGGCGCCTCAGGCTCGGGCAAGTACACGCTGGCGCTCCTGCTCACGCTGGCGCTCGAATGCGAGCGCCAGCCCCGCGAAACCCCCTGCAATGGCCGCCCGCTGGCGGCTTTCTGCGGCGAGTGCCGTCACTGCACGCGCATCCTCCAGGCCACCGATCTCGAAGCTCGCACCGTTGAAGCAGTCAGCGCTCGCGAGGATTTACGCGAGACCGACAAAAAAGACACCCGCGTCCTCGTCCAGACCCATCCCGATGTCCTGATTGTTCCGCCAGACCCGCCGCAGCTCCTCATCAAACTCGGCCAGATCCGGACCGTGATCGCGCGCGCCCAGTACGTGCCCAGCGAAGCCCCCGTTCGCGTCTTCGTTCTGACCTCATCCGCCTTCATGAAGGAGGCCGCAAACTCCCTGCTCAAGCTCCTGGAGGAGCCGCCCGACCGCGTCTACCTGATCCTGCTCGCGGAAAACACCAGCGACCTGCTGCCCACGATCCGTTCCCGCTGCGCCATTCTGCGTCTCGGCACGCTGCCCGCGGCGGAGATCGCGACCCTGCTCGCCGAGCGACGCCCCGAGCTGAAGCCCGCGGAGCGCGACCTTGTCGCCCGCCTCAGCGAGGGCGCTGCGGGCCGTGCCCTCGGTTTCGACCTCCCCGCCTACCTCGCCGCTCGCACCGACGCCCTCATTGTGCTCGCCACCCTGGACCACAGCAACGACCATACCCCGCTCTTCCGCATGACCGAGACCTACCGCGCTGGCGCCGAGGGCCAGGAAAAGACCAACGCTCTTCTGCACGCCCTCGCGTCGCTTCTGGAAGACCTGCTCCTGCTGCGCGGCGGCGCGGAGTCGAAGGTCCGCAACATCGATCGCCGCGCCGACCTTACCCGGCTCGCAGACACCCTCGACTACCCTGCCCTCGAAGCGGCGGTGCGAGGTCTGGACGCGGTTCGCGGTGGCATGCGCCGCAACCTGCTGCGCTCACTCAGCCTCGATGCCTTTGCCCTCGGGCTCGGCACCCGCGCTGTGTGAAAGCGTCATAAAACCTAATCGGACGGCCGTAAAGGTCTGACCCTATCAGCGCTCCCCCGCATCCAAAGCTGCAGACACGCTACAAGTCTTCTTTCATCCTGCCGCGCCCCCATGCGCGCCACCACCTCTGTTGAACCCCACAGGACTGGAGTTGCTTTGGCCGGAGCCAACGAGCGCCGCACCGAGGCCGAATCGTTCAGCGGCACCCGCAAGCTGATCCGGCCACACCTTACCCCCACCGAACGCCGCCGCGACCCCTCGCACAACGGCGATCCGCTGTCGCACGCCCTTGTCTCCGACAATCACGGCGCCCAGGCGAGCTCCCACGCCGAAGCTTTCTACTTCCAGAAGCAGATTCAGCAACAGACCGAAATGACTGTGGTGCTCGAAGATAACGAAGAGCTCCATGGCACGCTGGAGTGGTATGACCGCTGCGCGATCAAGCTGCGCGTCGGGCGCCAGCGGGTGCTGGTCTACAAGACCGGAATCAAATATCTCTACAAGACCAGCGACGCGCACCCTCCTGGGACGGTCATGAAGTAGCCCTTAACGGGGCCGTGCGGCTTTCTGCAAGCGGTCCCGCAGTGCGTCACCCAAACCGCCGGCCTCGGGCAGCGGACAGATGATGATAGTCACACCGCGCCGCTCCAGTGCGCGCAAGCCGGCAAATAGGCCCGCTGCAAGCTCCTTTGCTTCATCCCAATCACCCCAAGGCTCTACCTCCGCGTTTTCAAGTCCCTTCGGAGCCCAGCCTCGAGGAAGCAGCACGCCAACCGGCCCCGCGTTTGCAGCCACTACCGTCCGGACCGCAAACTCGAGCGAGGCCGCGCTCGGCCCACAAAGCACCACCCGCGCCTCGGGCGCATAGTGGCGAATACCTACCCCCGGAGACGAAAGCGACTCCGGCGCGCCCAGAGATTCCTGCTCCGTGCGGAAGACCTCCGCAGGCACGCCCGTGACCTGCTGCAGCGCCTCCACCGTGACCGCACCAGACCGATAGATCAGCATGGGCGTCTGCCCCACGTCCACTACGGTCGACTCCACGCCAACCGACGACGCTCCTCCGTCGAGCACCGCGTCGATTCTGCCCGCGAGATCGTGGAGCACATGCTGCGCCGTCGTCGGGCTCACGTGGCCGAAGCGATTGGCGCTCGGCGCTGCCAACGGCAGACCCGTCTTTTGCAGCAACTCCCGCGCGACCGGGTGCGCCGGCACACGCACCCCCACCCTCATACGCCCGGCCGTCACCGCATCGGGGATCACAGGCGCTCGCGGCAGAAGCATCGTAAGCGGCCCCGGCCAAAACGCCTCCGCAAGCTGCGCCACCCGCACCTCGAACGCCGGTTCTACCATCGCCACCGCAGCCAGACGGTCGAAATGTTCCAAATGAACAATCAACGGGTCCCACGCAGGACGTTGCTTGGCGCTGAAGATCCGCTCCACGGCCTCCGCCGAAAGCGCGTTCGCCCCTAGCCCGTACACCGTCTCCGTAGGGAACGCCACCAGGCCCCCTGCTTGCAGAATCGCCGCCGCGCGCTCCACGTCCTCAGGCCTGGTCGCATGGAGGTGCAGGGTCTCTGGCATCGCCCCATCCTAGCTGACCCGAGACTTCATCCGCTGCACAAGCAATCTCCGCCTATACTGGCACGCATGCAGGCGCCCGAAACGGAGCTGAAGTTCCCGGTCCACGACATCCCAGCCTTTCGGGCCAGGGTCGCATCGCTCGGGCTCGCCTTACGCACCGAGCGCAGCTTCGAGACCAACACCCTTTACGACACTCCAGAGCGCGGGCTTCGATCGAAAAGGCAGCTGCTCCGCCTGCGGGAGTACTGCGGCCGCTCGGTGGTCACACACAAACGTGTCCGCGATGGTGACGACAGCGATCAGCGCTACAAGACCCGCATCGAGACCGAAACGCTCGTCGATGAAGGCGGAGCCATGGCCGAGATCTTTCAGCAGCTCGGCTTCGCGCCGGTGTTCCACTACGAAAAGTTCCGCACCGAATGGGATGCCCCCCAGGGTGGTCACCTTGTGCTGGATGAGACCGCCATCGGCACCTGGGCCGAGCTCGAAGGCGAGCCCGCCTGGATCGACACCATGCTCGCGTCGCTAGGCGTCGACCCCGCCTCCTGCACGACCGAGAGCTACGGGATGCTCTTCCTACACTGGAAAGACCGCACCGGCAGCCCAGCTGAAAACCTCAGCTTCGAGGAGATCGAGAACTCGGTAGCCTCTGCAACCTAGCGTGCCTCGGGACGCACGAGATGCTCGCATCGAGGCCCAACCGCAGACACATCAGGCCACCCCACCCATTGTCATCCTGAGCGAAGCGAAGGACCTGCTTCCTGCTCGACCCGGTACAGATGCGACGGCCCGCCAGTAAGAGCCGAACCCCAACCTAGAAGATCTGGAAGTTAACCTCGACGTAGATCTCCACGGGCACGGGCCGGCCGCC
>CAXTWN010000064.1:0-17751 GCA_964248055.1 uncultured Acidobacteriaceae bacterium | reverse complement strand
GGATTGCCGCTGTTGTTGAAGGAGAGCGGACCGAGGTTGGTGATGGTGTAGACGCCGAAGCCGCCGCGAATCACGGTCTTGTCATTGTTGAACGGACGGTAGGCAAAGGAGATGCGAGGCTGGACGTTGCCCTTGTAGGTTTGCCGCAGGCCGGCACCCAACCCATCCTGCGATGCGGTCACGTACTTCGTGCAAGGGAGCAGGCTTGTGGTAAGGCCGCAGGCGTTAAAAGACTGCTGAAAGCCGAGATTCGACGCCTGAATCTTCTGCTGTTGCAGGTAGGCGGCGAGGTTGTCGGGAACGACGATGGAGTTGGTGGCTTGATCGAAATTCGCCAGGTTCCCGCCGTCCTCAATGAAGGGTGGAAGGATCTGGTACCGCAAGCCGTAACTCAGCGTGAGCTTGTTGGTGACCTGCCACTCGTCCTGCAGGTAGGCCGCGCTCTGCACCGTGGTCCCACCCACATCGGGGCTGGAGACGGCGAAATAGAGCGTCGTAGGCGCGCCCATGAGGAAGTCGGCAAAGGCGTTGCCGCCGAAGGCAGGCTGGTTGGCCGTCGCTGCCACGGCACTGAAGTTGGGCTGGAAGGTGAAATCGCCGAAGTCGTCGGAGTTAAACACCGGGGCAAAGCTTTCGAGGTCGAAGTAGCGAACGTGGCGGATATCAACCCCGCCCTTCAAGGTGTGCTTACCCAGCGTATAGGTGAGGTTGTCGGTGAACTCATACGTCTTCGACTGCGTGACGCCGGTCTTATCGCGTCCGATGGGTTGGAAGTTGGTCCCGGAGCTGAAGTTGAAGGTCGGAAAGGCATGGGTCAGCGGGTGCTGGCTGATGTTCACGCCCTGCAGATCGAGCTGTTGCAGCGCCGTCGCCCCTTCAATCGGGAAGCCGACCGCCGTGGTCACGTTGGTGAGGCCGAAGCGAAACTCGTTCAGCAGGCGCGGGGTGAAGGTGTAGGTGTAGGAGACGAGCAGGCTGCGGTTGTGGATGCTGTCGAGGTCATTGGGCAGCAACGGATTCACCGCCTGCTCGGAGATGTTTTTGCGACTGAAGCGCGCGTACAGCGACTGCTTGGAGCTGATCGTATGGTCGATGCGTAGATCGGCGCCGTCCGTGGTTGCCGGGGTCGATACAAAGGTTTCATAGTTGGGCGAACCGACTGGGGCCCCCGGAATGTTGGGCAGAGGGTAGTACGTGTTCAGCAGTGCGAGGGCTGTCGGATTGATGTTGGTGACGGCATAAGGGTCGCCGAGGTCGGCGAGGTTTCCAGCACGGTCCGCGACCGAGGGAACGGCATACTGTTCCGCTGCGGAGAAGGTGCGGCGGTTGCCCTCATAGTCGAAGAAGAAGAAGGTGCGGTCCTTGCCGTTGTAGAGACGCGGGATGGTGACCGGTCCGGAGAACGAACCGCCAAAGGTGTTGTAGTTCAGCGGGGCCTTGCCCTGAAAGTTGTAGGGGTCCGCGTTGAAGATGTCGTTCTGGTAGTACTCGAAGAGGCTTCCGTGATATCGGCTCGCGCCACTTTTCGTGACAAAGGTGACGTCGCCCACCTGGGAAAACTCGGCGCTGTTGTTGAACGCAGTCACTTTGACTGCGGCGATCCCCTCCTGAGAAGGATAGGCGTCGGCCAGAGGGCCGTTCTGCCGGACGTTCGTTGTAGACACGCCGTCCACAGAAAAGTTCACCTGGGAGGAACTCGCGCCATCGAGCGCGATGTTGCCCTGGCTGTCCTGCTGCACGTTGGGGGAGAGCGTAAGCGCCCCGAGCGGACTGGTCGTGACCGCACGATTGTTCAACGGCAACTGGGTGATCTGTGCGTTGTCTTTCGAGTCGGCGATCACGGCGCTTTCGGTGTTGATCACATCAGCCGCACCACTTACCTCAATGGTCGTGGTCTGCGCCGCCACGTTCAACACAACCGGCAGGCGAAGATCCTGACGTGCATCCAGAGCGATCCCGCTCAGGTCCGTAGGGGAAAACCCTGAGTGAACGGCCTGGAGGTGGAAGTGGCCGGGCTTGACGTTGGAGAACAGAAAGTTCCCGTCGGTATCGGTGGTGACGACGCGATCGGAGTTTTCATCCGTGCTATGCAGGGTCACCGTGGTCCCGGGGACGGCGGCACCTGTGGCGTCCGCCACGACGCCCCGAACGCTGCCAAAGGTGGACTGGGCAAGCGCCGAGTGGAAAGCAAAGCAGAACAGACACAACGCCGCGGCAGCTGAGAGCTTCGAAGCGCTCCGCCTACCACGAAGCGTAGTGTGGGAGAGCATCTGCTGCAGTGCGGTTACGTAGTGAACTTCTTTCTGCGGGAACATATTGAGCACCTCTAATGCGAAGAAACATCGCTACGCCAGTAGAGGGCAAAATGCATAAAGGAGGCATGATTGCCCCGCGAGCACACCTCTTTACGGCATCTTTACGGCGCGCCGTCTACAATGGTTAGGCCGGGAAAACGGGGGTCAGCAACGATTCCGTCAGCGCACGCGGTCCGCGACATAGAGGAAGACAAGGGGTGCGATGGTGGTCGATGCGGTTCCACTACACGGCTTCCGCATGAAGAGCCCGGGTTCGATATCACCCTTCCTTCGCACGTTCCGGGGCAGGATAGCCGGTTCCGCTATCTCCGCTGTTCTGGCCGTCGTACTGGCGATCTTGGGGTTTTCTCTTCATCTGTCGTTATCGGCTGCCGAGCCTTTCGAGTTGCTGCTTGTACTCCTGGTGGCTCTTCGTTTCGGTCTGCTGCAAGCCTCTGTCGCCTCCATCGCGGCGGCTCTTTCTTTGGATTACCTGTTCACGCAGCCGCTGTTTACGTTCACGGTAGCGGATCCAAAGAACTGGATTGCTCTTCTTACCTTCGAGACGATTGCCCTGTTTGTAAGCAGGTTGTCTTCCAGGGTTCGCGTTCATGCAGCGGAGGCGGAGGAGCAGAAGAAGCACGCGTTGACCCTGTATGAACTGAGCCGAGCCATTCTGTACATTCAGCAGCAGCGGCCCACCGCGGAGCAGCTTTCGCCGTTGATCCGCGATCTGGTGGGGGTGGAGGCCGTGACCTTCTGGAGTACGACGGAGCCAGCTTCCGCCAATCAGGCTCTGCCGTCGACAGGTCCGGTGCAGACAGCCTACGAAGCGTACCTGGGCGGCCGGGACGTGGACGATGTTGAGAACCGCTGGTCCTCACGAAGCTTGCGTTTGGGCGTGACGGTGATCGGTGGGATGACTCTGCAAGGATGGACTCCGGATCCGTTGATGGCGGACGCCGTGGCGTCGCTGGCCGCGCTTGCCTTTGAGCGTGCACGTGCCAATCGCCAGGAAGGTCGCGCGCAGGTCGCACGGGACGCTGAGCAACTCCGAACCGCCGTCCTGGACGGCCTGGCGCACGGCTTCAAGACGCCGCTGACCGCAATCCAGACCGCCAGCTCTGGGCTTCTGGCCGTTGGGAACCTCACCGCCATGCAAGCGGAACTCATCTCCATCATCGACGACCGGGCGACCATGCTTTCGCAGCTCACGACGCAGCTGCTGCAAACCGCGGCCCTGGACGCAAAACAGATCCGCCTCCACCGCGCCAGAGTGCACATGGCAGAGCTCATCGCCGGGGTAGTGAGTGCTCAGGAGCCGGACCTGCAGGCGCGCATCGTGCTCCAGGGTACGCAGACGGTGTCTGAGGACGATGTGGACGCATCCTTGCTCAAACTGGCGCTGGAGCAGTTGGTAGACAACGCGGCAAAGTACTCGGCTCCGGAGACGGCTATCGTCATCGCGGTCGAGCAGGGTAAGTGGGAGACACTCGTTTCGGTGAGCAATGCGGGCAGGGCTGAGTTCCAGATCCCGCCCGAAGACACGACCAAGATCTTCGACCGGTTCTATCGCGGCATTCGGGATGAGTATGGCCCCGCGGGAACGGGACTAGGACTCTCCGTGGTCAAAAAGATCGCCGAAGCGCACAGCGGACGCGCCTGGGTGGAGTGTAGCGAGAAGACAACCCGCTTCGTTATCGCTGTTCCGCGCGCACGAGGAGCAGACCATGGATAACTCACAAGGAGCCGTTCTTCTGATAGAAGACGATCTTTCGATCCGTCGCAGTTTGAAGGCGGTGCTCAAGGAACTTCGATTCGACGTCGGGGAGGCCTCTTCCGGCGAGGAAGGCTTGCTCACGCTACGTCAGCGCCCGTTTGATGTGGTGTTGATGGACCTCAACATGCCCGGCATGGGCGGCATGGAGGCGTGCCGACGCGTACGGCATGAGTTCCTCAATCTTTCCATCATCGCCATCACCGTGCGTGACAGCGAGGACGATAAGGTGCAGGCACTGGACGCGGGTGCGGACGACTACGTCACAAAGCCTTTTCAGGTTCGGGAACTCACCGCGAGGATCCGGGCCGCTCTGCGGCGTAGCCGGGATCGTCTGCCGGAGCCGGAACGCCTGATTCAGATTGGGCCGTTCGAACTGCATCTGGGACGTCGGTCGTTCAAGAAGAATGGAAGGGAGATCCACCTAACGCCGACAGAGTTCGATCTCCTTGCGTACCTCATGAAGCACGCCGGCCATCCCATTCTGCATTCAAAGCTCTTGAGCACGGTGTGGGGTCCAGAGTACGGAGATGAACGCGAATACCTGCGCACCTATATCCTGCAACTTCGTCGCAAGTTCGAAGAAGACCCGGCACGACCGATGTATCTGAAGACGGTCAACTACCTGGGCTATGTCTTTCTGGACACGGTCGAGCCGGTGGCGCCAGCCGGCGAGCCTTGAGCAGCACTCCCGGCGAACGAGAGTGCGTTGACCCCGCCGTATACGGGTGCGGCTGCCCAAGACAAATGTAGTCATGAGGATTCATGGAACCTCCTATTATCCGTGCGGATCAGGTGCAAAAGTTCTATGCGCAGCCCCGGGAGACCCGCATCCAGGTCATAGCGCCCACTGACCTTTCTGTCTGCAAAGGACAGATTGTGGCCCTTCTGGGACCGTCGGGATCAGGAAAAAGTACGCTGCTGCGCATGCTCACCGGGCTCTCGACTCCGTCGGCAGGGCAGGTCTTCTGGCATGGAACGCCGATGGCGCAGGCCGATGTGAATGTGTCCATCGTCTTTCAGAGCTTCGCCCTTTTCCCCTGGCTCACCGTTCGGGATAATGTGGAAGCTCCGCTGAAGGCTCGCGGCTTCGCAGCCGAGGAGCGCAAACGCCGGACCCTGGCGATGCTCGAAACGGTAGGTCTGGAGGGCTTCCAGGGCGCGTACCCAAAAGAACTTTCGGGCGGTATGCGGCAAAGGGTCGGCTTTGCGCGGGCCCTGGTCGTTGAACCGGAAGTGCTCTTCATGGACGAACCGTTTTCGGCGCTGGACGTGCTCACGGCGGAGAATCTGCGTGGGGAACTGCTGGCCCTGTGGCAGAAGAAGACCATCCCGACGCAGGCCATCTTCATGGTGACGCACAACATCGAAGAGGCCGTGATGCTGGCGGATCGCATCATCGTTCTGGGGCGGAACCCGGGCCGCATTCGGACGGACTTCAACGTAGATCTCGCTCACCCCAGGAACCGCAAGGGTCCGGGTTTTCACCAGCTGGTCGACTACATCTACAAGGTGCTGACGCAACCCGAGGCACAGCCGCCGGCCCTTCCAGAGACGAAAGACACCGCGCCGCAGCTACATGCTCCCATCTACCAGATGCTGCCGCACGCGCGTCCTGGGGGCGTGGCCGGACTGCTGGAGATGCTTCAGGACCATGGTGGACGATACGAGGTGTATCGCCTTGCGGATGAGCTTTCCCTGGAGATCGATCACCTGCTGCCCATCGTGGATGCCGCGCAACTGCTCGGCTTCCTGACCGTCGAGCAGGGCGCCGCGGTGATCACGGACGGGGGCAGTGCGTACGCCAAGGCCGAAGGTCTGCAACAGCGCGAGATCTTCCGCAAAGCCGCTGTGGAGCGCGTCCTGCTGATCAGGCAGATCCTCAGCGCCGTGGAGGCAAAGAACGACCATAGCGTGCCCGAAGACTTCTTTCACGACATGCTCGATGAGCAGTTCAGCGAAGACGAGACCATTCGCCAGCTGGCGACGGCAGTCACCTGGGGCCGGTACGCTCAGCTGTTTGACTTCGACGCCACCCGCAGGCGCTTCGTGCAGACCGAGTCGGCCGCTGAGGGCAATGCGTGATGCATCTGCCGACCCGCTGGAGCTTCAGCCGAAGCCGCGAGACCATGGGTCGCACGCAGGCGTTGACGCGCACATGGCCGGTCCTCATGGATGTCATCGTCGCTGCGATCGGACTCGCCTGCTTCTATGCCATCGTTCGCATCGCCCACTACTGGGCGGGTCAGGCACAACCGGAGATCACCATCTCGCTCAGCCCATGGGCTCTGCCGCGCTATGCCTTTTACTCGCTGGTGCGCGTCGGTCTGGCGTATGTCCTCAGCCTCTGCTTCGCGATCGGGTACGGCTATGCGGCGGCACACAGCAGACGCCTTGAACCGCTCCTGGTGGCGGGTCTCGATGTGTGCCAATCCATCCCGGTGCTGAGCTTTCTACCGGGCGTCATGCTGGCGATGGTGGCGCTCTTCCCGAAACGGCAGCTAGGCGTAGAGCTGGGTGCGATCTTGCTCATCTTCACGGGCGAGGTCTGGAACATGGCCTTCAGTTTCTACTCCTCGCTGAAGAGCATCCCTCGCGAGCTGAACGAAGCCGCAGCCATCTACGGCTTCTCACGCTGGCAACGCCTCCTGCAGCTGGAGTTGCCCTATGGAGCGATCGGGTTGGTGTGGAACTCCATGGTCTCCGTAGCGGGGGGCTGGTTCTTTCTGATGGCCTGCGAGATGTTTGTTCTGGGAACACGGGACTTTCGTCTGCCGGGACTCGGATCCTATCTGCAGACGGCTGCGAGCGCCGGCAACACCTGGGCGATTGTCATGGGACTGGCAGTGATGATCGCGATCATTGTTGCCATCGACCAGATCATCTGGCGTCCAGCGATCGCCTGGAGCGACAAGTTCAAGTTCGAACAGGTCGAAGGCTCGGCACGCACGCACTCCCCCATGCTGCACCTGCTGAGACACGCGGGCGCGCTGGAAGCACTACGCTGCCACACGGTGGTGCCGCTCTCTGAGACGATCTACCGGAGCCTGGGAAGGCGCTCTCGTGCCCGAGCCAGGCAGTCCTCGATCAGCACGTCCGAGGCAGGCACCACCCGTTGGCAATGGACGATGGGTCTGATCCTGGCTGGCGGTATCGTGTACCTCGCATCCCAAGCGCTCGTGCTGTTGCGCGAGGTGCACACCACCCAGCTGCGAACCATTCTGCTCGGCGCCTCCGCTACGTTTCTCCGGGTGAATGCGTCTCTGCTTCTGGCCGCCGCCTGGACAATCCCTGTGGGTGTGGCGATAGGCTTTCATCCGCGGCTGGCACGGATCGCCCAGCCTTTGGCACAGATCGCAGCTTCGGTACCGGCCACAGCACTGTTCCCCATTCTTCTCTTGGGCCTGCTGCGTTTTGGTGGAGGCATGGGCACCGCCGCGATCTTGCTCATGCTGCTTGGAACACAGTGGTACATCCTGTTCAACGTGATCGCGGGCGCAATGGCCGTACCGTCCGATCTGCGCGAGGTCTCGCAGCTGTTTCACTTCTCCTCCTGGCAGCGCTGGCGCACGATGATCCTGCCGGGCATCTTTCCATTTCTCATCACCGGTCTGGTCACCGCGTCCGGTGGCGCATGGAACGCAAGCATCATCGCCGAGTACTTTCACCTCAAAGGCCAGACGATGCAGACCGTCGGTCTGGGCGCACAGATCAGTGCCGCCACCGACCATGGGCAGTTTCAGCTGCTGCTTCTCTCGACGATTGTGATGGCCTTGATGGTCGTGACCATCAACCGGCTGGTGTGGCGACCCCTGTACCGCCTCGCCGAGACCCGCTTCAAACTTGAAGGTTAACCACTACGAGATGGTCTCGATCTCTTCGATGATCGGCGTAAGCTCGATCTCTTTCTGCGGTGACGCCGAGCTATCGCCGACGTCATCGGGCTGGTGTTCGCGCACCGTATCCACCTCCAGGAAGATGTGCTTGATCTCCGGAAAGCGATCGCGTACACGATCCTCGATCTGGTCGACGCTGAGCTCCACCTGACGGCTACTGACGCCCCTGCGGAACTGCACGGTCATGGCCAGCAAGGCATCCTGTGGGCCGAAGAAGGTCGTGAAGGGGTACCCGGAGCGTTCTACCCCGGAGACCTCGCCTGCCATCTTGCAGATCGCATGCAATGCTGCACGGTCCAACCCTTCCCCGATCAGCAATGCCTTGGCCTTGAAGCCAAGCAGACCCGCGACGAACATCAGCAGGACACCGATCAGAATGGATGCGGCCCCGTCAAGCCAAAGCACGTGAAGGCGCTGTACCAGGAACGTCGCGAGAAGCGCCACCGCGATGCCGAAGACGGCCGCCGAATCTTCAAAGAGCACGGTAAAGGAAGCAGGATCCTTGCTGCGGCGTATGGCCTGGAGCAAAGGCACGCCTCGGTTCAACTTACGAAACTCGTGGAGAGCAATCACCAGCGAGGATCCCTCGAAGAGCGCGGAACAGGCCAGCACAATATAGTTCGCCCGCACGTGCTCCAGCGGGTGCGGATGGAAGAGGTGCGCGACACCTTCGTAGATTGACACGCCCCCACCGAGCGCGAAGACCGCAAGAGCCACCACCATCGTCCAGAAGTAGAGTTCCCGCCCATAGCCGAACGGGTGCAGCTCGTCCGCCGGTCGCCGGCTCAGCTGCAACCCAAGCAACAGCAGACCGCCGTTGCCTGTATCGACCAGCGAGTGAATGCCTTCCGAAAGCATGGCGGAGCTGCCGGTGACCGCGGCGGCGACCATCTTCGCGATCACGATCGCAACGTTGGCCACCATGGCGGCGTATAGCACCTTACGCGTCGAACTCAGGCCCTCTTCCGGCATTCACCCTCTGACCCGCCGAGCGGGGCACCCCTAACCATCGCAGGATCGTGATGAGGAGGGCATAAGGGACTGACCGTATCGTGGCTGGGAAGCAGGCATGTTCCTGCTCTTTACGCACGTACACCGTTCTTCTCATCGCGCGGAGCACACGGGAGGCAGAACTCCAGCCCGTTCCGATCAGGGTCGCCGACCAGGCACACCGGCAACTCCCGGGAGGGCGAAGACAACGAGCGCCATCGTTCGGTGATCTCTGATCGTTGCTGGTCAAGGTCTCTGGAGCATGATGCGCCCAGGCACAGCTGAGCGGCCTCCAGATCTCTCGCGGCCTCCAGCAGCACGCTCACGGGATCGGTTCCCGGCAGCGCAAGTAGCCGGACGGGGCGACCCAGCTTTTCCGCAGAAAAGACCACCTCGCTAAAGATGTCCTTCAGTTCCCCGCTGACGGAGTTATCGTCATTCGGCGCGGCCGCCACTTGATCCATCGACAGGTCGCTCACAAAGGCCACCACCACCTCATGGCCGTTCTGGGAGTCGTCGGAGAGTACCTCGTCTACCGCTCGCAGATCGCCGGCATCGCCAACCCCGACCAGGGCGCAGTCTTCCCCAATCTTCAGCGAACTCCGGGACAGGTCGTTGCAGACCTGAAAGCGAAAGCGCTCACGCGAGGTCTCGCGGAAGACGTCTTTGGGATCCGGCGTTGCCGCTATGTGATTTGCCTTTTGCTCTCGGGCGTACTTCCGTTCAGAGACAGTGAACACGACAGAGAAAACAAGCGTGAAGATGGCTCCGGAGATCGTGGCCGCCTTCTTTGTGAACAGGTTGATGAAGGCCATGAGAAAGAGAGCCCCAGTGGTCGCGATCAACCCGATGGGAATCTCACGGCTCCCGAAGCGGAGGTTCAGAGGAAACTTCCACCGGTCCACCTCGGGGTGTTTGAAGCGCAGCACCACAACCGCCAGGCCCTTCATCGCGAAGCTCCACACGACGCCAAAGGCGTAGGCCTCACCGAGCATGTCCACATTGCCGCGGCTGAGAAGGATGGTCAGTAGTTGCAGCCCGACGATCACGCCGATGATGTGGTGCGATGTGCCGTGCTTGGGGTGCACTTTGCGGAACCACGGCGGGAGCACGCCATCCTCCGCCACCCGGCTGAGCACGCCGTTGGAGCCGATGATCGCGGTATTCACGGCGCCGGAAAGGATGAGTACGCCCACGACGACCACAAAGCAGTGAAACGCAAGCCGCAGGGCAAAGGGTCCGGCCAGAAACATCGACAGGCCGCCGATCAGGTCGTCTAGGTACCGCGCTCGCTGGGCGTCTGGGATCAGCATGATCGCGAAGAACGACACGAGCGAGGTGAAGAGCAGGCTATAGATGAAGATGATGAAGCCGGTCCGCAACAGGTTCTTCTGCTTGGGTGCTTCGATCTCGCGGTAGACCTGCGCCAGCGTCTCTTCCCCACTCAGCGCCAGAACAGAGTGGCCGAGCCCGACGGCGATCGCCACGACGGTAAACCCGGGTAGAGCCGTGCCTTTCAGCCAGCCCAGGGCGGACCCGCTGAAGTGAAGGTTGGACGGTACGGGCAACGGGACCGGATGGTAGCCCTTGGTGAAGATGGTGTACAGGCACCACACAATCAGGATGACGACCATGACCGTGGTCGCCTGCATGATGCGCAGGGCCTTGGTGCTGGAGAAGGGAACACCGACGCGATTGGTGTACCAGAAGTACACCGTGACGATCGCCGCGAAGGCAGCTGCGAACCACGGCGCAGAAACATGCATCCAGGGGAAGTGAAAGTGCTGGCCCAGTTCGTTCACAAGTGCCGCAAGGTAAAGCCCGGCGCTCACCCCGCTGATGGGCCCCGTAAGCACGTAGTCGAACATGAGTGCCGAGACGGAAAATTTGGCAGCGGTGCCTCCCATGGCCTCACGCACCACCCGGTACACACCGCCCCGCACGAACATGCTGCAGCTTTCGATATAGATGGCCCGGACGGCATAGGAGAACAGCATAATGGCCAGGATGAACCACGGAGCGGATTTGCCGATCGCCTTCTCCGCGATGCCGCCCACGTAGTACGCCGAGGAACCCAGGTCGCATAAGACGATGGCCGAGGCCCTCCAGAACGAAACAAAGGACAACATCACCGTGACAGGGACAACAAACTTCGCCACCGCGCTGCCGGAGGCCTGGTCGCGTTGCTTTCCTGTAGAACTTGGCGCGTGAGATCCATTGTTCTGCGTGCTCGTGGACTGCCGGGGAGAGGCTTCACTGGTGCGAGTCCAAGGAGGTTGCGCGGCGTTTTGCCTGGGGAACATACCACCCGACTGTATGGCCGATACCATCAGAAAGGTATGAGGAGCCACCCCTCGTTCCGCTCCTCGGCGCGTGGTTCGTCGACTTGGCAGGGGGATTCCCGCTACGAAGCGAGGTACCACAGGCTCCGGAGTACCCACACACGAAACGTGCCCTCCGCTCGGTTGCGCTCCTGCAGGATGCGCATGTAAGTTGCAAGCATGTCCGGCGTGCGCAGGCATACTCGAGGGCGCTTGGGAGTGAGGTGCGCGGCTGCCATGCTGCTCTGCTCGGCGGTGTGCATGCTCACCGGCGGGTCTGCGATGCAGGCCCAATCGCTGGAAACGCTGGTGGATAGAGCGAATGCGGCACAAACGGCCGGAGACTATGGGAAGGCGGCTCTCCTTTACCGGCGTGCGACGACGATCTCGCCCGGCACCGCTGAGCTTTGGTCCAACCTCGGCATGATGGAGTTCCTGACCCAGCAACTTGACCCTGCCGCGTCAGATCTTCGCCATGCGCTGAAGTTGAAGCCCGATCTCGTGGCGCCGCTCCTCTTCCTGGGCAAGATCTCGCTGCAGCAGAAGACGCCATCGGAGGCTCTGCCTTACCTGCTTCGCGCACAAAAGCTGCAGCCGCAGGATGTTGAGGTTCTTCGATCACTCGGGAATGCCTATGAGGCGTTGGATCGCCTTCCCGAAGCTGCTTCGATGTACCGCCGTGCGACGGAGTCCGCGCCGTCAGATGCTAAAAGCTGGCTAGGCCTTGGCTCCGCTTCGCTGGAACTCATCGCCGCGGATGGGCACAAACTCGCTGTGCTTGCACCGAACTCTCCATGGGCTCGCGCGCTCTATGCGGACGAGCTTCTCGCTCAAGGCCGACCTTTGGAAGCGCTTGACACCTATCACGGCGTTCTGGGCCCGAGCACGCCCGAGGAGAAGGCGGTACTCGCACGCATGCTGAGGCATATGCAGGCCGATCAGGCTCAGTTTCCGCTTGCGTCAACATCTCAGGCTGCCCTCCAGCAGCTTGTCGCCGAGACGGAGACCTCACAGTTGAATGGGACGCCGGATCCCACGTGCGCTGATCCCAAAAGCCAGCCGACTGTGTCGTCTCTGGTAGCAGGCGCGGCCTGCGCCTTTCTCACGAACAACGATGCAGAAAGCGCGGCCCTCGCACAGGAAGCCTTGCGGCGGGCACCAGAAGATCCGGAAGCGCTCTACTGGTCCGTGAAAGCCAACGAACGCGTCGCTGTCCAGGCACTCGCGCGCGTCGACGATCTTGCGCCCAACTCCGCCGTGACGCATGATCTGGTGGGCGACCTCTACCGGTACCAACAGCAGTGCGACAACGCCATCGGCGAGTATAAGAGGGCGCTGGCCCTAAACCCGCACGACGCCGCGGCACTCCTCGGAGCGGCAACCTGTCTTCTCAGCCTGAGCCAGTACGACGAAGCGACCGCCACTGCGCAGCAGGCGCTCGCGGACCGGCCACTCGATCCAAAGTCGAATCTCCTAATGGCCGAGATACTGAACGCACAAGGGCAGGAAGAGGCGGTCGCGCCCTTCCTTGCCAAGTGCACCAACATCGCGCCTGAGCTCCAGCCCAGAGTCCATTATCTGTATGGCCGGGCGGCCACAAAGGCCGGCGATCTTCAGGAGGCAATCCGGCAGCTCGTCCTGGCCCTTCCTGGCGATACCGACGGCAGCATACACTTTCAGCTCTCGCGTCTTTACCGCAGGACCGGCGAGGTGCAGAAAGCGCAGGTCGCGGAGGCGCAAGCCAAAGCTCTTGTCGATCGACGGCAGGCGCGTGCCGGTACGGCTCTCCGTGAACGCATGTCCAGCGGTCCGTAGGGCGGTTGCGCCTACGTTGCTCTTGCCGATCTGGAATCGTTATTCGGGCAGGCGAATGGAATAGAGATTGCCTGTTCCAATCTGAGGTTCAATGATCGGGGCGCCCGCAGGAGTGACGCCGCCGAAGAAATAGGAGTCAGCCTTCGGCGAATCCAGGTTGGACATATCGGCTACAGCAACGGCCGGCCCTCCGGCGATCGAAACCCTCAGGATCGCTGACCTTGGGTCCGCAAACGCATGAAAGTACACCGTCTTGCTATCGAGGCTCCATACCGGGTCCGCCGCGCTGCCCACCACCAGCGTCTTCCAGACACGATGGGCGACGTCGTAAAGCAGCAGACGGGTTTGGTCCGTAGAAAGCGCAGCGATCCACTGGCCGTCGGGCGACCACCGCGGGCTGAACAGGTTCTCAGAGTCGGGCAAGACGACGGACTCCATCGTCTTCAGGTCGAGCACATGGATATCGTGCGATCCGTTCTCCTTGCCCATCAGATCGGCCTCTCGTCCAAAGACCAGCTTGGTTCCGTCCGCCGACCAGTCGGGATCCGCCAGGTTCCGCTGGTCCGCGAGCACTCTGCGTACCAGCCCTCCTGTGGCGCTCACCACGTAGACCTGCCAGGTTTGACCGGGTTCTCTCGCCATCATCACCAGTTGCGATTGATCGGGCGACCATTGCGCCAAAAAGACGTCCAGATCATCCGGCGTCAGCTGTAACCGCTCGGAGCCACCGTCGCTGAGTGCTCGCCAGAGTCGACCGTCCACGTCCACCCAGGCCACCCAGCGTCCATCCCGGGAGTAGGTCACCCTTCTGGCCCGTTCCAGAAACGATGGAGCCGGAACGAACTTGCGAAGGTTTCGGTCGAAGATATGGGTTCCTGCCGGGGGCTCCAGCCCGACAAAGTAGACAGCGTCCTCCGTCCGGGACGGCAGGGGAGAGATGTAGCTCAAGGGTCCGTTTGTCAGCCTCGTAACCTGCTGGCGTGGTCCTGCCTTCACGGCCCAAAGGTCAGTTCCATGCCCTTCGCCGGCCTGGAACACATACGTGTTGCCGCTGGCTGACCAGGAACCACAGCAAAGGGAACGGTCTTGCGCGCTGAGTAGATGCAGTGGATGAATGCGCTTGGAAGAAGGGTCCAGCTCCCAAAGAGAACTGTTGTGGGTGAACGGATCGATCATGGTGAACCGCAGCACACTGTTGGACGGGGACCAGCGCAGCCAGAAAGCCCGGCCCGGCAGTGCGACGTACCGTGCGATCGCCCCGCTCTTTAGCTGCACTGTGTCGAGTTCGTTTCCGGTGGCGTACAGCAGACTCTCGCCATCCGGCATAAAGGTAGCGTCGTGCGCGAGCACATCACCTACCCGTAAGGCGCTGGAACCATCCCGACGCACAATCCAGAGCGGTTGCTCCGAATCGCGCGACCGGCGCTCCCGGACGATTAACCTGGAACCGTTTCGGGAGATATCCGCGATCGAAGCGGAGCTGAGTTCATCCGGCATGGTGATCGGTTCCAGAGCCGTCCCACTTGAATCAACAGATCCGATCTCGGGTCGGCCGCCGGTCAAGAATGAGGTGTACACCCGCGGGCCATCGGTCACCAGGGTCAGCAAATTTTCGGGATTCGGGGGGCCGTCATAGATCTCGCTTGCCTGCGTGAGTTGGAGGATCCTCGACGGCTGAAGGGGCTCGATTGGCCGCGTCAGTCTGGAGGTCACCAGGGCTGACAGCCCTACCAGGGCCAAAGCAGCGGAAGAGAGATAGGCGAGCCTTTGCCAAGGGACAGAAGCAACTCGCTCTTGAGGCTCTTCGCTCGGGTCGGCCGGAACCTTCACCTCCGCATCCGCCGTTGGCGTCGGAGGCGGCGAGGCTACCGGCTGCTCGGATTCCAGGCCTGCCGGAGGAGATCCCATCTCGATCTCCCCTGTGCGGGCCGGGGGCGGGCTTTCCTGTGGCGATTCGACGATGACTGGTGCGATGAACCGGAAGCCCCGCTTGGACAGGGTCTCCACGTAGCGAGGATGGTCTGCGGAGTCGCCCAAAGCCTCACGCAGTTTGCTGATGGCCGTTGCGATGCCGCGTTCGAAGTCGACGGTGGTGTGTTCGCCCCAGATCTGGAGTTGCAGCTCCTCTCGCGTCACGACCTCACCGGGTTTGGCGAGCAAGGCGAGCAAAACCCGGAACGGCTGGCTCTGGAGCCTGACACGCATCCCGTACTTCCGGATCTCCCCCGTGTGGAGATCCACTTCAAAGCTCCCGAAGGTGATGAGATCGTGACGCTGAACTGTGCTCATCGACTGCAAATTCCCAGACCGACATCCTAAACCATGCGACCCACCAGTTAATACGCCTAGCTAAACTGTTGTGCACGTTCAGCTTAGCTGGTTACCTCAAAAACAGCGAGAAGTAAGTTCGTGTCCATTGTGTGGAATCCGCGACAGAGCCGAATCTGCGCACGCTAAACACAGCTGCCTGTTTCCGGCGCCCAAAGATCGTGGTTTGGGAATTGCGGTTCGGATAGGAAAGGAGCCTTCATGAGTGGCGTATCTCGGGTCAAAGTCTCCTGTATTCACGTGTCCTTCAGGCTGTCGCGTCGGCGGCCCTGCTGGCCCCCACCGTCTTGTCCGCTCAGTCCCTTCCTCCGACTTCGACCAATAGCCTTCCCCTGCGCTACCGCCGGCAGGTCGCCTTTCACACCATCGAGGCCAACAGGACTCCCAGGAACGGTGCCGGTACCCGGAGTGGGTACCGCCTCTGTCCCGCTCTTGCAACCGCTGTCTTCCCCAGCAATCAAGGGTGGAGCCAGCCCTTTCAACAAAAAACACGACATGCTCATTCGCTTTGACGCTTGGAGGTCACGTTGATACGTAAACTCATCATCCGCGGTGGTTGCTTCGCGATGCTGCTCACCTCGGTGATCTGCATGCCCGCGAGGCTCCACGCTCAGCTGGCAGTCACTACCGCCACTCTCACGGGCTCGGTCACGGACAACTCCGGGGCAGTGATCCCGGAGGCGACCGTTACCATCACCAGCAGCCAGAACGGCATCACGCGCAGTGTGCCCAGCAATCCCCGCGGCACCTATAGCTTCAGCCAACTGCCCCCCTCCACGTACACCCTGTCCGTCGCGGCAAACGGCTTTCAGACCTACAAGCAGACCGGGATCGTGCTGGACGCGGCGCAGTCCGCCACGCAGAACATCACCCTTTCTGTCGGTTCGGTGAATCAGGAGGTCGTGGTCAATGCGGAAGCCTCCCAGATCAACACCGATAACGCCAACATCGCCACCAGCATCGATGCCAAGCAGGTGGTCGAGCTTCCACTGAACCTGCGCAACGTCTACGGTCTGGCGACGCTGAACTCCTCCGTGCAGAACCAATCCGAAGGTCAGGGGTTGCTGGGTGGTGGTCCGAACTCAACCGACAACGCCGATCAGGATATCTCTTTCTTGAACTTCGCGGGGGGCTTCTTCGGCACATCGGCCTACCTGCTTGATGGCGGCTGGGATACGGACCCTCAGTGGGGTGCAGTGATGTACGTGCCCTCGGTGGATGCCGTTCAGGAGTTTAGGGTCCAGAACAACTCCTTCACCGCGCAGTATGGCTGGAGCACCGGCAACGTGGTCAACGTGGTGACCAAGTCCGGAACCAACGCATTTCACGGGGACGCATATGAGTTCTTCCGGAACGACGCGCTCGATGCGAACCAGTGGTTCTTCGATCACAACGGGGTAGCCAAGCCGAGCTTTGGCCGCAACCAGTTCGGCGGCTCTGCCAGTGGTCCGCTCTACATCCCTCATCTCTATCAACAGAAGGAGAAGACGTTCCTCTTCGGTCTATATGAAGGGCTGAGACTCTCCACGCCGGCCAACCAGACGTTTACTGTTCCGACGACCGCGTATCGCGCGGGCGACTTCTCCGCACAACTCGGCCCTCAGGGCACCGTGAACGGAGCACCCGCCGTTGACGCCCTGGGTCGTCCTATCCGCATCGGGCAAATCTACAACCCTCGCAGCACGCGCGCCATCACGGCCGGCCAAGTCGATCCCACAACAGGCCTCGTCGCGACTCGCTCCGGGTACATCCGCGATCCCATACCGAATAACAACGTCGCGTCGCTCGGTCCCCTTGACCCTATCGCCGTGAAACTCCTCAGCTACTATCCGACGCCCACCAACTCGGGACTGGCCAACAACTACTTCGGCACCGGAGCTTCGCCCGCTGACTCGGATGAATACCTGATTCGGGTCGACCATAACATCAACAACGCCTCCAGAGTCTTCGTCCGGTACTCCTACAAGAGTGAGACCAAGACCGGCAACCCGGACTTCTGGGGAGCTTCGGACCCGGCCGGGCCAGGCAACAACCGTCCGAACAACCGCTACAACATCGCCGCCGGCTACAGCCAGATCTTTTCGCCCACGTTCACCATGAACGTCCAGGCTGGTGTAGAGCTCTGGCATGAGACGTCGAACAACCAGTCTCTCGGCTTCCATCCTTCATCGATTGGACTGCCGACCTACTTCGACGCGAACAGCCCGCAGTTTCCCAACATCATCATCGGGGGGCAGTCCTTTTTTTTTGATACGTATTCAAAGTAGTTCTTGAAAATTTGTATCGTCGGCAGCGTTGCGCTCGACTTCATCAAGACAGCGGGGCGCCAC
>CAXTWN010000063.1:11870-17789 GCA_964248055.1 uncultured Acidobacteriaceae bacterium | reverse complement strand
GGGGTCGGGGTAGGAGTCGGGGTCGAGTTCCCACCGCATCCCGCCACCACGGTTGCTGCCGCAGCTGAGCCCGCACCGGCTATAAAGTTCCGGCGTGAGACAGCCTTTGCGACGAGGTCTGCCATTCGTTTGTCCACAGTTTCGTTCTCCTGCCTACAACTTCTTGCCGGCGGCCTGTCGGAGGGTCGGCGAACAAAGAACGCCGCAGGTCCGCGGTCAGATGTACGCTAACCGACTTTATTTCCGGAGGGATCTGCAACGTTCCTGGGATTGACCGCCTCGAGACACGCGCCGCCCGGTTCCGGGGAGAGCGTGAGAAGCTTGACAGCGCGTCGACGCAAAAGGCCTAATGCGACCTCTGGGGTCTCCACTGATGCGATTGTCTTCTATCGTTCTGGGCATCCTCGCGCCTCTGCTGGGAGCGCAGGCACCCCTGGCGCAGTCCGTCTATCCGACCCGGCTGAACGATCCGCAGGCCGTGTACCTGGAGCCGGGCCGAGGCGGCGCGGTCGGGGACGGCAAGGCTGATGACACGGACGCCGTGCAGCACGCGATCGATACGGTCGAGAGCACATCCAGGCAGGGCATCGTCTTTCTGGCGGCCGGCCGCTACCGTCTCTCCCACACGGTCTACGTCTGGCCGGGTGTTCGCCTGATCGGCTATGGCGCGCAGCGGCCGGTGCTCACGCTGGGCGCCGAAACGCCCGGCTTTGCGGCCGCGCCCGCCTACATGCTCTTCTTTGCCGGAGCGCGGCTCTCACCCAACGGCCAGAGCGGCTTTCGCCGCCGGCCGACGACGCCCTTTCCCGGCACCGTGCCGGCAGCTCTGGTCGTAGACGCCAACCCCGGGACGTTCTACTCGGCCATCAGCAACGTCGATCTCGAGATCAGCGACGGCAATCCCGGCGCGGTGGGCGTGCGCTCGCACTATGCGCAGCACTGCTTCCTCAGCCACATGAACTTCCGCATCGGCTCGGGGTTTGCGGGCATCGATGAGGCCGGCAACCTCGCCGACGATCTCCACTTTGAGGGCGGCGAGTACGGCATCCGCACCGGAAAGCCCTCGCCGGGGTGGCAGTTCACGCTGCTCGACTCGAGCTTTACCGGGCAGCGCAAGGCGGCGATCCGCGAGCACGAGGCCGGCCTCACCCTGGTGCACAGCACGATCCGCGACGTGCCCGCCGGCATCTCCATCGACGAGGGCTATGCGGAGGAGTTGTGGATCGAGGACTCCGAGTTTCGCAATGTGCGCGGCCCCGCCATCACCATCAGCAACGAAAACAACGCGCGCACGGAGATCAACGTGCGCGACGTGCGTTGCAGCGAAGTGCCGGTCTTTGCAACCTTTCGCGAGAGTGGACGCACCCTGCGTGGTCCGGCTCGGGACTACCGCGTGGCCACCCTTTCGCACGGGCTCACGCTGAAGGACCTGCACGATGAGGGTTCGATAAAGACCACCTTTGACGCCGGCGCCGTAACGGCGTCCCCCGCTGCCGCAAGACTTCCACCCGCTCCCATCCTGCGCGAGCCTTCCCCGAGCGAGCCCTGGGCTAATCTGCGCGACCTGGGCGCCATCGGCGACGGCAAGCACGACGACACGGCGGCCGTGCAGGCTGCGCTCCGCGCGCACAAGATCCTGTATGTTCCCAGCGGACGTTACCGCCTGACCGCGACCGTGCAGTTGCAGCCCGACACCGTGCTCTTCGGCCTGCATCCCAGCACCACGGAGTTCGTCCTGGATGACGAATCACCCAACTTCAACGGCCCCGGCGCGCCGGTTCCCATGCTCCTCGCCCCACCCTCCGGGACAACCTCGGTCAGCGGGATCGGCCTGTTCGCGGGCGGCAGTAACACGCGGGCCACGGCGCTGTTGTGGCAGGCCGGCGAGCACTCGCAGGTGAACGATGTGCGCTTTCTCGGCGGTCACGGCACCAACAACGCCGATGGCACGCGCATGAACCCGTACAACGCAAACCACTCGGGCGATCCCGATCCGCGCCGGCGTTGGGACAGCCAGTATCCCAGCCTGTGGGTCCTGCACGGCGGCGGCACCTTCGCCGACATCTGGACGCCCGACACCCTTGCCCAGGCCGGCATGATGGTCTCCGACACCGAGACGCCCGGGCATGTGTACGAGCTCTCCAGCGAGCACCATGTGCGCAACGAGGTGGAGCTCAACCACGCAGCGCACTGGGAGATCCTTGCCTTGCAGACCGAGGAGGAATGGGGCGAGAGCGGGCATGCGGTTCCGTTGTCCGTGCAGAGCTCGCGGGACATCCTCTTCGCCAACTTCCACTCGTATCGCGTGGTGGGCAGTCACGACACCCTGCCTGAAGCCGTGCAGGTGCGGAACTCGGAAGGCATCCGCTTCCGCAATCTCCACATCGACAGCGACAGTGAAGTCTCGGTGAACAACGGCGTGGCGGACGCGGGCAGCGGCGCCGCCGAGCGCTTCCGCGAGCTGAGCAACCTGGATGTGGACAGCGCGCCGCTCGGTACCTCTGCGCAAGCAGCTGATGAAGTGGAGCGCGTTGCAGGCGGTTTCTACAACATCAGCGGCGCCGCGGTGGATGCGAGTGGGCGCGTTCTCTTTGTCGATCCCAAACTGCAGCAGATCTATCGCTGGTCCCCTGTGACGAAGGGGACCGAGCTCCTGCGCGATGCACCTTTATCGGCAACCAATCTTGCGGTCGATCGAAGCGGCAACGTACTGGTTGTCGCCTACGAGGGCGATGGCACGGTCTACAGCTTCAACCCGGACGGTCCTCCCAACCAGCTGCAGAAGCTCGAACCGCAACCTGCAACGGTGCACGCGGAGGCTACCGCATGGCTGCCCAATGACCACTGGAACCTGGCCCAATACAAGGCCGACCCGAAGAGCATGCACAAGGCGTTTCAGTATGTCTCTCCGGATGGCTCGGCATACCTCCCCGCCGGCGCGGACTTCGTTCGTGGCGAGCTCTATTACGGCACGAAGATGAGCGATGTGCTGCGCAGCTTCGCGTTGGCGCCCACCTCCAGCGGAAAGAGCTTCTACCTCACCGAAGAGGAAGAGAACAAGACCTGGGTGGCGAAGGTGGGTACCGATGGTTCGCTCACGGATCTGCATGTCTTCGCAGAGCGCGGCGGTGAAGGCGTCGCCACCGACGCGGCAGGCAACGTGTACCTCGCGGCCGGCGAGGTCTTCGAGTACAGCCCCGAAGGCAAGCTGCTGCGCACCCTTCACGTGCCCGAGCGCCCCATCACGCTCGTCTTCGGCGGCCCGGACTGCCGCACGCTCTTCATCCTCGCGCGCACCTCGCTCTACGCGTGGCAAAGCAGATAGCGCACCCCGCTGCGTCGAACTTCACTGTTTCATGGCTAGGCCTCTACATCCACGGACCTCCCCGCGAAGGTCCATCGATGGCCCAACAAAAAGTTCAGCCCGGAGCAGCACAGGATCGCGATCCCGTTGGCAGGCACGACCGCGACACCCAGCACGCCCACCAGCACGCGCATCAGCAGGAGATTACCCAGCAAAGACACAAGCCCATTGGACAGGTGAAACCTCATGCACTGCGCAAGCACCGCGGAGGCTCCTTGCCGCCGGTCGCGCCAGGTATACCGGAGGTGCCACACGAAGTTATGCAGCAGCGCAAGCTCGATGGCAGCCGCCGAGGCACACAGGTAGTGGCGGCTCCAGTGCGTGAACAGCGCTAGGGCCGCAAGCTGCCACCCCATGCCCATTGCGCCGACCAGGTTGAAGCGCCACCAACGTTGCCAAACATTGGCCGGTCTCACGGCAGCGGCTGCTGCCGGTACAGCTGCACGGTGTGACGAAGAGCGGTGGTGACCGCTACGGCAAACATGGCAGCAAGGGCAACGGTCGCTCCCACATCAAACAGCAGCAGCTTGTAACCGAGCAAGGTGACATATGGGCTGCGCAAGGCGGCGATGTTTCCAAGCATCAGCAGGAGACGCAGCTCGGTAGGGCCGAAGAGGCCTTGCGACAGCTCAAAGCGCGACAGCGTATAGGTGGCCAGATAACTCTCGCCGGCCAGGAGCAGAAACATCACCAGAACGCCGGCCGCCGTCTGCCAGTGCAGAAGCCCGGAGTATCCCAGACCGCCAAGCAATGCGATCGCTCCGAATAGGTCCACGATGTGATCTACATAGAAGCCATAGCGCGGGCGCTGCTGGCGACGCGTGCGAGCCAGGGTGCCGTCCAGGCTGTCACCCAGCCAGTTGAGCACCAGGCACACGTTTACCAGCAGCAAGGCCTCGCGGTGCGAGCGCGAAATCCCATAACAAAGCCCGGCTCCGAGCTGTGCGCTCAGGCCGAGCACCGTGAGCTGGTCTGAACTCAACCAGCGCGGTGCGCGCTCCGCCAGCCACTGCAGGACGCGTCTCTCCACGGACGCCGTGAGCGCCCCGTGCACTCGTTCTGCCGGCGCAAACGCCGCCTTCACCCTCGTTGGAACCGCTTCGGACAAAGCCATACTTCCTCCCTTGTTTTGCGATCGAACTGCCATGCGCACGGCAGCCTAACGTCCTGGTCTTCGGAGTCCCTTGCAAACAGCGCGCAGCGTAAACGCCAGCGACTCGCGCGGGATGCTTTGCAGGTACGGCCCCACCGCCCATCCCAGACCACGCGGAACATTCCGTGTCAGCGAGAGCGATTCAAGCTGCACGTACAGCCCTCCGTCGCGCTCCTCATAGCTCCAGTAGGTGTTCGTTCTCCAAAGAAAGCCATGCTCGTCTTCGGGAGAGAGCGCATGCTCGGCGCTTGTGCCGACGGAGCCGATCTCTGCGATGCGCGTGCTTCGCGAGATGCTGTCGCCGTGCTGCGGGTCAAGCCGCCCGAAGCGGACGTCGTAGGTCGCATCCAGCACCACGGTCAAGACATGCTGCTGGCGTACCCGCAGAAACGTCTCAAGGTGGTCGTCCGTGCCCGCGAGCACCCGCGCCTGCAGCACCTCGGGCGCAAACAGCCGCGGGTAGCCGTTGACGTCCCTGAGCAGCCGCTCAAAGTCCGCCACCGTGGCCCCCGGCGCAAAGGCCGTTCCGCGCCAGTGGTGGAGCAGCGCTCCGGCCGGAGCCGCGCCCTCGAGCGGCATGAGTTGCTCCACGAGCAACTCTCCCCGGAACAGCCGGGCCTGCGCCTCCGGCCCGGAAGGCGCTGCCAGGAACGTTCCGTCTGCCCGGTGCTGCTGAGCCAGACGCGTCTCGACGGCGGCGCTGTATTGGGCGAAGGCGGAGAGCGCCGCGGGCGAGGGCTCTGCTGCCAGGGCAAGCGGCTCGGAGACGAGCAGGAAGAGCCCCAACAGCAGGATCAAACTTCGGCAAAGTGAGCATGTGGGTGGCCTCATGCCTCTCAGCGTGCCGTGCCATCCGCTTCGCTTCCATGCATGAGACCTCCTTTGCGGCAGGAATGTTTCTCACGTGGTAAGTCATTGAAGCAGCGTCTGTTGAGAGTAGTTGTACAACGGCGCCCGGGCCCGGCGCGGCGTCCTGTTCGATACACTGAGGCGCAGAGATGCCCGAGCCCTCGTCAGCCAAACGCTACCGCTTCGGCGTCTTTGAAGCCGACGCGGCCACCGGCGAACTGCGACGGCAGGGCCTGCGCATCAAGCTGCATGCGCAGCCCTTTCAGGTGCTGACCCTACTGCTGGCGCGTCCCGGCGAGCTGCTCACCCGGGAAGAGATCTCCCGCGAGTTGTGGCCGGACGGCACCTTTGTGGACGCCGAACACGGCGTCAACTCCGCCGTGAACCGCATCCGCGAAGCGCTGGGCGACACCGCGCGCAACCCGCGCTACGTGGAGACCCTGGCACGCCGCGGCTACCGCTTTGTCGCTCCCGTCGAGCAGCTCGCACCGGAGGCCCAGGCGCCGCCCCCGCCGCCTCCAGCGCGAGGGCCACGCCGTTGAGGAACGCCTCG
>CAXTWN010000063.1:5734-11860 GCA_964248055.1 uncultured Acidobacteriaceae bacterium | reverse complement strand
AGATCACCCCCAGCGCGCCTCCTGCAGAACCCCGGCACCGGTGGCAGGTTCTGGCCGCGCCGCACGAGCTTCCTGAGCTCCCGGTCCCCCTGGTCAGGACCTTGTTCCTTCTCTTGCAGTTGATGTACCTCGGCTTCTACATCGGCGCCCTGGCCAAACTCAACGAGATTAGCGATCTGCTGTCCAGCCTTCCCTGGGCCCCGCAGCTGCTCCAAGCGATCCTCATCTCCGCTGCCGTGCTGATCCCGGTCCGCGCCTTCTCGTTCTGCGCTGCTCTGCTCGCGCCCCCGGGAGCCAAACAGAAGCTGCTGCGGCTTTGGCCGTTGCTGCTGGCAGCGGACCTGCTCTGGTGCCTGGCGCCGCTTTTGCTGCTGCACCACATCCCCTTCGGCCTGGCGCTCTCCTTTGCGGCGCTGCTCGTCTATGCGCCCTTCGCGCAACGGTCGCTGATCCTGATGGGCGCCGCCGCGGGTCCCGGCCGGTAGTTTGCGTGCACTGTTCCTTGCACCTGCTCGTACCGGAAGACCGTGCTGGCGTGCGCTAAGCTGGCAGCTATGTCGGCGTCGCACGCTGTAGAGGGTGGATCGCCTGAGGAACGTCGATCTGCCTCGCCGAACGCGGGTGCACTGGCCTCGGTCGCCGTCCTCATCCCCGCATGGGATCCGGAGGCAACGCTGGGGGCGCTTGTCTCTTCGCTGCTCGCCCAGGGCTTCGGCCTGATCGTGGTCGTGGACGATGGGAGCCGCACGGAGTGCTCGCACCTCTTCGCGGAGCTGACCGCGTTCGCGCGCACGGAGGTACTGCACCACGCCGAAAACCTGGGCAAGGGCTGTGCGCTCAAGACCGGTTTTCGCCATCTGCTCGATAGCCATCCAGCAATGTACGGCGTGGTCACCGCCGATGCCGACGGCCAGCACACGCCGGCCGACGTGGAGCGCATCGCCTATGCGCTGCTGGGAAGCAGCAGCCGACCCGTGCTCGGCTCGCGCGCCTGGGAGCGCAACGTGCCGCTACGCAGCCGGGTAGGGAACCTGCTTACGCGGCAAATCTTTCGCCTGCTCACCGGCGTGTCACTCGCCGATACGCAGACCGGCCTGCGTGGTCTGCCACACGCTCTCTTGCCGGAGCTGTTAGCCCTGCCAGGCAGGCGCTATGAGTACGAGATGGTGATGCTCGTGCACCTCTGCCGCTCCGGTCAGCTCCCTCTTGAGGTGCCCATCGCCACGGTTTACCTCGAGAACAACCGCGGCTCGCACTTCCATCCCGTGTGGGACTCGGTGCGCATCTATTCTGTGCTCCTCGGCTTCTATGCGCGGCGCCTCTTCGGCTTCCGCAGATCCCAGGGAGCTCGCACATGAGCGCTGCCAGGTCTGCTCCGCGCAAAGGGAAGAAGGTTTCCTCGCGCCCGCCCTCCGCGACCCCTCTCACCACCTTGGCAAGTACCACCCCCGCTTTCTCCCTGAGCGCGCGCAGGAGGGTAGTGGCCCAGCTGCTGCCGTGGATCACCGGCGTGTGGCTCTTCGTTCAGCTACTCAGCCTACGCCTCGGTCTGCTGAACCGCTTCTTCTTCGATACGCTGCATGCCGATGTGCAAGCGATCGACTACTACTCGCTCCCCAAGGCCTGGCTGAATCTTGCGAACGGCCGCAGCCTTTACGCCACCTTCGATCCACCCGCCTATGGTCCGCACTTTACTTGGTATCTCGCGCATCCGCTCTTCGCGGTCGTCTTCGGGTGGCCCCTCAGTCGCCTCGACCCTGCGGACAGCTACGGCGTCTTCACCCTGCTCTCGCTTGCGGTGATGGCCGCATCCGCCGTTCTTCTCGCGCGCGAGAGCACGGTCGCTTTCACGCGCCGTCTCCTGTGGTTGTTGATGCTGGGAGCGTTCCCCACCTTTGCGACATTGTATGTGGGCAACGTGCAGGCATTTCCCGTGTTCGGCCTGACGCTGCTGTTTGTGGGCCTGCTGCGCGTCGTGCGAGCACGCCCGCACGCGCAGCGCTACGTCTCGGCCGGGCTGCTCGTGTCTCTCTTCTCCAAGCCGGTCGTGCTGCTCATGATGCCGTTTCTTCTGCTGCTCGGCGAAACGCGCCGGGCCGCGGTGCGCGCGCTTGCCGTCTACCTCGTTGTCTCGTTGCTCTTTCTGTTCGTTCGGCCGTTGAACCCCGAGCCCATCGGGCTCTCCCGCCTGCTTTGGCTTGCGGGCCATCCGGCCTTTGTGCGCGCTCACATGCAGATCTATGCGAACGGCTTTCGCCTCACGCCGGACATGCGCGACAACAGCATTCATTGGTTCAATCTGGTCGCGCAATCGGGCTTTCGTCTCCATCACATCGACGTCGTCTCCTTGCCCCTGTTTCTCGACGACCTCTTCGGTGCGCGCACCCCGGACTGGGTTTATTTATTGCCGCCGGCAGCCGTTCTTGTTCTCTCCTTCCTTGTGCCCCGAGAGCGCTACGAGGCCCGGCGACGCGAGAGCGCCTTGCTTCTCACCTTGGCCGCGTCGCTGAGCTTTTTTCTCAGCTACCCCACCGTTTGGGAGTATCAATACACGGCCGTGCTTCCGGTCGCCGCGATTTTGCTGCTGCACCGGTCGCCTCTGCTTTCGCGCCGTACCTGGGCGTGGGGCCTGGGCCTTGCAGCCTGCGCGTGGCTGCCCAGTCTGTACTTCCTCTCCGGGACCAACCAGCCTACAACCTGGATGATCGAGCTGGTGCGTTTGGATCGTGTCGTTCCCGTAACCGCGCTCTTCTGTCTGCTGCTCTGGGAGGTCACGAGGGCCCTCCTCAATGGCGAGCCGCTGCCGCCCTCTGCTGCGTCGCCCAAGCGAGATTGTTCTTCGCCAGCTGGAAGTCCGGCCTGAGGGCAACCGCCTTTTGTGCCGCTGCAATCGCCTGGTCCCAACGCTGCATCGCCTCGTTGCTCGCCGCGATGTTGTTCCATGCCTCGGCCGCGTTGGGGTCCACAGCCAACGCCTTCTGCGCCGCCGCGATGCTCTCTTCAAAGCGCCCCTGTTGATTCAACGTGAGCGAACGATTGATGTACTCCGCTGCGGTGTGCGCCCCGCCCTGCTCCGGCGCGCGGGCTCCCGCGCCACCAGCCTGCTCCGCCTCGAACCAATGCAGGTTGTTCTTCGCGATCTGCAACGAAGGTTTGAGCTGCAAGGCCTGCTGCTCCGCGGCGATCCCCAGATCCCATCGCTTCAACGCACCATAGCCTGCGCCAACGTTGTTCCACGCCTCGGCTGAGGTCGGATCAAGGCTGAGCGCCTGCTTAGCCTCCTCGATGGACTGCTCGAACCTGCCCGCGCGGTAGTCCGCTAACGATGCATTGATGAGACCTGCAGCCGAGTTCACCGTTCCTGTGCCTCCACCCGGATGCAGCAGCGCACGCGCGGGCGCATCGTCCGGCATCACGGCCAGGGTCTCCTGCGCGAACTGCCGCGCCGCCGCCAGGTCGCCCGCCTGCTGGTACGCACTCAGCAGCAGATCCCGTTGCATGGCGCGCTGCGGATTCCACACCACGGCCGCGCGCAGCTGCGTGATCGCCTCCGCGATCCGGCCCTGGCCCAGCAGCCAGCGCCCGTAGAAGGCATGTGTCGCATCATCGGTGGGCGCCAGTCCCATCGCACGCTGAAAGTGCTCCTCAGCCACCGCGTTCAACTGCGGATGCCCCTGTGCCGCGAGCAGGCCGTTCACGATGCCCAGGTTGATCTCGAGCGTCGGATACCTGGGCGTGTATTGCAGGGCGCGTGTGTACAGGGTCAGCGCCTCGGCGTAGTCGCCGGCGTTCATGCGGGTGAGCGCATAATTCATTAGCCCGCGGCCGTTATGTGGAGACTTCCGCACATCATCGGCCCACAACGTGTCTTCGGAACGCCACACCGCGTTGCGCCGGATCGCGCCATACGCGTAGCCGCACAGACAAAGCGCAACGAGGGACGCGGCCACAGGACGCAACCAGGTGTGCTGTGTCTCCTCCGTCACAGAGGCGCACAGGCGCTCGTATCCGAGATACAAACCCCACACCACCGCCAGCATCAGGCCCGGAAACGAGAAGAACATCCGGTGATCGTTCTCTACCTCGCTCAGCGGGTACAGCGAGGTGGGCAGCTGCGTGATCACGAACCACAGCAGCCCAAAGGCGATGGGATACAGTCGCCGGCGTCGCACGGTGTACGCAATCAGCAGCAGCAACCCAAACACAAACAACAGCCCTGCGACTGCCGCGCCGTTCAGCGTGGAGATCGGCTGCAGATCTGTGTCCACATTCAAGTGCAGCGGCAGAAACAACGCCCCCGCATAGCGCAGCCACACAAACGCTTGCGTGAGCCGATAGTCCGCAGGCGAGAGGATCGACGGAAGAAAGCTCTTCGGCGTCATCGCCCGCTGCAGCCAAAGCAACAGCGCAGTCACCCCGAGCGCTGGCACCGCGGCTCGCAGGCTCGTCCGCCAGCGTCGCGCAAGCGGCAGGGTGCTCGCCTCGAAGAAGAACACATACAGCAGCAACAGCAAAGGGAAGACCGCGGCCGGCGGCTTCGAAAGCATCGCCAACACAAACGGAAGCAGATAGAACCCATAGCGACGCGACGAGGGCCAACGCGCAAACACCAACAGCGCGGCCACGCAGCCCAGCGTGCAATACAGATCTCCGCGCTGGATCACATAGTTCACGGTCTCGGCCATGGCCGGGTGCAGACCGAACCACGCCGCGATACCCAGAGCGAGCCAGCGGTTTGCAGGTCGCGCCTCCACCCGGTCCAGCAACCCTTCCGTAAAGAAGAACAGCACCACAATCAGCACAAGAAACCACAGCACCGTGCTCAGGTGAAACCAGAAGGGAACGTACCCATGTGCCAGCGCGTAGTCCAGTGCCAGCGTAGCGGTGACGACGGGCCGATAGGTCTGGTTGGCGGGCAGCACGCTGAACGCCGTAGCGTCCGTGAAGATACGCGGGAGATTGCGGAGCGAACGCACCGCGGGGTTGTCGACCACCGTGTGGAAGTCATCGAAGTGGAAGCTGTCGGACAGCGAATTCGCGTAGACGCCACACACGGCCAGCAAGGCAAACAGCAGCGGAAGATGGCGCTTGCTCAGCATGTCCGCAGGCGACCTCACCGGGTCAGCTTGTACAGCGATGCGGCGTTGCCGCGCAGCACCATCCGTGCAAGCTCGCTGGCGCGAGCCGGGGTGATCTCACCGTCCCGTTCCATGCTGGTCAACGCCAAACCCAGCGCCAGCCGCTCGTTGCGCGCGGCAAGCCACGTCGCCTCTTCCCAGCCCATGGCCGCGGAGAAGGGATACCCGTCCGTACCGAACAGCACCTTTTCGGGATACGTCTCCAGCCACTCCCGCAGCCAGCCCGCCAGGGTGCGTGCGGGGAAGATCAGTGCCTGCTGCGACATGTCCAGATACACATTCGGCTTCTGCAACAGCGCGCCCGCCTCGCGCACATACGGCCAGCCGCCATGCAGCAGAACAAAGTTCGTGCCCTTCATCTGCGGGTCGTTCAAGACCGGCTCCAGCAGCATCGGATTCACGCCCGCGATGGAAAAGTATCGTCCGCCGCCGGCCATGCCATGCAGGTGCACCGCCAGCCCCAGGCGGCCGCACTCGCCCGCGATGTAACGGAACAGAAAGTCCTGCAGCTTTTTGTACGCCGCAGGGTCCGGCGTACCGCCGCCGATGTAGGTGGCGTAGGCCGTCGTGGCCTGCTCCCGTGGTGCATCGGCGAAGTCGAAGCCGCGCAGGTACGCGACCTCGAACTTGATCGCGACCGCGCCGCCGGCCTTCTGCTGCGCGAGTGTGGGATCGACCACCTGCTGCAGATATTCATCGAGTGTGGCCGGCAGGCGAGGCAAGCCGAGGTTCGCGACAAAACGTGCCCGGAGCTTGTCTTCCAAGGCAAAGAACTGCGCACGGTCCGGCGACGCCGCGGCGAGCCCGGTGTTCGACAGCGGAAACAGCAGCGTGTCGTCGTAGGGCACCCACAGAAACCGGGGCGGTTCCACGCCGTTGCCCAGGTGCACACGATTGGCCAGCATCGTCCCCACGCCTGCCTGATCCAGCACCCATTGCGAATAGCGCGCGCCCACCCGCTGGCGCACACGGTTGCGCGCGGGCTAGA
>CAXTWN010000063.1:0-5724 GCA_964248055.1 uncultured Acidobacteriaceae bacterium | reverse complement strand
CAAGCGCCAAAGCGCCGCCCAGGCCTCTGCCAGCGGCGGGTAGTCGGGCCGCCACGCCAGCGGGTCCGTCTCGGGCTCCATGTTGTCCACCGGCAGGGCGTCGAACTCGCGGTCGCTCGCCATCGCCGGCGGCGAGAGCATCGGGTGCGCATGGTTGTCGATCGCCGGCGTGGACGCGATCACGCGAGCCAGCGCCGGATCCACCTCGCGCGTCAGCGCCGCCTGCCCGTACCCCGGCCCAGGCTGGTGCCGCACGCGTGCCTCTGTGAGCTTCTGCGCACCTGCCAAATTGCAGCTGAGGCCGAGCGAAAGACCCAGCGCGAAGATTGCTGACCGGTGCGGCAAGCGTCCCATGCTCCCCAGCCTAAACCGCCCTCGCGCCGCGGTGCGAACGCAGGCATCCCGGACGGCATCCGACAGCATGAGGTGAGCCATGAACAAATTTCTTCTACTTGTGGGTGGAACGGCGCTCGGCGTCGCCGCTTATGTCGTTCTCAAGCAGCCCGTTGCACAGCCTGCGGACGACGTGGATGCGGCGGCGGCCAGGATCGGCGGCTGGGGCACAAAGCAGCGCGTGGGCGGCGTGGGTGGCCAGCTCAAGGGCAAGCTCGAACAGGGCGCGGCGTCTCTCACCGGCGATCCCGATCTCGGCAATCAGGGCGCCTACGATGAAGCCGCGGGCGCCGTGCAGAACGCGGTAGGCAAAGCCGCCCATGCGGTTGAAAGCACGGTGCGCGATCTGAACTCGTAACCAAGACCAGCCGCCTCATCATGAAAGCTGCTCCACGAAAGCTGCTTCCAAGAAAGCTGCTCCAAACCGCCGTCGAGTCCGCTTTATGAGTTGTCATCCTGGCCCGGAGCGAAGCGAAGGGGAAGGATCTGTTTTCTGCTGTTTGTGCCCTCACAGCCCTGACGAAATGCTCTGATCCGCCAACAACGCTCTACTCCACCCGGCAGATCAGGCACTTCAAATACCGCGTCTCCGGCAGCGTGAGCACCTCGGGGTGATCCGGGGCTGCGGCCCGGGTCTCCAGCACCTGTACACGCCGGCAGGCATCCGCAGCGGCCTCGGCCAACGCAGCCGTAAACGCCTCCAACGAAACGTGGTGCGAGCACGAGCAGGTGATCAGCGTTCCGCCCGGCGTGAGCAGCCGCATCGCCCGCAGGTTCAGCTCCTTGTAGCCCCGCAGAGCGCCCTCCGCCGCACGCTTCGACTTCGCAAAGGCCGGCGGATCGAGCACGATCGCATCGAAGGCGTCGGGCAGCCCCGCCGGTCGTTCTGTCCTCGCCTTGCCGCCCGCTTCCAAGTTTCCTTCACGACCGCCGGCAGGCCGACGCGCCTCATCGAGCGCACGCAAAAGCGCAAACGCATCGGCCTCCACCCAATCGACCTCCGCGCGCAGCGGCGTGTTCAGCCCCAGGTTTCGCTCCGCAACCTCCAGCGCCGCGTGCGACTGGTCCACGCCCGTCACGCGCGCGCAGACCCGCGCCAGGTGCAGCGCAAAACCGCCCTGGTAGGTGCACACATCCAACGCATGCCCGGTTCGTCCCGAGCGTTGCACCCAGGCCGCGGCCGCCGCGTAGTTCTGCCGCTGATCAAGAAACGCACCGGTCTTCTGCCCCGCCGCGATCTCATACCCGAAGCGCAGCCCGTTCAGCGCAAAGGTCGTTCCGCTCGCCGGCTCGGGCACATTGCTGTACAGCGGCGTCTCCGGCGAGGGCCCAAGCTGCTCCAGCTCGCGGATGCGCGCGTCGGCCCGCTCCCAGATCGTCAGCGGCTCGCCCGCAGCCGCAAGCTCCTCGCGCAGCGCGTCAGCCAGCGTCGCCCGCACATCGTCCTGGGCTGTGCCCTGCGTGAGCAGCTGCACGATCACCAGATCCGCATAGCGATCCGCCACCACACCGGGCAGCCCGTCCGCCTCAGAAAACAGCAGCCGCTGCGCATCCGTCGCCCCACCGGGCGTGCCGTCCAGCGAAGCCACATCCTGCCGCCTCGCCAGCGCCTCCGTCACCCGTTGCCGCAGGTCGGCAAGGTACTGCGCCCGCGGGAGGTCCGGTGTGCGCGAGACTAGCCGCAACGCAATCTGCGACGAAGAGGAAAAGAGCGCCGTTCCCAGCGGCCGTCCCGCAGGATCGACGACCGTAACGAGCGAGCCCGGCTCGGGCGAGGCTTCCTCGATGGAAGCCGCAGCGCCGCTGCCCATGAGTTCCGAACGGTACACCCAAAGATGGCCCGCGCGCAGACCCTCCGCCGCGCGCCGCGAGATGCGAATCTGCATTCCGCCGCCCTCAGCCAAGCCGGGGCACAGGGAGCCCCAGCACGGCGGCCAGCGCGTCCACCACCAGGGCATGGTCTTCGCGCTGCGGCAGCCCGGACAGAACAACGCTGCCCACCGGCCCCGTACCGGCAAGCCGAATCGGAAAGCCGCCCCCGTGTGCAACGAAATCGGCCTCCGGCAGTCCGTGCCGGCTGGTCAGCGTGCCGCCATCGCGCTCCAGCTTGCGGCCGACCGCGTAGGTGCTGCGCGCAAAGTGGTGCACGGTATTGCGCTTGCGCCGAATCCAGTTCGCCTGGCCCGGTGTCGCACCCGGCGTTGCGCAGGCGAACAGCAGCTGCCCGGCTATCTCGATCTCGACGCTGCAGCCCACGCCGCGCTCGATGACCTGCGCGCGCAGCCGCGAGCCCAGCTGCCAGGCGCGTTCGGCGTCAAACGCAGGGAACTGCAACAGCGCCTCCTGCTGCTCCAGCACCGCGAGATCCTCATCCAAACTCGGCACGGTCTCTGAGGGCATGTGCGCTCGCTACTCCGTCATCAGCATCACTTCGGTGGACTTGATCAGCGCCGTCACGGTGTCGCCCACCTGGATGCCCATCTCTTCCACGCTCTGCCGCGTGATCACCGACTCGATCAGGTTATCGCCCACGCGCACGCTCACCTTCGCCGTTACCGTGCCGAGCACGACCTCCTCCACCGTCCCGCGCAGATGATTGCGCGCCGAGATCTTCTTGGGGCTCACGTCAGACATAGAAACTCTCGCTCCTCAGAGCTTCAGTGTACGTCCATCGCAGCGGCGGTCCGCGCTACCATCGTCCACATGCCCGCCATGTGTCACGCAGCCTCTGCCCTTGTCCTGGCCCTGCTCTCTGCTTCACCCCGTTTGCCCGCGCAAAGCTCGCATCATCGGGCGCAGGCCGGGCCTGAAGCACCGGAGGCGCCGATGCCCGAGGTCCTGGATCTGGATATGTACGCGCGCATTCGCGACCAGGGCTTCAACCATTCGCACGTGATGGACTACGCCGGGGCGCTCTTTGACGACATCGGCCCGCGGCTTACCGGATCGCCCGCTATGACGCGCGCCAACGAGTGGACCAGCGCCCAGCTCGCAGCCATGGGTTGCAGCAACGCGCACCTGGAAAGCTGGGGCGAGTTCGGCATGGCCTGGACGCAGCTGAGCGCCTCGCTGGCGCTGGTGAAGCCCTCATCCGGCGTCTTTGTCGCGCAGGCCACGCCATGGTCGCCCGCCACCAACGGCCCGGTCACCGCCGAGGTCGTCTATGTTCACGGCTTCAAGAGCGAAGCGGAGTTCGCGGCCTTCAAGGGCAAGCTCAAAGGCAAGGTCATCCTCTACGGTGCGGCGTCGGTCTCGCCGCAGGTGAACCCGGATACCGTGCCCAAGATGGACCACTATGACGCCGCAAAGCTTAAGTCGCTCGCCGAGTATCCGCTGAACGGCGATCAATCCGAAACCGACGTGCTGCCCACCGATCCCAACATCATCCGGCCGTGGTTCAAGAGCAATGCCCTCAAGGAAAAAGCCGCCAGGTTCTTCGCCGATGAGGGCGCGGTGGCCGTGCTTGTGCCGGGCGGCTCCGGCGGCGTGCTCCATGACGACACCGGCAGCGCCATGGGCTGGTTCGTCTATCGCCCCGAGCACAAGCAGCCCATCCCCGAAGAGGTGATCGCCACCGAGGCCTGGGACCGCATGGAACGCCTGCTCGATCACAAGGTGCCCGTCACCGTCAGCCTCAACATCAGCACGGAGTTCGGCGATCCGCACGTGCAGGGCTATGACACCGTGGCCGAGATCCCCGGCACCGATCCCAAACTCAAGGAGGAGGTCGTGATGGTCGGCGGCCATCTGGATAGCTGGATCGGCGGCACTGGCGCGACCGACAATGGCGCCGGCACCATCGTCGCCATGGAGGCCATGCGCATCCTGACCACGCTGCAAGTGCGGCCTCGCCGCACCATCCGCATCGCGCTGTGGAGCGGCGAAGAGCAGGGCATCTTCGGCTCGCAGGGCTACGTCACCAACCACTTCGCCACCTTCCACTACTCGGGCGCAAAGGAGGACGCGGATGTGCCTGTCTTCCTGCAGCCCATGACCGCGCCGCCCACGCTGAAACCTGAAGGCGCCAGGCTGGACGCCTACTACAACATGGACAACGGCACCGGCAAGCTGCTCGGCATCTACACCGAGGGCAACGAGGGCATCGGCGCCATCTTCGAGCAATGGATGAGGCCCCTCGCCGATCTCGGCATGACGACGGTCTCGGCACGCAACACCGGCTCCACGGATCATGTGCCCTTCCAGATGGCGGGACTGCCCGGCTTCCAGTTCATCCAGGACCCGCGCGACTATGAGACGCGCACGCACCACACTAGCCTGGACACCTACGAGCACCTTAGCGAACCCGATCTGCGCCAGGCCGCCGTCATTGAAGCGATCTTCCTCTACAACACCGCGGAGCGCGAGGCCATGCTGCCGCGGCCCACGCTCCCCATGGGCATGATGCCGGAGAAGCCCCTCGAGGGCCTCTATCCGGACGCTGCGAAGTAGAGCATTGCCGGCGTTCTCTGTGTTGGCCGCGCCGTTCTAAGCTGTTTCGCGCTAGCGATTGAGGGAGAGTCTATGCGACTTGCATTTGCGCACGGCGTTCTGCTGGCCGCTGGCCTCCTTGGCGTCGCGCTGCCTCAGACCAGCGAGCCCTCCCATCCTGAGGCGGCGAAAGACGTACAACAGGCACAGCAGCTGCTTGCGCAGGGCAAGTTTGCCGAAGCGGAGAGAGCCCTCGACGCGGCCCATGCGCTGAACGGCAACGAGCGGGGCCTGTGGGCCGTCTACGGCGAGCTCCATATGCGCCAGGGCAACGCCCCCGCAGCCGTCGCCGACTACCAGAAGGAGCTGAGCCTTTATACAGCGGAGGCCTTTCTCTATCGTCTGTTCGCTGCGGCACAACTCTCCGCAGGCCAGCCCGGGGCGGCGGTGCAGACCCTGCAGAGCTGGGTTACCGCGGAGCCGGCCGATCCGCAGCCGCTTGCGCTGCTGGTGTCGGCGCTGGTCGAAGCCGGTCGCGCCCCGGAGGCGGTCAAAGCAGGCGAGGAGGGGCTGACGCACCTTTCGCCGCAGGCGCGTGCCGTGCCCGCGCTGCAACTGGCGCTGGGCACTGCGGCGATGCACGCCGGCATGCCGGACCAGGGCGAGCCAAAGCTGAAGGCGCTGCTCCAAACCACCGACGATCTGGCCATCGACAACTCCGCGGCGTACGAGTTGGCCGAAGCCAGGCTGGATCTGCCGCTCGCCGAGCAGACCGAGCGCGCCGCCGTCGATCGCCTGACCCTGGTCACCGAGGGCTGGACGCTGGGCGTCAACTTCGACACGCTGCGCCAGACCAGCCAGCTGCTAGCCGCAGCGTGGGACACCATGGGTTGGATCCTGTAC
>CAXTWN010000062.1:10580-17876 GCA_964248055.1 uncultured Acidobacteriaceae bacterium | reverse complement strand
CCCCTGAGCTCACCAGCATCCCGCCCCGCAGAACCAAAACCCAAGCACCCCTTTTCCAGCCTCGCCAATCCCGTCCATCGCCTCCGGCGCTTTCCCGCCAGCGAAATCGCATCCAAGCCGTCATCGCCGTCTCTGGAAGAGGTCTCATGCCGCACACTGCACCCATCAGCGCCGACCCCGTAGCCCGCCTCGCCGAGCGCCAGCACTGGATCACGCCGGAGGCCGAGATCGCCGCCCAGACTGCCATCCGCTCCGTCCTCGGCGGGGACGACGCCAAAGGCGAGAAGTTCCGCGAGATCCTCCACGGCAGCTGGCTCCATGAGCCCCTCCACGCCATCATGACCGACGTCCCCGTCGGCTCCTGGACCGCCGCCGTCCTCTTCGACTCGCTCGCCGCGATGACCGGCAGCCGCAAGCTCGACTCCGCCGCCGATGCCCTCGTCATTCTCGGCCTGGCCGGCGCCGCGGGCGCGTCCATCACCGGCATGAACGACTGGTCCGAGATCAAGCGCGACGCCCCCCGCCGCATCGGCGCGGTCCACGCCCTGCTCAACGTCGCTGCCACGGCCTTCTTTGCCGGGTCCTGCTACCAGCGCCGCAAGCGCGGCGCGCGCTCCACGGCCCGCTCCCTCGCGGTTGTCGGCTTTCTCATCAACTCAGTCTCCGCCCACCTCGGCGGCAATCTCATCTACGAACACGGCATCGGCGTGGAACGCGGCAAACGCTGGCAGGACTAAACGCCTTCCCTGATCGCGGGCAGAACAAAGCCCGCTTAGATCATAGCTAGTGACTAGCCCGCCCTCGGTCATAGCTGGTGGCGTGTCATCCTGAGCGAAGCGAAGGACCTGCCTTTCGTCCGCTGGTAAGCCGCGGCTCACGCAAAAGGACCTCGCCAAAGACGTGCCATCTCGACCGGAGCGAAGCGGAGTAGAGAGACCCCGTATTCGCCCGTCGAGCCACCAGTCGCCTTAAGCCGCCGCCGTGATCACCCGTTTCGGCCGCTGCAACCGTTTTTGCATCGCAAACAGCAGTCGTACGCCCAAAAGGAAGAACAAAACCGCCGTGTCCTTCCACGGCGTGCGTACCCCGGCCTTCACCTGCCACCACAGGTGCACCACCGCGGCATACGCGGCAACGTAGATCAGCCGATGCAGCCGCTGCCAGTTCTTGCCGCCCATCGCCCGCAGCACCCGCTGCGGACTCGTGGCCGCGAGCGCCAGCAGGATCACCCACGCAAACAGGCCCACTTGGATGAAGCGCCGCTTCTTCGCATCATCCAGCATGGACGGCCAGACCGCCTTCAGCTGCCGCCAGGGCTCCGCCAGATGCCCCGCACGCAGCCCGGCCATCGCGGTCGGCACGTCATAACCTGAAAACAGAAACACATACGTCAGCAGATGGAGCGTCGCGTAGAAGAACGCGTACAGCCCGATCATGCGCCGAAACCGCACCAGGAACGCCAGTGACGCGTGCATGCGCCGCACCGGCGTAATCGCCAGGCCTCCGAGCAAAATCCACAGCGCCCAGTTCCCGGTAAAGTGCGTGATGTAGTTCACCGGGTCCGACTGCGCCGCCAGCGCGCCACTCCGGTACCCCTGGAGCAGGTACAGGAACGGCAACAGGCACAGCAGGTGCACCAGCACCTTAAGATACGGAATGGTGCGACTCGGCATGCGTGCTTCTTCGATGCGGCGAGCGCCTTCACCAGCCGCCGCGCCTAGTAGTTCTTCCGCAGATCCATGCCCGCATACAGGCCAGCCACTTGATCCGCATACCCGTTAAACGGCAAGGTTGGCACGGTCTTCGGAAAGATGCTGTTGGAGTTCAGCAGCCGTTCATGCGCCTGCGACCAGCGCGGGTGATCCACGGTCGGGTTTACGTTGGAGTAAAACCCATACTCACCTGGCGCCAGCTCGTTCCATGTCGTCGGCGGCTGCTTATCCGTGAACCGGATCTTTACGATCGACTTCGCTGACTTAAAGCCATACTTCCACGGCACAATCACCCGGACCGGCGCCCCCTGCTGGTTGGCGAGCGTCTCGCCATAGGAGCCAAAGGTCAGCAGCGTCAAGGGGTTCATCGCCTCATCCATGCGCAAGCCCTCGGTATACGGCCACTGAATGCCGCCGGGCAGGATCTCCTGCTTCGAATCGGCCAGCGAAAGAAACTGCACGTACTTCGCGCTCGGCAACGGCTCCATCGCCTTGATGAACTCGCTCAGAGGGTACCCGTCCCACGGAATCACCATCGACCACGCCTCCACGCAGCGGAAGCGATAGACGCGCTGCTCGATCGGCCGGTACGCCATCATCTGGTCGATGTCGACCGTCTGCGGCTTCTTGCACAAACCCTCGACCTTCACCGTCCATGGCCGCGTCTTCAGCTTGTACGCGTTCTGCGCCGGATCGCCCTTGTCCTCACCGAACTCATAGAAGTTGTTGTAGCTCTGCGCCTTCCCCTGCGGCGTCACGTCCCGATCCGTCACGGTATACGGCGAACTCACCGTGGTCAGCTTGGTCAGCGGCGCGGCGGCGCCCGAGAAAGCATGAGCAGCGTTCGGAAATGCCGCTCCGACCGCCGCCGCGGCACCCACCGCGCCCACACCCTTCAGCCACTGCCGCCGGCTGCTCTGAAACACTCGGTACGTCTCCTTCGAGGTGATTTCCGAAGAAGGAATCTCTGCTTTCCTACGCAAAATCATCACGTGCCTTTCAAATCTCCAGCAGCGCCATCGCGACGGAACGACCGAAGCTCACCCGAACTCACATCAAATGTCATCCCGAGCGGAGCGAAGCAAAGCCGAGGAACCCCTGTATCTGCCCGAAGGCCACCACCGCCGCGCGGTAACCAAACACTCATAAGACGCGACTAGCCGCCGTTGGGTATAGAACGCACGGCGCTCTCCGGCGGATGCGTTTGCTCCCACCACACAAAAGCGGCCGTTCCGAAAACGGCCACGGCGCCGCTCAGCAGCAACTGCCGCCCAAAGCCCGCCCGCGAAAACACGACGAACCCGAACCCCACCAGCGCCAACAACGGCGGCAGAGGGTAAAGCCACATCCGAAACGGCCGCACCATCTCCGGCCGGCGCCATCGCAGCACCATCACGCCCACCTGCTGCAGCCCGAACTGCAGGGCGATGCGCAGCACCACCATCGCCGCAATCACCTCGCGCAGCGAAAAGCAGCAGCAAACACACGCTACCGCCCCCAGCACCAGCAGCGACACGTAAGGAAATCCCCCCCGCGCATGCATTCGCCCAAACGGCCGAAAGAAGTTTCCATCCCGCGCCGCCGCAAACGGGATCCGCGAATACCCCAGCAGCAGCGCGAACACACTCGCGAACGCCGTTCCCATCACCAGCGCCGCCGCCACTCGGCTTAGCCATCCCGCCAGCGCCGGCGTGGCGGAAAACGCCGTTTGCATGAACACCGACAACATCGCGTTCCGGTTCGTCGACCCGGCCATCCCCGCCAGTGCCGGCGCCCCCAGCACAGCCAGCACACTTGCGTTCAGCGCGAGGTACAACGCGGTCACAACCCCGATCGAGAGCAGCAGCGCCCGCGGGATCGTCCGTCCCGGATCACGCACCTCGCCACCCAGAAACGTCACGTTGTAGTACCCCCAAAAGTCATACGTAGCCACCAGCATCGCCGCACCCAGCCCCGAGAAAAACGCCCGCGACGGCCGAAACGCGCCCGGCGCAAACGCCACCACCCGCGCCCACCGCCCATGCAGCAGGGCGGTCACCACGGTCCACGCAATGGTCCCCAGCACCAGCATCAGCAGCACGCGCCCAAACCGCTCCACATGGAGCAGATCGCGATACAGCAGCGCCACCGCCAGCACCACCGCGCCCATTGCCGCCATCGTCTGCCAGCCGACCTCCACAGGCACCCTCCCAAGATGCAGCCTCCAGGTCGCGTGCGCCATCCCGGAGACGGGGAAGATCCCACCTGCGTACTGTGCCAAACCGATACATCCGCTCGCGATGCTCAACGGCGCCGACAGGCAAAGCTGAAAGACAAACAGGAAGCTCAGCCAGCGCCCCAGCCGCCCGGGATACATCCCACGCAGATACGCATAGGTCCCGCCGGCCTCGGGCATGGCCGCACCCAACTCCGCCCACACCAGCCCGTCGCAGACCGCCAGCAACGCCCCGAGCACCCAGCCCAGCATCGCCTGTGGCCCGCCCATGGCGCCAACCAGCAGCGGCAGCGTAATAAATGGCCCCACGCCGATCATGTCCAGCAGGTTCAGCGTCACCGCGCCGCGCAAACCCAGCGTCCGCTCCTGCTCCATGCGCATCGTCTCCCGAGTCTACTCACCTCCATCCCCGCCGCGCTCCGCAACTCAAATTGCCTTTGTGTAGCGGGTTCCAAGCGTTCCCTAACCAAGCCTCAAGTCCCATGGATCAAAAACAAGAGCAGGTCCTTCGCTTCCACAAAAGCAGGTCCTTCGCTTCCACCCCAGCGAGCAAGCTCGCCGGGGACCCGGGCTCAGGATGACAACTTTCTCCGGTAACAGGTGCCAGCACGCTCCCCTGTGCGACCCTTGAAGCATGAAGCTAGCCTTCGTGGCCGCACTCCTTCTCGCGGCGACCGCCTCGGCCCAGGCCCCTCCGAAGTTCACCGACCCCGCGAACCTCCGCGGCGAGCGCGTTGCTCCCCGCACAGGGCGCGAGCTCCCCATCGATCAGGGCGCCCCGGGGCTCCAGCAGGTGCTGCGCAAGCTCAACACGCGCGCCTCACTTATGCTCATCGTCGCCCACCCCGACGACGAGGACGGCGGCATGCTCACCCTCCTCTCGCGCGGCCTCGGCGCCCGCGTCGCCACCCTCACCCTCACCCGCGGCGAAGGCGGCCAGACCGCCATGACGGGCGACTTCGAGGACGCCCTCGGCCTCATCCGCACCCAGGAGCTCCTGCTTGCCGACAGCTACTTCGGTGCCGACCAGTTCTTCGGCACCGAGGTCGACTTCGGCTTCTCCAAAACCAAGGAGGAGGCCTTCCGCAAGTGGACCCACGAGCGTGTCCTCTACGACGCGGTTCGCTCGGTCCGCCTTTACCGCCCGCTGGTCCTCGCGGCCGTCTTCCTCGGCGGCGTCACCGACGGCCACGGCCAGCACCAGGTCTCCGGGCAGATCGCCCAGGAGGTCTTCAACGCTGCCGGCGACCCCAAGGTCTTCCCCGAACTCACCGCGGAGGGCATCCTCCCCTGGCAGCCGCTGAAGGTCTATGCCCGCGTCCCCGCCTTCGCCATCACGGACAAGGGTCTCTTCGACTACGCCACGGGCCAGTACGCCCCGGCACGCTTTACCAACTACGTCACTGGCGAAACCACCACCACCCCACCCTCGGTCGACGTCACGGTCCACGAAGGCCAGACCGATCCCCTGCTCAACAACGGCAACGGGCGAGTCCCCTACCTCGCCACGGACCACTCCAATCCGAGCGACTTCTATACCGCGCCCCTGAGCTATGTGCAGTTCGCCCGCCTCGGCCTCGGCCTGCAGAAGACCCAGATCGGGCCCGGCGTCCGCCTTGCCACCCCTGGCGCCTTTGACGTTGGCTACCACCTGTATGGCACGCGCCTCTGCACCTCCTCACCTCAAGAGCGCGTCATCCTGAGCGGAGCACAAAGCGCGCAGTCGAAGGATCCCTGTCTTTCGCCCGTCGCGGCGACGAGCGCCAAGGCCAACGCAGATCCTCGAACCGCAGGCTTCTTCGACGGCATCGACACCTCACTCGCAGGCATCGCGACGCTGTCGCCCGCGCCCCCGGCGTTTCTCTCTTCGTCCCTCTCCGCTTTGGCCGCAAAGATCGCTCAAGCCACCCAGGCCTCCGACGCTGCCCATGAGCGTCACCCGGATTACGTCACCCTGCAGCCCGAAACCGTCTCCGCGGTTGCTCCGCTGCTGGCAGACGCGCTGCGCGATCTCGACACCCTGCTCGTCCGCACGGAGGCAACACCGTTCCGCGGTCGCGAGGATGTACTTCACGAACTACGCGTCAAACGCGTCCAGTTGAACGACGCCCTCACCATCACCCTCGGCCTCAGCATGTTCCCTGAAGGCGACGGCGCCGATCAGATCGCCGGGGAGCCCGTTCAGGAGCACACACATCTCGTCCAGGGTTCGCCCGGGGCGGTGAGCGTGCATCGCCTTTGGAGCACCAACAGCGCCAGCGAAGCCGTCCCTGGCGACTCGCCGACCCTCAACGGGGTCAGCGCCCTTGCCCTCGGCCACCCGGTCGATCCCCTTTGTCATCTGCCCGCGCAGAAGACCCCGATTACCCGTCCATACTTCCTGCGCGACAATATCGAACAGCCCGTCTATCGCCTGCTGAACCCATCCCTCCGCAACGCTCCAGGGACCCCTGCCGGCCTCACCTGCTGGGCCGAAGTCCAATACCGGAACGTCCCCTTGCAGCTGGGCACAGCAGCCGTTGACTCCCTTGTTCCCGGAGCGAATGTGCGCCTGTACGCACACGCCCAGCTCCTTGCCTCCGGTCAGCACGAATTCCTGACCCGCGGCGTGCTGGGGCCAGACAACATCCCTCTTCGATCCTTCGCATTCACCTTCCCGCCAGGCTGGACCGCCACGCGCGTCAACCCCCCGAGCAGCTACTTCGAGTACCGCGTGACCGCCCCTGCCACCGCACCTGCTGCCCCCGTCACCCTGCGCGCCTCCGCCACGCTCGCCGATGGCAGCAGGTACACCGAAGGCTATCTGCCCGTCGGGTATCCCGGCGTTCAGCGCACAAACTTCTACACACCCGCGGACCTGCGGGTGGTTCCTGCAGATCTCAAGCTGCCCACGCATCGCCGCATCGGCTATGTTCCAGGAACGGGAGATAGCGTTGTTCCTGTGCTTATCTCGTTGGGTCTTCAGCCCGAGACCCTCTCGGTGGAGGATCTCACCCCAGCCCGCTTGGCTAACTTCGACAGCGTCGTCCTCGGCGTCCGCACCTACAACGCCCATCCCGAGCTGCACGGGGCTCCCACGCAGGCCCTGCTCGACTTCGCCCGTAATGGGGGCAACGTTATTGTCCAGTACCAGACGGCTGAGTTCACCGCCGCGGATGCTCCCTATCCCATGACTCTGGGTAACGCCGAAAAGGTCGTCGACGAGACGGCCCCGGTTCGTCTCCTGCACCCCGAAAGCGTCGTTCTCAGCACGCCCAATCGCATCACGGAGGCCGACTTCCAGGGCTGGATCGAGGAACGGGGCCACGGCTTCCTCCACACCTGGGATCCCCACTACACCGCACTCACCGAAACTCACGATCCCGGCGT
>CAXTWN010000062.1:1474-10524 GCA_964248055.1 uncultured Acidobacteriaceae bacterium | reverse complement strand
CCCCACCCGCCTCGGTCTGCCCTAGCCCCCCTCAAATTACCGGCCCGCCCCAAAACACCCCCCCCCCCCCACGGGGAGGCGCTCTTTGCTGAGTTTGGACTACCGCCGCCGCGTAGGCGTGGGCTTCCTGGTCTCCGTCTTTGGCCCCACCACCGAGCCGTTGTCCATGATGATCGCCAGCGGCTGCTGCGTGTAGGAGGTATACGTCCCGGCCACCGTCACGGTCGAGCCGACTGCGGGCACCGTGGTCAGCGGCGTCTTCATATTCACCGTGAAGTCCGGCTTGTTGCCCTGTACCGCATCCGGCGAGACCGCCAGCTGCAGCTGATCCGGCGTTGCCGCGACCACCTTCGCGCCCGGGATCTCGTACGACTTGCCCTTCACCGTGTCGAAGACCTTATCCGCATCGGCAGGCTGCCCATACTGCAGAATGAACTCCTTGTCGCTCAGCGCCAGCGTTGCCAGGTCCGGCGTGGTCGCGATCAGGTTCTTGATGACATCTTCCGGCTTGGGGGCGGGCGTGATCGACGTGGCCAGCGTCGCAGGCGGGTTCAGGTCCGTCTTCACCATCGCCTGCAGCTGCGCATACCCGTCCGCCGAGCCGTGATACTTCTGGTAGCAATAGGTCGCCAGCGGTTGGATCTGCCCCTGCACGGCGGTCGGCGCAAACGCAGCGGCCCGCGTTGCATACCAGGCGCAGTTCAGATAATCCGGCGGGTTCGAGGTGTAATAGGCGTTCGCCAGCGTGAAGATGTCCTGGAGCACCGGCCCGGTCGTCTGAGTCTGCGCCACCGGCACCGCGGCCAGTTCTGCCGTGATCGCGGCGATCGCCCCGGCGTTGTCCTTCTTCGCCATGTCATCGTCGGCGATGGCCGAATCAAAGGTCGGCGTGGTCTTCTGCTTCAACGTGTTGAACTCGGCGGCGTTGCCGTTGGCCGGCGCGGTGGCATTTAGACCTTTCTGCGCATATCCGGCCACCGTATCCAGCGCCGCCTGCTTGGCAGTGGGGTCGGTCAGCTTGTCCGCATCCTGGCGCCGGTAATACACCTCGAAGGTGAGCGCGCGGAGGTTGTTCGGATCCACTGCCAGCAGCCGGTCGGCCGCATCCAGCGTCTTGGCCTGATCGCCCGCCTGGCTGTACGCGAACAGAATCTGGTTCAGCGCCTGCACCTTCAGGGTGGAGTTCGGGTACTTCGTCAGATAGGCCTCAAAGGCCGCTGCCTTGGCCGCGGGCGCGGTCGCGGTGACCCCGGCCTGGTACGCGTTGTACTCCTCCTGGGACAGCTGCACCTGGCCCTGGCCTCCCGCGGCCGGCGCGGCGTCCTGCGCTGCCATCATGGAGGGAAAAGAGGCTGCGCTGGCAGCGGCGAGCAGCGAGACAAGAACGACCTTATGCATACGAACTCCTGACATGTTCAATCGTGAGATGGGGCGAAGATGTGCTGCCGAAGCCCTCTGCCGTAGATCTGCATGATCTACGGCGAATGATGCGGATTATAGGAACCCCTGTTGCCCCTGCGCAAATGCAGACTTCGCCCGCCCCGCTCCGTGGTAACCAAAACTCCGCTCCGAAGTCTGAACCATGCTCGTTCCAAGCGCACCCGAAGGCCTCTCGCGCTCCCGTATTTCGTTCTCCCGAGTTTCCCTTTTCTTCGGCCGCCTTATCCACAACATCTTGCCGCCGGCAAGCCCACGCGTGTTGCCTGCCCGGGTACGCCCCCATACGATGAAAAAGACACCAGCCTGACAATAGAACCAGCGCAACGAGGGCGACAAAGCACGTGCTACAGCTGAAAAAAGTCCAGATCCTCGGCTTCAAATCCTTCTGCGACCGCACCGAAGTCGCGCTCCAGGGCCACGGCATCACCGCCATTGTCGGCCCCAACGGCTGCGGCAAATCCAACATCTCGGACGCCATCACCTGGGTGCTCGGCGAACAGTCCGCCAAGAGCCTCCGCGGGCTCAAGATGGAGGACGTCATCTTTGCGGGCACCCGCGAGCGCCGCCCCACCGGCATGGCCGAGGTCTCCCTTACGCTCGTCGACCCTTCCGTGTATCAACCCGAGCCGGAGGGTGCCGCCTCCGCATCTACCCCTGAGCTCGCCGGCGACTGGGATGAGACCACCTTGCGCGAGCAGGCCGCCCAGGACACCGAGGAGGCCGTGCTTGACGCCCAGCCCGGCCAGACGGTTAAAGGCCTGGGTTCCGGAGGACAGGCCGCAGCGTCCAGGGCACAGGGCACTGAGGACCGCCCTTCTGCCCCAGATGACGAGCCTTCCGAGCCGGACGCCGCGGCCGCAGCCGACGCCGACGCCGGCAACAGTGTCGTGCTCAAGGTTCGCCGGCGCAAGTTCGGACGCACGCCCGCCCGTGCCGGCGAGATCACCGTCACCCGCCGCCTCTTCCGTTCCGGCGAAAGCGAATACCTGCTCAACGGCAAGATCTGCCGCCTCCGCGACATCCAGGACATCTTCCTGGGCACCGGTCTGGGCGGCGACAGCTACGCCATCATTGGCCAGGAGCGCATCGGGCAACTACTCAGCTCCAAGCCGCTGGAACGCCGCGCCATCATCGAGGAAGCCGCCGGGATCACCCGCTTCAATGCCAAAAAGCGCTTAGCCGAGCTCCGGCTTGAATCCGCCAAAGCCAATCTCGCGCGCGTCAACGACATCTTCGAGGAGGTCACCCGCCACGTCGCCATTCTCAAGCGCCAGGCCTCCAAGGCCGAGCGCTTCGGCGAACTTCGTGCCGAGTTTGTCGCCAAGTGGCGCGTCGTCCTCGCCAGTCGCCTCGCTCAGATGGACGCCGAATCCACCTCCCTTCAGGCCGAACTCAATCGCCTTACCTCCCTTATCGGCCAACACGCAGCAGAACTCGAGGCCCTGGACCAGGAAAATTCCGCGAGCACCGCGCGCAGCTATGAGCTCGACCGCGAACTCCGCGACACCACCGCCCTGGTCAGCTCGACGGCGGTTGACCTGGAACGCACCCAGGCCCGCGTGGCCGCCAATAAGGATCGCCAGGCGGAACTCGGCCAGCGGCTCTTCGCTGCGAACGAGGAGCTCAGCCGCGCCCGCGAGGCCCTGGCCCACCTTGCCGGCGAGCGCGAACAGCACCGGCTGTTCCTCGAGACGGCGACGGCTGAAGCCAATGCCCACAAGGCCGATGCTCAGGCGCAGCAGCAACGCGCCCGGGACGCCATGCAGGGTGTGCTGGCCGCGGAAAGCCTGGCCGAACAGGGCCGCCGCAACGCCCTCAGCGCCATGCAGCGCGCAAACCAGGCCCGCAACGAGATCGCCCAGGCCGAAGCCGCGCTGGCCGGCCTCGATCGCGAAAACGAGCGCCTCGCCGCCGAGTCGGACGCCGCCCGCGCCGAGCTCGAAGCCCTAGGCCAGCAACGCGGGCAAGCCAAACTCGCCTTCGAATCGGTCACCGAGCGTCTCAAAGGCCTCGAAGCCGAGATCCTCCAGGCCCGCCAGCTCCTCGAGCAGCGCCGGCTGGAAGAGACCCAGTCCCGCCGCCGCTCCGACGGTCTCCGCGCCGAGCTCGCGACGCTGCTCGGCCGCCGGGGCTCGCTCGAAGCCCTCATCCGCGAGCACAGTTACTCCACCGACACCGTCCGCAACCTCTTCCGCGCCAACGCGCGCCGCAGCCAAAGCGGCCGGGAGACCGAGGGCGGCATGGCCCCGGTCGGGACCCTTGCTGACTTCCTGGAGGTCGACGGTCGCTACGAGAACGTCGTCGACGAGTTCCTCCGCGACGAACTCAACTACATCGTCGTCAAGAGTTGGGACGCCGCCGACGAGGGCGTCCGGCTGCTGCACGGCGATGTCGCCGGTCGCGCCACCTTTCTCGTCCACCCCAATGAGTCGCAGGCTACCTTCCCCTTCGCCGATGGCATGCAAAGCTCTACTCGCCCCGACCGCGAAGGCATCGTGCCGCTGAAGGAGTGCGTCCGCGTCCTCAACGGCTTCGGCCGCTCGCTCGAGGTCATCCTCCCTCGTCTGCGTGAGGGCTTCGTCACCCCGGACTCCGAGACCGCCCGCACGCTCGCGCTCTCCAACCCCGGCTCGTTCTTCCTCTCCCCCACGGGCGAAACCTTCCACAACGTGACCGTCACCGGCGGCAAGCCACGCACTCAGGGTCCGCTCGCCCTGAAGCGCGAGTTGGCCGATCTCCAGACCAAGATCAATGCTCTGGAGAAAGAGCTGGCCCAAGGCGAGCTGGCTACCGCCGGGCTTAGCCGCGAGATCGCTGACCTGACCTCCACCCTGGACGCCCGCAACCACGAGCGGCGCGACACGGAGCGCGACTCCGCCAACTCCGGCGCCGCGCTGCGCCAGATGGAGTCCGAAGCCGGCCGCCTGGAACGCCGCTTGCAGGACTGGACCCTCGCGCTTGCCCGCAACAAGGACCAGCGCGCCGGCCGCGAAGAGCTCATCGCGCGCAAGCGTGGGGAGGCCGAGCGCCTGGAGGCCGAGCGCACGGCGCTGGAAGAGCAGGTTGCCGACCTTACCTCCCGCCTTGCCGCCCTGCGTGCCGAGCGCGAAGAGCTGCAGGCCGCTGCGTCGGCCGCGAACGCCGCCCTGGCCGGCCTCGAAGAGCGTCGCCGCAACGCGGGCGCCAACGCCGAGCGCACCGAGCGCCTCTATGTCGCCGAAGCGCAGCGGATCACGGGGATCGAAGGGACCATCGCCAGCGCCACCGCCGAGCGCGCCCGCCGCGAAGACGAAAACACCACCCTGATCGCCCACGTCGAGAGCCTTGCCGCCACCCGCACCGCGGCCACCGCCGACGTCGCCCGCCTCACCGCAGAGGCCGATACCCTGCGCGCCCGCCTTGCCGAGCTTGACGGCAAGCTCCGCGTCCTTCGCCAGCAGACCGAGACCTTGCGCGAGCAGCGCGCCGCGCACACCGCTCGCCAGGCTCGCCTCAGCGCGGACCTCGAGCACCTCGAAGCGACCTGCATCAGCGACCTCTCGCTGGACCCGCAGGCCCTTCGCGACGATGCGTCCATCGCGCGGCTGGCCCCCGATCTCCTCTCCCGCGAAGACGAGGCCGCCCGCACGCTCCGCAAGCGCATGGAAGCCATGGGCCCGGTCAACATGATGGCTCTTGACGAGCTCCGCGAGGCCTCCGAACGCCACGGCTTCCTGGTGACCCAGCGCAAGGACCTCCTCGACGCCATCGAGAACACCACCGCCTCCATCCGCGAGATCGACCACGTATCCAAAGAGAAGTTCGACGAAGCGTTCCGGCTCATCAACGAGAACTTCGCCAACACCTTCACCAAGCTCTTCGGCGGCGGGCAGGCCTTCATGCGGCTCACCGAAACGGAAGACGCGAAGGACCAGGACCTCGCCGGCATCGACATCATCGCATCGCCTCCCGGCAAAAAGCTCCAGAACGTCCTGCTTCTCTCCGGTGGCGAAAAGGCCCTCACCGCGCTCGCGCTCCTGGTCGGCTCCTTCCAGTTCCAGCCCGCGCCGTTCTGCGTCCTCGACGAGGTCGACGCGCCGCTCGACGAGACCAACATCGGCCGCTTCGCCCGCCTCATCGCCGAGCTCAGCGACCAAACGCAGTTCGTCATCATCACCCATTCCAAGCGCACGATGGAGCAGGCCGACGTAATGTACGGCGTCACCATGCAGGAACCCGGCGTGAGCAAGGTCGTCAGCGTCACCCTCGGGGGTCGCACCCGCGGCAAGGAAGCCCGCTCCGCCGCCTGACCGGACTTACGATGCCATCCAGGAGGTTGGTCCGGCTCGCGGCGGCTGCCCTTCTCTTCCCGCTCGCCTCGTGCAAGACGAAACCCTTCTTCCTGGACCGTCCCCGACTTACCTCGCAGGTTCACCTTGTCGACACTGAGCTACACAGCGCTGTTTTGGGGCGCGACATCCATCTGCGGCTTATTGTGCCGGTGAATCGCGCGTCGAAGTCATCGCTTCCGGTGCTCTACCTTCTGCACGGCGCGGGGGTGAACTTTCGCGACTGGGCCAACAACAGCGACATCTCTGCCTTCGCCGGCGAGCACCAGATCCTGCTGGTGATGCCAGACGCCGCCGGCACGTACTACATCAACGAAGCGAACGGACATGGCCAGTATGAGACCGCTTTCATCCAAGAGATCATGCCGGAGGTGCACCGGTTGATACCGGACGCGGCCACCACGCGCGAGCGCACCGGCTTGGCGGGGATCTCAAGGGGCGGCTTCGGCGCGATCACCTTGGGGCTACACCACCCGGAGCGCTTCAGCTTCCTCGGGGACATCAGCGGCGCACTCGATCTGACGGAACGCCCCTTTCGCCTTCGTTCCCCCATCCAGTCTTACGAGTTGCGAAGGAGATTCGGTCCCGACAACAGCCCGACCCGCCGCGCTAACGATCCATTCCTGCTTATCGGAACGGTCGCGAAAAGCGATATGCCCTACGTCTTCATAAGCTGCGGCGACCGCGACACTTTGCTTTTCGTGAATCGCCGATTCGCCGGTCTTCTTCGATCACGATCGCTTGCCTTTGGGTTCGACGAGGTCGCCGGCGGTCATGACTGGAGCACATGGAACGAGCAGATGCCGCAGTTTGAACACGCCGTTCTTGCCCATCTGGCCTCGTCGCGTGGAACACCAAGAAAAGAAGGCCCGACACCATGAAGCGGTACCGGTTTGAGGCCGCCATCCAGCGCAGCCAGGGCTGGGGCGCCTTCGTGTTCTTCCCGCATGATGTCTCCCGAGAGTTCCGGAGCCGAGGTCGGGTGCCCGTGCAGGTGCGCTTCGATGGGCTTGCCTACGACGGCTCTCTGATGCCTCACGGCAACGGTTGCCACCGGCTCTCAGTCCCGCGCACGATCCTCGCCACGCTGGGGAAGTCCCCCGGCCAGCTCTTGCAGGTCGAGCTCTGGAGGGACGAAACGCCGCGCACCGTCGAGATGCCGGCGGACTTCGAAGCGCTCCTGGAACAGGAACAGCTCACCGCCGCCTTCTCTGCCCTCACGGTTACCCGGCGCAAGGAATACCGCAATTGGATCACCACCGCCAAGCGCGCCGAAACGCGCCAGCGCCGCCTGGCGAAAGCCCTTGCGCTTTTGAGGTCGGAAGCTTCGGGGACGAACGAAGAGTGAACCCAACCGTGCGAAGCTGGAGCGACTTGACCGGCGGCATCGCACGCAAGGCGCTTCGTTGCGTCCATACCGCTCCGCTCCACCCTCATTCGTTCCTCGGGAGATTAGGCTGGACGAATGCAACTGATGCAAAACGACTGTCCGCTGTGCGGCAGTCAAAATCGGGACGCGCCGTCGCTGGGATATTCGCGTGATGGCTGGCAGCTGAAACAGTGTGCGCGTTGCGAGATGGTGTATCTGGAAAATCCGCCTCGCCCGGAGGCGCTGGAAGACGAACTCGCCTGGGAAAAGACGTTTGCGGAAGAGTCTGTCGCCCGGCGGAGACGCCACCCTCTGCTGCACGCCCTGAGCCGCGCGCCCAAGGCTCTCCTGCAGGGCGCAACCAGGCGTGACAAGCTGATGAGCCTCGTGACCGGGTACATCGCCCCGGGTACCGTCCTCGACGTCGGCTGCGCGGGAGGCCACACCCTGGCCAAACTCCCTGCCGCTTATGTGCCCTTCGGCATCGAGATCAGCCACGAGCTAAGCCAGCAGGCGGCCAGGGCCTTTGCGCCGCGTGGCGGGCGCGTGGTGCAGGCCGATGCCCTAGCGGGTCTGGACACGCTTCCGCGGGCGGAGTTCAGCGGGGTCATCATGACCTCCTTTTTGGAACACGACATCCATGCCCGGACGACTCTGGCCAAAGCGAAGCAGGTGATGCGGGCGGGGGCGCGACTGATCGTGAAGGTACCCAACTACGCCTCCTGGAATCGCACCCTGCGCCGTGAAGCCTGGTGCGGGTTTCGTTTCCCGGACCACGTCAACTACTTCACCCCGAAGACCCTGCGGCAGCTGATGCAGGACGCAGGCTTCAAGGTCATCCGCTTCGGCATCTCCGATCGGATGCCCACCAGCGACACCATGTGGCTGGTGGCAGAGCTCGACTGACAACCTGGCCCGCTCCAAAAGCGTACGTATTCCTCCCATGAATCCCCTAGACTGGTTTCTTGCCGCGCTGCTCCTCTACTCCGCGGTCCGCGCGGCCATCAACGGCTTCTTTCGCGAAGCCTTCACCCTCCTCGGCCTTCTGCTCGGCTTCCCGCTGGCGTGCTGGTTCTACCGCGACGCCGCGCATGCCCTGGCCGGGCTCATCACCACGCCTGCCTTCGCGCAGTTCACGGCCTTTCTGCTCATCCTGGCCGCGGTCACGGTCGTCTGCAGCCTCCTCGGCCGGCTTTTTCGCCGCGGCGCCCGCACCATCGGTCTGGGCATCGCCGACCGCCTCGGGGGAGCGCTCTTCGGCCTGTTCCGCGGAGCCCTGCTCGGCACCGCGCTTCTGCTCGCCGTAACGGCGTTTCTTCCCACTGCGCCGTGGGTGCAAAGCTCGCAACTGGCACCCTATTTCCTCCGTCTCGCACATGCGGTATCCTTCACCATGCCCGGGGACCTCCGCACCCGTCTTCGCGATGGGCTGGGTCACCTCAAGGCTCTGGGCCTCATGCACAGCACCGCCGATTGGATCAAGTCCGGGCTCCCGTCGCACACTGGAGTTCAGCTTCCGTAGTTCAAGCCTAACGAGGGTACGCCGTTGAAACGCGAGCTCGATCATCTTGTTCTGGGCATGCACGCCGCGGGCATGACCTACGCCGACGCCGTGCGCGAGTTCAAGAAGCGCTTCATCCTGGAGACGCTCGCGCGCCATCGCGGCAATCAGTGCAAGGCCGCCGAAGAGCTCGGCATGCATCGCAACACCCTCAGCCGCACCCTCGCCGAGCTCGGCATGGACTCCAACGCCATCCGTCAGGGCATGCGCCGTCCGCCGCGCTCTGTCCGTCCCGTCCGTCCTGATCTTCGCGTCGTCGCCGGGGGACGTTAGCGCGCCCGCTTCGTCCAACAGGGAGCATGCCGACCCGCCCGATCGTCTTGCCCAGGCTTCCTCGCAGCCTCCGGCCCAC
>CAXTWN010000062.1:0-1464 GCA_964248055.1 uncultured Acidobacteriaceae bacterium | reverse complement strand
AGCCGGGCGCTTTCGATTGCCCTCCTGCCGCCCGTCTTCGTCTCGTGCACGGCGCTTGCCGGGCTCGGGCAAGCGCCCACCGCGCCTCCTGCAAACGCTCCCACGGGGAACGCACAGGGGAGCGTGCCCGCCGGCGCGGACACCCCTGCCGCGCCGCCTCGAGCCGCTGTTCCTGCCCCGGAGATCTCCACCAGGGCCCGCCGCGAGGCTGAGGAGGCCTATCTTCGCGGCGCCCGCGCCCTGAACCACAAAGACCTGCTCGCCGCCGAACAGGACTTCACCCGCGCCGCCGAACTCAATCCCCGTAACCGCGACTACGCGCTCGCCCTCGCCGTGACCCGCGAGCACCGGCTCACCGAGCTGGTGCAGCGCGCCGCGGCTGCACAGATCCTGGGGCACACCGCTGAAGCCGAAGGCCTGCTGCAACAAGCCCGCGCCATCGACCCTGAGAACGCCGTTGTCCGTCAGCACTTCAGCCCCGACACGAACGCCACTCCCGGGGCCTCGCCGCTCCCCTCACCGACGGATCCCCTGAACCAGGCCGATATCGCGCGCGCCCTCCGCTCGGCCGACACGCGCACCGTCGGCGGCCCCATTGAACTGACTCCCACCTCCGGCGCCCAGACCTTTCATATCCACGGCGATGCCCAGGAGATTCTCCGGGCCCTGTGCAGCGCCTTCGGCCTCCGGGCCGAGTTCGACAGCAGCGTCGCCAACGGTCCAGCCCTCCGCTTCGACCTTGAAGGCGCCACCTTTACCGAAGCCAGCCGCGTCGCCGGCCTCCTTACCCACACGCTCGCCGTTCCGCTTGAACCCAAGGCGATCTACTTTCTTCGAGACACGCCCGACACCCGCGCCGGCTCCCAACCCCTCATCGAAGAGACCCTCTTCATCCCCGGCGCCACCGAGCAGAACCTCACCGAATACGCCAACCTCGCCCGCAGCATCTTCGGCCTCAAGGCCGTCACCGCCGTCAGCTTCTCCAGCGGCCTGGTCCTGCGCGGCGACCAGGGCTCCATGGAGCGGGTCAACGCCACCCTGGCCGACCTGGTGGACAGCGGCGCCGAGGTCATGCTCGACCTTACCCTTTACGAGGTCGACACCACCCGCACCCGCACCCTCGGCGCGGCGACGCCGTCTTCGGTCGGCATCTTCCCGGTGGCCGCCGAGGCCCAAAGCATCATCAGCGCCAACCAGTCGCTCATCTCGGAGGCCATCGCCTCCGGTCAGCTCGTCCTGACCAGCAATCCCCTCACCAACGCCATCGAGGAGCTCGGGCTTTTGCTCGCCGCCGGCGTCGTCTCCTCCACCCAGTTCACCAACCTGCTCGGCACCTTTGGCCAGTACGCCGGCCTTCCCCTCGCCGGCGTCTTTCTCGGCTCCACCGTCAGCTTCAACGCCCTGCTCAGCTCCTCCGCCGTGGGCGGGGCGGGCGGCCCGCCCCCCCCCCGCCCCCACCCGCCC